>CALVRM010000032.1 GCA_944358695.1 uncultured Bacilli bacterium | reverse complement strand
AGATGTCACTAGATCTTTATTATGGCAATAAAACTAATGGTACTAATGTACAGCTTTATACTCATAATGGCGGTGATAATCAGCAATGGATAATTAAAGATGCTGGAAATGGATATTATTATATTGTCTCAAAGGCAAGCTTGTTATATGTAGACGTATATAGAGGCCTTGCTAATAATGGGACAAATATTCAAACGTATGCCTATAATGGTGGTGATAATCAAAAATTTAAATTTATTTCTACCGATATAAATGTCGATGTTCAAACTTATTCGGATGGCGTATATAATTTTAGTAGCTCTTTAAATTTAAATAAAGCTCTTGATGTTCGTGGTGCTTCTAAAAATTCAGGTACTGATTTAATCATGTATGAAAATAGTTATCAAAACAATCAGTTATGGTATTTGAAATATGTTAGCGATGGTTATTATTTGATTACTTCAGCTTTAAATACCTCATTAGCTTTAACGGTCAATAATAATAAAGCAGTTATTGATAAAAATTATGGTAATGATTTTCAGCTATGGCGTCTTAAAGATTTAGGTAATGGTTTTGTTTCTTTGATTTCAAAAGCAAACGAACAATATTTGTCTTTAAATTCAAGTCAAGTAGTTAATAGCACAGAAGTTATTCTAAAAGCTAATAGTGATGAGGATACTCAGAAGTTTAAAATCAGTGAATATAAAGAACAAAAGGTTTACAGAGGAATTGATGTTTCTTATCATCAGAATAAAATTGATTGGGCTCAGGTAGCTGGTACAAATCTAGGTTTTGCGATTATTCGCGTGGGCTACGGTGGAAATTGGACTGATCAAGATGATACTGAACTTATGAATAATGTAGCGGCTTGTGAAAAATATAATATTCCTTATGGCATTTATTTATATTCTTATGCGAAGGATATTGAAAACACAAGTCAAACAGGAGCTAAAGATGAAGCAGCTCATGTACTTAGAATTATTAGAAATATGAATAGTAATGGTTATAGTCCTAATTTAGGAACTAAAGTATTTTTAGATATCGAAGATCCATCAGTTGCGAATGCCTCTAAACAACAGCTAACTAATGTAGCAAATTATTTTTGCTCAACAATTGAAAATAGTGGTTATAGCTGCGGAATATACGCTAGTAAAACGTGGCTTGAGACAAAACTTGATGCCGTTAGTTTAGCCCAAAAATATGATATATGGTTGGCACAATGGCCACTTGGTAATAATGAAACTTCTTTTGAACAAATGGCTAGTATTACGCCAAGTTATAATTTAACTTCTTACAAATATTGGCAATTTACTTCCCATGGAAAAGTAAATGGCATTAGTACATACGTTGATTTAGATTTTGGTTATGATATATTTGACTAACTATACTTTGTAAAGCATAATATGAATTTGGTATTTAGAAAGGAGTTCCCGGTTATGAACAACTTTATAAAAAAAGGTATTACACTCATTATATTAATTACTTTATTTTCATTTATTATTATTGATTATAATGCTTTATTACATACTGAAGTTTTCAATTATCTAAATACTATTATCGATAAACCGGAGTTTGTCTATTGGTTTGTGACTATTATGCTTTTTCTGTTTATTTTTATTTTGTTTAAGATAATAAATAGATTTAACGATAAAAAAAGAAAAATCCTTAAAGGATTATTGATTGCTATTTTATTGATTATTCAAACTATTTTACTGTTTAATTTGCACCTAATTCCTATGACGGACTCTTATGTCGTTATCGATCAAGCTAAAGCTATTGCTGCTGGTTTAGACAAAATGGTTGATTATGATTCTATAACATATTGGACTCAGTATTCTAACAACAATTTTTGCTTGTTATTATTAATTGGTTTGTTTAAAATTTTTGGTTTATTTAATTTAATTAATAGTAGTGCTTTATTAATAGTTTTTAATATTTTAATGGTTGATTTAGCTATATACTTTACATATAAAACAGCTTTAAAGATTAAAGACGAAGAATTTGCCCTCAAAATTCTATTGTTATGTGTGTTAAATCCGATTAATTACTTATTTATTTTTTGGTCATATACTTGTATTTATAGTTGGGTATTTACTATTGGTATAGTATATTTAGCGTTTATAATTAAGGAAGAAATAAAAAAACGCCAGCAAATTAGTAATAAATCTATTTTATTAATTATAATGGCGGCTATCATTGCACTGGTTGGCTATTTTCTTAGGCCGTCAATGGTCATTCCTTTGACCGCTCTTTTGGTTGTATTTTTAATTTATTTGATATGTCATAAAAACGTTATAATTTTTATTCAAAAAAACCTTAAAAGAATCTTGATTATTTTGTTTTTAGTATTTTTTGTAATTTTATTTGGTTATAAATTTATTAATTATAATATTAATAAGGTTTACCCTGATGATTCAAAAACTTTTCCAATTACACATTGGATTATGATGGGACTTCATGGTGATGGTTCATGGAGGATGGAAGACGAGCTTTTTACTTTAAGTTTTGAAACTAAAGAGGAAAAAGTTCATGCTAATCTAGGGGAAATGAAAAAAACTTTATCCGAATATGGCGTTAGCGGCTTTATAAATCATCTATTTGATAAATTGCCAGTATCCTGGTCTTCTAATTATAATTTTCGAATTGAAAACGTTAGCGAATATAGTGCAGCATTTCAAATGTTAACGGAAAAATCTGATGTCATTTTACTATATACTGAAGCTTTTAGATTAGTTATTTTTCTATTGGTAACGGTTAATTTAGTATTTCAACTTAAAGAAAGAAAATTCGATTATAGATTCTTGTTTACGTTAATTTTGTTTGGGACAATACTTTTTTATTTAATTTGGGAAGCTAAAAATGAGTATAGTTTACCATTTGTTTCGTTCATGATCATATTAGCCGGATTGGCGTTAGATAAAATGACAAAACAAAATATTACAATAAAACCGCAAAATTTACGTTTGTTTAAGACTTTAAGTATCTCATTTATTGTAGTTACAGTATTAATGCTTATAGCCTTGTATAGCAGTTTTACTGATAAAATCAGTGATTACAATAAATATCAACTTAAATCTCCATTTGATGTTACTCCGACCGATTGGATAGAGGATACTGCTGATCATAAAGTAATTAAACAAGAGTTTTATGCCAGTGGTGCTTTTAATAACATAACTTTAAATGCAAAGAAAATAACAGATGGTGATGCTAAATACAAGATTGAATTATATTCTAAAAACAAAAAAGTTAATTCTTTTGAAATTTCTGGTGACGATGTTGTTGATGATAGTATTAACCTTAAGTTTGATTGTATTTATCCTAAACAAAGAGAAAAATATATTATTAAAATAATTTATGATCGTGGTTATAAGGATTCTATTTCCTTTGGAAGTGAATTTACTAGGTTTGGTGATATGTATGCTGGAGATTTTTGGGTTGGCAGTGAGAAAAAAGCTAGTGATTTGAATTTAGTAGTTTATTATAATTATCAAGGTACTTATATGGCAAAGTGGTTATATATTGTAATGAGTTTTATAATTGTCCTAACTGAAATTTGGATGTTTAGATATCTTTTATTACTTTTTAAAAGCAAATGAATTACTTTTGGTTCAAATATTATAAACATTTGAACTTTTTATTTTGTAATTTTCTATTTAAGTGGAAAAGTATTTATAATTTTGTTATAATTGTAACATAGTTTGAGTTTAGCGAGGGATAGAAATGAGAAAGAAAGTTTTATTTATTGCAAGTACAGGTGGGCATTTAGCGGAATTAATGCAATTGAAACCACTTTTTAATCATTACGATTATCATATTGTTACTGAAAAAACAAAGAGTAATTTGGCTTTAAAAAAAGAATATGGCAAAAAGATTAATTACGTGATATATGGAACCAAGGATCATAAATTTACTTATTTATTTAAGTTATTTGCGAATTGTTGGATCGAACTTTTTACTTTTTTGAAATATAGACCTAAATATATTATAACCACGGGTGCTCATATTGCTGGCCCAATGTGCTGTATTGGTAAAATATTTGGTGCTAAAATAATTTTCATTGAGACTTTTGCTAATATTAGTTCAAAAACTATCACTGGTAAATTAGTTTATAAATTCGCCGATTTATTTTTAGTGCAGTGGGAAGAAATGTTAAAACTTTATCCTAATGCTAAATATTGGGGTTCGTTATTTTAGGAGATGATTTAATGGTTTTTGTTAGTTTAGGTACGCAAGATAAAAAATTTACACGATTACTTGATATTGTCAGTGAGGCAATTAATCAAGGGCTTATTACAGAAAAGGTTGTTGTTCAGGCTGGTTATACTAAATATGAAAGTGATGTTATGGAAATATACGATTATGTATCAACAGATGAATTTAACAAATATATTCAAGATTGTAGTTTGTTAATTACGCATGGCGGGGTAGGGAATATTTTAACGGGGCTTAAATATAATAAAAAAATAATCGCGGTACCTAGAATGGAGAAATATGGCGAGCACACTAATGATCATCAATTGCAAATTGTCAATAACTTTGCCGACAAAGGATATGTCTTGAAATTAGAAGATGATCAAGAATACGCAGATGTGTTTGCTAAAGCAAAAAGCTTTAAACCTAAACGCTGGGTTAATAAAAATAAAGAATTTATAGAAAAAATTCGTGATTATATCGATAATAACTAAGTAGTTAGGAAGTGAACTATGACTAAAGTATTATATGTTGTTGTTCCTTGTTATAATGAGGAAGAGGTTCTAAGTGAAACCACTAAGAGATTAAATGAAAAACTAAAGAAATTAATTAAAGAAAAAAAGATCGATGTTAATAGTCGAGTACTTTATGTAAATGATGGTTCAAAAGATAATACTTGGCAATTAATTTGTGATATTCATAAAAACAATGAACTATTTACGGGAATTAGTTTATCGCGAAATAGAGGTCATCAAAATGCTTTACTAGCTGGTCTTATGGTAGCTAAGGAATATGCGGATGTCGTAATTAGTATGGATGCAGATTTGCAAGACGATATTGAAGCAATTGATCAAATGATCGATAAATATTTAGATGGTAATGAAATTGTATATGGGGTTAGAAGCAATAGAAAAAAAGATACTTGGTTTAAACGAACAACAGCTGAATTGTTTTATAAATTTATGAGATTTATGGGAGTAGATATTGTTTTTAATCATGCTGATTACCGTTTGGCTAGCAAAAAAGTTTTAGATGAATTAGAGCAGTATCATGAAGTTAATTTATTTTTAAGAGCAATTTTTCCACTTATTGGTTTTAAAAGCGATATTGTTTATTATGAGCGCAATGAGAGGTTTGCCGGCAGTTCTAAATATCCGCTTAGGAAAATGTTAAATTTTGCTTGGGATGGCATAACATCTTTTAGCATTAAACCGATAAGGTTAGTTTTAAATATAGGAATATTAATGTTCTTAATTAGTATTGTAGTACTTTTATATTGTATTATTATTAAATTAATGGGAAATGCAGTTGCGGGTTGGACTTTTATTGCTTGCTCTGTTTGGTTAGTTGCTGGCATTCAAATGTTAGCTATTGGTCTTGTTGGTGAATATATCGGTAAAATATATAATGAGACAAAAAATCGTCCAAGATATATCATCAGCGATAATTTGTTAGATGATAAATAGTTTTATAGTTTCATTTTACTTTTTAAATTGTTTACTGTATAATTGTTATAGCAAAGATTGGTGATAAGATGCGAACATTAAATTCTTTAAAAAATATTATTGGTAATTTTGCCAATATTTTGTTATTAAATTTGTTGCGTTTTGTTTCAAGAATTATTTTTGTAAAAATATTAGATGAGGTTTACTTAGGAGTAAATGGCTTACTTTCTAATGTACTTGGGATATTAGCTCTTGCAGAGCTTGGTATTGGTACTGCAATTAGTTATAGTTTATATAAGCCTCTTGCGGAAAATGATACAGAAGAGTGTAAAAAATTGATGAAATTTTATCGCTTGGCTTATAGAATTATAGCTTTAGTGGTGTTAGTATTAGGCCTAGTTTTATTGCCATTTTTACCTTGGTTTATTAAAGATACTTCTGGTATAGAAAATTTGAATATTATATATTTAATTTTTCTTGCTAATATGGTTATTAGTTATTTATTTTCTTATAAGCGAACTTTGATTACTGCTGATCAGAAAAATTATAAAATTACACCTTTTTTACTTTTATCAAATATAATAATGACGGTTGGACAAATTGTTATTTTACTAATATTTAAAGATTATATTATGTATTTACTGGTTCAAACTGTTTGTATTGTTTTGGAAAATATATTAGTTAATAGATATATTACAAAATCTTATCCATATTTAAAAGAAATTAATACGGCAGGTGCTTTAAAGAAAAATGATTTAAAGGAAATTAAAACTAATATTAAGGCTTTGATGTTTCATAAAGTCGGTAATTATGTTTTGACCGCTACTGATAATATTGTGATTTCAAAGTTTATTGGTATTGTTACAGTTGGTATTTATTCTAACTATGTAATGATTCATAGCGCTGTTAGTAGTTTTATATATGTGTTTGTAAGTAACGTTACTTCATCTTTTGGCAATTTGATTGCTGAAGGCGATAAAGAAAAGCGATTTAAAGTATTTACAGAGATGGATTTTATTACATTTTGTTTATATGGTGTTTCGGCGCTTTGTTTACTTTTTACTTTTAATCCATTTATTGAATTTGTTTTTGGCTCTAAATTTGTTTTACCATTTATAGTTGTACTTTTGATAATGATTAATTATTATTTAGTTGGAGTAAATCAAACGCCGATTATTGTTCAGTCAGCAGCGGGAGTTTATAAATATGATAAATATGTTCCACTTATTGAAGCGGCTCTTAATTTAGCTTTAAGTATTATTTTAGTTCAGTTTATGGGACTTTTAGGTATTTTGCTTGGCACTTTGATTAGTTATCTTTTGCCACTTATTATAAAGCCTTTTGTAGTTTTTAAACATGTACTTTATAAAGATATAAAATTATATTATAAGTCGTTTTGTAAGCAATTATTTACTTTAGTGTGTGCTGGCGGATTAGTATATTTCATTTTAAGTTTTATTCATGTTTCTACATTTATTCAAATTATTATTAATTTTATTATTTCGTTAGTTATTCCGACTTTATTTATAATAGTTGTTTATAGGAAGAGTGAAGAATTTAATAGTGCAAAGGGTAGAATAGTTTATTTATTCAATAAAATAAAAAAGAGAGCGTAAATGAGATATTTATGCATTATTTAAAAAAATTCTAGTAAACCTGCTAAAAGAATGATCGATAAAATTTATGAAAAAGGAATGTGTGATAATGGCGAAAATAAGTATAATTGTACCAGTTTATAATTCGGAAAAGTATTTAAAAAGATGCTTAGATAGTTTAACTAGCCAAACATTTGATGATGTTGAAATAGTTGTGGTTAATGATGGTTCTACGGATAGTAGTGTGAACATAGTTCAAGATTATTTAAACGATAAAAGAGTAAGATTGATCAATAAAGAAAATGGTGGTCAAGCTTCGGCTAGGAATTTAGGCTTAGTTAAGTCCAAGGGTGAATACGTAATATTTATCGATAGTGATGATTATGTAGAAGTTAATATGTGTGAGAGGCTTTATAGTACGGCTATAAATGGGTATGATATAGTACTTTCTGATTATTATATTATTGATGGTAAAAATAGAAACTATTATAAAGTTTGGGCAGGTGAGGAAGGAAATATTTCCTTGAATGATTATTTATTAACGGCGGTTTGTCCATGGAATAAAATTTATGCTAAAAAATTTTTAATTGATAATAATTTTAAGTTTCCAGAAGGAATTATTTATGAGGATTATGCATCTATTCCAACACTTGTAAATTATAATCCTAAAGTTTATTATTTACCTGAGGCATTTGTGAATTATATTCATACGGAAGTTTCAACTATGCGAAGTGATGTTTACAAAGAAAAATATGAAAATATTTTTATAGCCACTGATTATTTATATAAAAAGTTATGTGATAGCCAATATAAAGAAGAGCTTGAGTATTTAATTGGTTACCATTTTCTATATTTGGGTTCACTTAATTTCTACCGTTTTGATAAGTTTAAACAGCTTGATCAAATTGCAGACTTTATGAAAACGAAGTTTCCTAAATGGCTTAAAAATAGATATCTTCATAATATGAATTTGAAAGAAAAAGTTTTGATGTTTCTTTTTTATCATAAAAAATATAAAATAATTAAACTTGTTCAGAAAATTAAGAGGTGAGATAATGCAAAAACAAATTACAAGAAATCAAATAATTAAAATATTGATAACAATTTTACTAATTCAATTACCATTTTTAGATATGATAAGAACAACATCTTTTAGGCATTTTGAAATATTAGGTATTAGTTTGATTGAACTAGTCAATATAGTTTTAATTGGTATTGCTTTAATTTTAACAATAACGAAATTGTTTAAAGAAAAAAAGAAGAATATACTTTTTTTAATTTTGTATTTATTAATAGTATTTATTTATATTTATTTACATTATACAAATATTATTAAATTTGATACGAATATTTTTTCTAAAGCTAATTTTAGTTTTATTACAGAAACATTTTATATTTTAAGAGTTTATATATTACCGCTTATGCTTTTGTATGTGCTTTTGAATAATAAAGATATTTTTACTAAAGAGTATTATTTTAAAATTGCTAAATGGATAATTGGGATTATTTCAATTTCTATAATAGTTTTAAATATTTTGAAATTATCATTTATTTCTTATAGTGATACGAAAAACTTTATTTTATATAATATGTTTGATTATTTTCTTTATCATGGTGATTTTAAGCAACTAGCTAGTAGAGGTTGGTTTGATTCAGCTAATGAACTTTCAGCAATATTGTTTATGCTTTTACCGTTTAATATTTATATGCTTTATAAAGATAATAAAAAAAGTAATGTTATCTTATTTGTCTGCCAGTTTATTGCGATGATATTGCTCGGAACTAGGACGTCTGCATATGGATCAGTAATCATTAGTGTAACTGCGGGGATGGCTTATGTTTTATTGGTTTTCTTGAAAAAAGAAAAACGCAAAGTGTTTTTTGAAAAATCATTTTTTATTAGTTCATTAGTATGTACGGCTTTTATGGTTATTTCACCTTTTATGCTAGGAAGAATTGATAGTGGATCACCTGATTTTTCAGTTAAAGACGCTTCGGCTTATCAAGAATTATCTAATATCGATATTAAACAATTAGATAAATTAATGGAAAAATATAAAAATGAATATTTAATTAATGATTATTTTTTAGAAATCTATCCTTTGAAAAACGATCCGGAGTTTTGGCTTCAAATGGCTAGTCGTGATAAAGCTTTGAATAATGATAATAGGCGAATGAAAATAGATATATTAAATCGCATTGAGGAGCGAAACAATAACGACAATGACAAATTGCTTGGAATGGGTTATACTTTAAATTTTATAGATATTGAAAGAGACTACGTTTACCAATATTATATTTTTGGAATAGTTGGTGTTCTTATATTAATTGGGCCATATTTTGGATTGCTTATTTATTTAGCTATTAAAGCTTTGAGAAATTTTAAAAATAATTTTAGATTTAAAACTGTTTTAGCTACTTTGAGTGTTTTTCTAGGGTTAGTTATTGCATATTATTCGGGCCATGTATTCGGTTGGGTTAGTCCAATGATGTATTTAGTAATGTCGTTTGGTTGTTTAGCAGTTATTATTTATGATAATTGTCAGAATAAAAATAAGAAAGACGAGGATGTGAAATAATGAAAAGAAAAGTATTGCAATTTTTGATAATATTTAGTATAGGGATCATTGTGACTTATCCGGCTTTTGCAGCTTCACATGCTTTAGATAGTTATTGTACAATGTATAATGGCTATAACGATACGGCATTACTTTTCTTACAAAATGGTCGTGTTTTTAGTGCTTTGTTCTTTTGGATTTTTGGTTTAGTTGGTTTACCTTTTGATTCGATTGGGTTTATTTCAGCGTTTTTAACTAATTTATTTTTGGCTATTGCTATTTTAAAATTATATACAGTTATTGAAAAAAATCTTAATTTGAACAGCAAATTATTAAAAGTATTTGTTTTAACTAGTGTTTTCTTACTTTTTTATAATCCTTTATTAATTGAAGTTTTACTTTTAGACGAATCTTTTGTTATAGCGCTTGGAATTCTATGTATGGTTTTAGTTGCCACTAAAATTGTTGAAGATGGGATATTAAACTATGTTTTAGCTTTCATTTTAGCAATTATTGGCGTAGCTTGTTATCAAGGAATTGCTGCTTACTTATTTGTTTGCTTGTTACTTATTATGATTACTAAAAAGATCGATAGTAAGGAAAAGGTTTTATCTTTAGGTAAAATGCTTGGGGTGGCTATTATAATATACGCTATGGCGTTTTTAGTTAATTTTGCTATTATTAAATGTGTAGCGGCTATTTTATCAGTTAGCATATCTAAACTCGGTAATTTTAGTATTTTAGATAATTTAATAGCAGTAGTTACTGCATTATTACCTAATTCGTTAGAATTATTATTTGGATTTATTAATACTAAATTTTACTATTTTATTGTTGCTATTTTATTTGTGATGTTTATTTACTTATTAGTTAAAAATGAGCACAAATTAATTAATATATTTTTGCTTTTTATATTAATTATATCTTGCGTGATTGCACCTTTTATTCCTAATTTATTTATGGCTGCAGATAATAATTATATAGCTGCCCGTATGGCACTAACTTTAGGAATTTTACCAAGCGTTTTATTCTTGCTTATTATTTCTACCTTTAATTATAATTTTAAAATTAATTATTTATTTGGAGCTATAATTACGGCCCTTTTACTTTTATCTTGTTATGCTATTCATCAAAATACGATGATAGATATTAAACGTTATAAAGAAGATGTTAAATATTTAAATAATATATATCAACGTATTAAATGGTACGAAAATGAAAGTGGCAATAAAGTAGATACGGTTTACTACGCTAAAGATAGTTCAGTTAACTATTATTATAGTTTTGGCCATGCTAATGGTGCTAATATTAGATTGCTAGCTGTTGACTGGGCAATGAACTGTGCTTTTCATGTTTACAGTGATGTTGATTTAGCTTACAAACCGATGAGCAAAGAAAAGTTTAATGAATATTTTAAAGGTAAAGAATATGACAAATTTGACAAAAAGCAATTAGTTTTTAAAGGCGATAAATTATATTTGTTATTATATTAAATAAACTAAAAAATGTTTAAAAATCAAGAAAATATGATAAAATAGACTTTGTGGTGATTTTATGCTTGTTGTAGTTATTATTTTATTATTGATAATTTTAGTAGCAATAATTCATAATAGTGTTAATTTTTCTTCCGTGGTAAAATATTGTAATGGTTTTGTAATCGTTGGAATAGTGGTGATTTCATTAGTTTCTTTTTATACAGTAATTGCTAAAGATGAAATTACTACTGATAATTTTAAACAGATACCTACGGGAGAAAAGAAGTTAATCAATCATTTTTACGGTAATAAAGTTGTGATTATTGGTGACTCACGAATGGAGTGGATTGATGAATCAGCGGTAAATATTCCTTTGAAATTTAAGATTATTGCTAAAGCCGGGGCAAAGATTTCTTGGACAGTTGAAAAAGCTCTACCTGAACTTGAGAAATTAATTAATAATGATAAAAATTATATTTACCATGTTGTTGTTAACATGGGCGTAAATGATTTAAATTCTGAAACAAGTGTTCAAATGCTGGCTAAACAATATGCCGAAGCTTATAGTGAGATATTGGATAAATATGATAATATTCGTTTTTATCTTTTGTCTGTTAATCCAGTTGATGAGGAAATTATTTACAAAAGTAACAAACGAACTAATGATAAAATCGAGTGGTTTAATTATTATTTAAATCATTATTTGAGTAGTTATAGTGTTAAATATTGTGATAGTTATCATCACCTTGACTTTCAAACACCAGACGGATTGCATTATGATGATCAAACTACACAAAAAGTTTTAGATTATATCGGAAATTCATGCATTGATTACTAATATTATTTTATGTTAGATATTTGGATAGTAGAAAACAGTAAAAAGCCTTCTTTAGGCTAAGTGCTGTTTTTTTATGCTTTATTTTTGAAATTTATTTTAATTTTGTTTTGGCTAGTAAATAGTTAAGATATTTGTTATAATGTTTATAATAAATATGTTTTGCGAGGTGTTAATTATGTGCAAGGTTAGTGTAATTGTTCCGGTTTATAATGTCGAGAAGTATTTAGAAAAATGTTTGGATAGTTTAGTTACGCAAAGTTTAAAGGATATTGAAATTATTGTTGTCAATGATGGGAGCCCAGATAATTGTCAGGAAATTATCGATAAATACGCGCAAAAATACCCAGATTTAATCAAGGCTTTTATAAAAGAAAATGGTGGCCTTAGTGATGCTAGAAACTATGGTATTGCTAAAGCTAAGGGTGAGTATATTTCTTTGGTGGATAGTGACGATTATATTGCTGCTGACATGCTTTTAAAAATGTATAATAAAGCTACCATGGATGGCTTAGATATTGTTGTTTGTGATACTATTAATGTTTATGATGATGGGAAAGAGGAATTAATTAAATCGAATTTGCATTTTAGTGACGATGATGTTAAAAATTATATTATTGGACCGACAACAGGATGTATAAAATTATATAAGAGCTATTTGCTTAAAAAACATCAATTTAAAAAAGGTATTTTATACGAAGATTTGGAATTAACTCCTTCATTGGCTTTAAGAACTGATAAAATCGGTTTTATAGAGGAAGGGCTTTATTATTATTTACAAAGAAGTAGTTCTATTATGAACCAGGTTAGTTTTAATGAAAAATTATTGGATATTTTTACCGTTTTAGATAAAAATCGTGAGCTTTTAGGGAAAAAGTTTCCTGCTGAGGTTGAATACTTATATATAACGCATTTGCTTAGAAGTGCTACTTTACGTTTTTTAAATTACAAAAATACGGACATTTATTTAGAGAAAATTGTAAATACGATGAAAGATTGTTATCCACAATGGCAAAACAATATTTATTTAAAAAAATCCAGTTTTAAACTAAAGGTTATTTGTAAAATGGCTTATTATAAACATTATGGCTTGCTTAAAATGATTAAGCGACTTACTCATAAATAGAATATTTTTTTAAGATTAAGAAATTAGGTGATGGCGTGGTAAAGGTTAGTGTAATTGTTCCAGTTTATAATGTCGAGAAGTATTTAGAAAAATGTTTGGATAGTTTAACTATGCAAAGTTTAAAAGATATTGAAATTATCGTTGTAAATGACGGGAGTCCGGATAATTGTCAGAAGATCATTGATAAATACGTGCAGAAAAATCCAGATTTAATCAAGGCATTTATAAAAGAAAATGGCGGGCTTAGTGATGCTAGAAATTATGGTATTGCTAAAGCTAGGGGTGAGTACATTGGATTTGTAGATAGTGATGATTATGTAGAAGCCACTATGTTTGAAAAACTTTATCAAAAAGCTAAAGAAGATAACTATGATATAGTTGTCTGTGATGTTAATATGGTGTTTCCTGATCAAACGCGCGTTATTTCATCATGTGTCGAAAAAGATATTAACACTAAGGAACAAATAAAAAAACAAATGTTGAATTTTTATCCGACGGCTTGGAACAAAATTTATAAACGTTCTTTATTCGAAAATGTTTTATTTAAAAAAGGTGTCTGGTATGAAGATACAGAACTTATTTATAAAATGTTTCCTTATATTAATAGTATTGGAACTGTTAAAGAGCCTTTAATTAATTATGTGCAGAGAAATAATTCTATCATTAAAACATATGATAAAAGGTTATATGATTATATTGATAATTTTAATGGAATTGTTGAATTTTATAAGACTAATGGCTTTTATGATGAATATAAAAAAGAACTTGAATATTGTTATGTACGTTATTTGTATAACACTTTTATTATTAATGCATGCCATTTTAAGAAAAAAGATTATAAAGCAGCAGTTGAGATTGCTAAAAAGAACGTCAATGAGCAGTTCCCACATTACCGGAAAAACCGCTATTTTTATCATCACCTTTCTGGTATATTTATGGTAACATTTTGCACTTTATCGGCTAATGTATTGTATTATTGTAATGGGTTTATAAAGAAAATATTTTTAAAACATTAACTTTGAGAATTTGATTTATAAATGAAAGGAAGGTTAATGATGAAAAAGATCTTACTGTTAACTAATAAAGCTAGTGCAATGGGAGGAATATGGTTTGTTAATAAAACTTTAGGAGAAGAGTTTCTAAAAAGGGGTTATGATGTTAATTATTTGGCTATTAGAGATAATGATGAACATGATAAGTTAATTGCTTCTTTTAAAACAAATATTGTTAATTATAGTGATTCTTGGGGAATTACACACAAAAGAGATGTTTTAAAGAAAATGTTTAAAAAAGATTTTTTTAAAACTTGTAAACAATATTTTATTGATAGAAGGAAATTGAATGACGATTATAAAAAAATGAAAGGAATTATTGCTGAAATGAAGCCTGATTATATTATAGCCGCTCATTATCAAGTATTATTAGGCATTCCGCAAGATTACCTTGGGCGTACTTGCTTTGTTCAGCACTCTTCATTTGAGTACATGCTTCGTGATAAAAATAATATTAAAATTTTAAAAAGATTAAATAATGAACTTTTTGGGCTTTATTGGTTATGTAAATCTACGATGAATAAAGCTGAAAAATTTGGATTTCAAAAAAATCATTATATTTATAATCCTAATAAGTTTACAACCGATAAAATAAGTGATGTTGCTAACAATAAAAAAATTGTCGTAATTACTCGAATTGATAATAACAAAAGAATTGATTTAATGATTGACATTGTCGATAGATGTTTTCAAAAGTTTAACTGTACTGACTGGGTATTTGAAATTTATGGAGCCGGTGAATTTAATAAGCATAGTAAGGACGTATTTTCGAAAAATAAAAATATTGTATATAAGGGGATTACGAAAAATCCGCTTGAAGTTTTACTGCAATCTTCTATTATTTTAAATACTTCTTTGTCTGAGGGATTTTCTTTAAGCATTATTGAAGGTTATTCATGTGGATTACCGGTGGTTTCGTTTAATTTTGGTGAGACCGTTTATGAGCAAATAATAGATGGTAAGACAGGATATGTGGTTGAGAACAATGACGTTGATTTATTTGTTGATAAATTAGGGAAATTAATTACATGTCCTTTGGAATTGAAACAGCTCTCACAGAATGCTAAAGATTTTTCTAGACAATTTGATTGCTCGGTGGTTGTTAATGAATGGGAAAAGGTTTTTAACTTACTGAATGATAAATATAATTCAAAGTAAACATCTTTAAATGAATTTATTTTAGGAGGAAATATGAAGCACGCATATTTAATAATGGCGCATAATGATTTTTATATTTTAGAAAAATTATTGTTGCTCCTAGATGATAATCGGAATGATATTTATGTCCATATCGATAAAAAAGTCAAAAATTTTAATTTTTCATATTATAAGAAAATAATAAAATTTAGTAATCTTTATTTTACGGAAAGAACGGATGTTAGATGGGGAACATACAGTCAAATTAATTGTGAAATGATTTTATTTAAAACGGCCCAAAGAAACGGAAAATATCAGTATTATCATTTGCTTTCAGGGGCCGATTTACCTTTAAAATCGCAAGACGAAATTCATGACTTTTTTGATAAAAATAATGGTAAAGAGTTTATTTGCTATGATAACCACAAGATGGTTTCGCAGTCAGTAATTGATAGAGTTAAATATTATCATATTTTTTTGAGTCAAAGGCGAATGAAGAATTCATGTATAAAAAAAATATATAATAAAATTTATTTTTGGTTATTAAAAATGGAAAAGATGTTACAGGTTGATCGTTTAAAAAAATGTGAATTTGTGATTCAAAAGGGGGCTAATTGGATAAGTATTACTAATGATTTAGTTAATTATCTTATTGGTCATGAAGATAAGATAAGAAAAATGTTTAAATATACTTTGTGTGCTGATGAAGTTTTTGTGCAAACTTTGGTATATAATTCAAAAATGTATCAAAATCTTTATAATTATCATGATAATGATTACCAGGCAATTCAACGTTATATAGATTGGAATAGGGGAGAGCCTTATGTTTTTACTTTAGATGATTATGATGAGTTGATTAATAGCAATTGTCTTTTTGCTAGAAAGTTTTCTACTTTAAAAGATCAAGCCATTATCGATAAAATTTATAATCATTTAAAAAAAGATTATGAATTAGTTAGGGGTAATAGTGATGACAAAGATAATAAAAAATAATAAATTTGTTTTATTGTTTTTAGTAGTTTTTTATTTAATATTAGTTTTTTGTCACTTTCAAACCTTTGTTATTAATGATGATTTACCATATTCATTATTTTATAGAGCTGATAACAGAATTACCAATATTTCAGGAATTATTTCTAATCAACTTTTTGATTATTCGCATATAAGTCCGCGAGTTTTTATTCATTTCATTGTTCAATTTTTATTAATATTTGATAAAAATATGTGGTCATTTATTAATCCTTTAATTATTATTTTGATAATTATTTCGATGTCTTATCTTGTTAAGATAATTACTAAAACTAAAGTAAAAAATATTTATTTGGTTTTATTATCAATTATTTCTTTTTTACTTTTATACAGTTTTAAGGATTTAATTTATTGGGTCGCTGGCTCTGTTAATTATGTGTGGGTGTTTTTATTCTTAATTTTATTTATAATTTATTATTTAAAAATTGGTTTTACTAGTAGACCGATTTTAACCTTTTTAATTTGTTTATGTGGTTCAATGCTTTGCGAAACTACGGGCATTTTTATTTTAATAATGATTATTGCTGACTTTATTATTAAAATTTTTACAGAAAAGGAAATTAAAAATTATTTATTAAAATACTTGTTTTTACTCGTTGGTGTAATAGGTGGGCTGTTATTTATTTTATTATCGCCTTCGGTTATAGGGCGTATGGCCGGCGATGATACTTGGTCAACTTTGTCTTTAATAGATAAAGTTTTGATGTCGATTCCAACTATTTCTGACAACTTATTTAATGTTTTTAATATTTACAATTTATATCCGAGTCTTTTGATTATTTCAATTATTTATGTTTTGTTTAAAATAAGTAGAAAAAAGGTTTTAGCATTTTCATTTATTGCTTTTTCGTTATGCGTTTTAGGATTTTTATTTGACAATGGTTGGTTTTGGTTCTTATTGGGTGTATTATTGTTTGTTTTTGAATGTTATATTTTAATTCATCGTAATGATCAGCAGTTGATACCATTGTTAGTAGCAATAAGTATAGTTGCTTATTCTTTAATGATTACACCAGAGTATGCATCAGGAAGAGTTAATTTCCATGTTTTGTTATTTCTCTCTATTTTTATTATTTATAATTTTATTTATCAAAGTGAAATTAATAAAGGTTGTAGAGTATTTATTTGGTGTTTGGCATTTTTATTAATTGTTTTAGAAATTATAATATATGCTTATATTGGTACGATAAAAATAGAGCGTAGTGAAGCTATTAAAAAAGTTCAAAGTGGGCAAACTAATATATTAGAAGTAAAGATGATTAAATCTCCGTTTGATAAATTTCATATTGATGCCAATAGTCCTATTGATAAGAATTATTGGGCTTATTCTGCCTTTGCGGATTATTATAAATTGCCTGAAGATATAGTTATCAAGCCGGTCCAATAGTTGACGAAGCGATTTATATTAATTATGAAATCTATTTAAAAATAGACTATTTATCTTTTTTCTGGTACAATAAATAATAAATAGGTAAATGTAAGGAGTTATTTTATAATGAAAACAAGTGGTGAAAGAGTTTTTTATTACGATAATTTGAAATTTATATTAATTGTTTTAGTTGTGATTGGTCATTTTTTGTCTTATGTTTCAAATAATGTGTGGTCCAATTCTATTCTTCTATACATTTATGCGTTTCATATGCCATTGTTTATTTTTATTACAGGATTTTTATCAAAACGTTTAACTAATAAAAATGGTGAATTTAGATTTAACCGAATGTGCGCTTTACTAATGATTTATTTTATTTTTAAAGTGTTGGTTTTCTTTATTCTGAGGTTCTTATATGGACATGATATTTCTTTTTCTTTTTTTGTAGAAACAGAGTGTCCATGGTATGTTTTTGCCTTAGCAATTTGGCTAGTAATGACATTCATTTTGAAAAATATTAATCCTAAATATTTAATAATATTTAGCGTGATATTAGGCGTTATTATTGGGTATGATAGTAATGTTAAGGAAGTGGCTGTTTTATCACGAATTATTGTATTTTATCCTTTTTTCTTATTAGGCTTTTATGTTACCAAGGAGTCTTTAAAAAAGTTTGTAGATAAAATTCATGAATATAAATTTAAAATTTTGTCTTTAATCACCCTTGCTTGTGTTTTTACTATTTGTTACTTATTTTCTGAGGATTTGATGTTTTTAAAGATGTTTTTCACTGGCCAAAATCCTTATGAGTATATTGATATTCCTATTGATGTTCCTTGCACTGGAGCGGTATGTAGAATTTTTGGATATTTAATAGCAATATTCATGTCTTTAGCGGTGATGTGTTTAATTCCTCGAAGAAAAACGTTCTTTTCTTCGTTTGGTTCTAAGACTATGCAAGTATATGTTCTGCATTATTTAGTTATTCTTTTGTACTTTAATAGTAATTTACCGGCTTTACTATATGATCTAGTAGGGGATTGGACTGTTGCAATTTATATAATATCAGCAGTGATTTTATCTTTTATATTATCTTTAAGCTTTTTTGAAAAACCATTTAAAAAAATAATGAATTTTGACTATGAAAAATTTTTAAAGTGATTTACTGGAGGAGGTATTTTTATGAGTAAGGGAATTGACAAAAAAGTATTAAAACAGTTGCACATAGTTGAGCAAGAAATTTTGAACGAAATTGTTAGAGTATGTGATGAAAATGATATAAACTATTATATTTCGGGTGGAACTTTACTTGGAGCTATCAGACATGGCGGTTTTATTCCGTGGGATGATGACATTGATATGGCTATGTTACGCGAAGACTATGAAAAATTTATGGCAATCGCGCCAAAGGCTTTAAACGATAAGTATTTTTTAGATTGTTATGAAACAAACCCTGATTGTTACTTTCCATTTATGAAAGTTAGAAAGAAAAATACCTTGATGGATGAAGAGTTAGTGGCTCATTTAAATGTTAATAAAGGAATTTTTGTTGATATATTTCCATTGGAAAAAGTTTGTAAACCATATTCACGAATATTAAGAATAGAAGCAATGTTAATAAAAAATATTTGGGAAACCATTTCTTATAAGTATAAAATTATTAAAAAAATCAGTGATTGTCGTCATCCTTTTGTTGTATTTATCTTAAATTTGTTTAGTTTGAAATTTTTAAAAAAAATTCAGATGAGATTAGTTAGAAAACCACATTGTCCAGATGGTGAATTTATTACAGTATTGGTTGGTGCTTATGATTATCGTAAAGAAATTTATGATGCTAGCAAATTAGTACCAATAGATAAGGTTTTGTTTGAAGGGGAAAAATATAAAACGTTTAAAAACTATGACTATTATTTATCAACGTTATTTGGCGATTATATGAAATTACCGCCGGTTGACAAAAGGGTTAATCATGCTCCAGAAAATATTATTTTTGATACAGAAAAACAAAAATAGTTAGGTGATTTTATATGTATTTAAAATTTTGTGATGACGATTTTTGGTTTAAAGTGTTTAATACAGAAATAATAAATATTATATGTTTACTAAGTATTATTTTCTGTATTGTTTTTTGTTATATTATTCAGCATAAAACTTTTAACAGTGGAAATAAATTGTTTAATATTATTAAAAAAGGCGCTGTTTTTTTGATATCATTATTATTTTTATTTTTTATTTTAATGCTTTTATATTTTACGTTAAATGCTAAGAATTTTGAAGGTTGTAGCTGTGGTGTTTCTAAGTTAACTATGATTCCGAATAGTAATATATTAAAAAATATTACTCATAATAAAGTAATAATTATTGGCGATTCTAGAATGGAATATATCGAGTTAAGCAAAGACAGTCTCAATGTTCCTATTAATTTTACGTTTATTGCATCAAATGGAAAAACTTTTGAATGGTTTAATAATGTGGCTAAAGAACAATTGGTATTAAAATTGAACAAGCGAGAGCCAAATTATGAATATCATGTAGTTATTAATATGGGCGTAAATGATTTAAACTTTAAAGTAGCTGAAAGTATAGCGGCGGAGTATTTTAAGGCATATCAGGATTTAGCGCTTAATTACCCGAATGTTAAATTTTATTTATTGTCCGTTAATCCAGTGATTGAGAATATTATAAATATATATTTTCCGTATAATCAGCGAACTAATGCAAAGATTATAGCCTTTAATTCTAAAATTGTTAGTTTAACTAAACAAACTCATTTACATAATTTAAAAAACTGTGATTCGTATAATGAAGTTGACTTTGCATCAAAAGATGGTTTGCATTATACAAGGGCTACAAACCAGAAAATTATTGATTATATTGTTAATAATTGTGTAGACTATTAGTCTAAATTGATATATTTTTTGCCGAAAGAAAAACACATTATAATTATCTTGAATGTGTTTATTGGAATGAAATATTTTTCAAATAAATTATTTACATACCCCAAACGATAGTGGTGATGAAAAATGCAACAATAACTAAAAGCATTATCCAGACTGTTATTTTTTGAACTTTTTTATTCATGTTTTCACCTCTTTAATAATTATAATATATTTTTTAGTTTTTTGGAATATTTTTTTTGAAAAACGATATAATTTATCGAGGAGAGAAATTATGAAAAAATATATGGACAAGTTAAAAAGCAAACTTTATATTAACAAAAATTTATTCGTATTTTTATTGGTTATAATAATTGTCGGAATAGTATCCGGTTCAATATTTGCAGCAATTATTGATTCAAACGATAAAAAAATGGTATTAGATTATTTAAATGATTTTTTTAATAATGTGAAATCTGGAAAGTTAAGTTACGATTCTTCAATAATTAATACTTTGTTTTTTACAATTGGCTTCGCTATTATTATTTGGTTATTAGGGGTATCGGTGATTGGCTTTTTTATAATACTATTTTTATTGTTTTTAAAAGCTTTTGTTTTAGGTTTTTCGGTAGCCAGTATAATTATTAATTTTAAGGTTAAAGGAATTTTAATTGGGATCGTTTATTCTTTTCCTCATCAAGTCATTAATATTTTAATATTTATGTTGTTAAGTGCTTATGCGTTAATTGTATCGTTTAAGATTATTAAATGTATGAGTGGTAAGAAAACGCTTGATTTTAAGAGTATTATTAATAGATATTTAACTGTTTTAGCCTTTTCTTGCGTAGTTCTTTTGATTACAAGTATTTATGAGGTATATTTAATGCCAGAACTTTTAAATATGACGATGACTTTTATTAAATGATGGATTTTCTATCATTTTTTTTGTATAATAGTTGTTGGTGATATAAGTGAAAAAAGTTGTTGTTGGGATGAGTGGGGGAGTAGATAGTAGTGTTGCTGCTATTTTATTACAAAAAAAAGGGTATGAAGTTATTGGCTTATTTATGAGAAATTGGGATACTAGTGTTAATGGTGACTTTTTAGGTAATCCTGATTTAAATAATGATATTTGCCCGCAAGAGCAAGATTATAACGATGCTTTAGCAGTTTGTAATAAATTAGGTATTACTTTGCACCGTGTAGACTTTGTTAAGGAATATTGGGACTATGTATTTGAGTATTTTTTAAGTGAATTAAAAAACGGGAGAACGCCAAACCCTGATATAATGTGTAATAAATATATAAAGTTTGATATGTTTGCTAAGGAAGCATTTAAATTAGGAGCTGATTATATAGCAACTGGCCATTATGCAAGAATTAAAGATGGTAAATTATTTCGAGGTATAGATTTAAATAAGGATCAAACATATTTTTTATCGCAAGTTTCGAGTGAGCAGTTAAAAAATGTCCTGTTCCCAGTGGGCGAGCTAACTAAAGATGAAGTTCGTAAAATTGCTCGTGAATATGACTTAATAACTGCCAATAAAAAAGATTCTACGGGAATATGTTTTATCGGTGAACGGAATTTCAAAAAATTTTTAGAAAATTATTTGCCAAATACGCCTGGCAATATTGTCAATATTGAAAACGGAGAAATTTTGGGTAAACATATTGGTTTAATGTATTATACCATTGGTCAAAGACGGGGATTAAATATTGGTGGTACAGCTGAAAGACTATTTGTTGTTAAGAAAGATCTTAAAAAAAATATTTTATATGTAGCTATGGGTGATGAAAATAAATATTTACTTAGTACTTCTTGTATTGTGACTGATTTGAATTTGTTAGATGAACTTCCCAAAGAATGCTCGGCTAAATTCCGATATCGTCAAGCCGATAATACAGTCAATGTTGAATTACTTGAAGATGGAAAAGCCTTGGTTTGTTATCCTCAAGGGGTCAAGTCGGTTACTGAAGGACAAGCCTGTGTTTTTTATAACGCTAATGAATGCTTAGGCGGAGGGATTATCGAAACGGTATTAAAGTAATTATATTGTTTTAACTTTTACATTGTTTTACGTTTTACTTGACATTTTACGACAGTATGATAAAATTATAATAGGAGGTTTTAATCATGGAAAGATTGAACGAAATATTAAGAGAATTAGGTATATCAAAAGTAAAATTGGCTAAATGTCTAGGGGTTTCTAGGCAAATGATTTATAATTATTTAGAATTAGATGATATAAATAAATGGCCAAAAGATAAAAAAGTTATTTTGTTAAATATACTTGGAATTAAGTCAGCTGAAGAATTGGAAGAAATTAAAGTTGATACTGATTATATAATGGATGTTGAGACACGTATTAACAGTTTATTTGAAAATACAGCTAAAAGTGATGTTGGTGATTCAAATATAATTTTTGATGGTTTAGGTCAAAAACAAAGAGAACTTTTACATAATATTGTCGATGAGTTAAAAGAACGTTTAAGTGATGACAAGGATGAAGTGGCTTATAACTCTGCGCTTTATCTTTACCATTATTTACAGACTATGGAGAATTCTCGTGAACTTAATTATATATTGGCCTATATGTCAAAAGCAGCGGGATATACTAAACCTTACGAATTTGTTTATGATGAAAATGAGCAATTTATTTTTGAAAGCATTTTGTTTTCTGCAATGACATTATATCATAGTGGTGGCGCTAGTAAATCAAAAATTGCTGCTACACATAAACGCTTTGTTGAGAAAATTGAACAAAAAATGGAAGATAAAATGAGCCGTACTTTAGAGATTAATGCTGCTAAAGTTCAAGCGTTAAAAGAATTAGGTTATACTGAAATTACGACCAGTAATGCTTCAGAAGTATTAGAGAAGATCGTTGAAATTCAATCAAGAAAAGTTAATAACTAATTTTTCCTATAATATATATTATGTTAACTTGTTAATTTATACAATTATGCACTTCTACTTTGAATGGAGTGTTTTTTTATTTCAACACATGAATCATTGATGCATACTTTATCTACATCATCATTGTAATAAAAATCATAGACTAAATATAAAGAATAAAACATGCAAAATACCCAAAAAACAAAGAAAATAAATAAAATATCTTTTTCATAACTAAAAATATTGATTATTTTACTTGTCCTTAACTTATACCATTTAATACACAATGGAATAAAAATTATTAAGAAAATAATAGATGGAAACCAAATAAAAATATTTTCCATTAAATAACTCCTCTCTTTTAATTTAAAGCTCACTCACTCCGGGGAGCGGTCGCTCGCTCGCTTATACTCTGTATAATCTATAACATTACCAAATACATCTAAATATGAACTATCATAAGTTATATTGCTATTAGCTAATATATCAGCTATTATATTAAAGTCTTGGTCATCATATAGGTTAATATAGTATTCATTAGGTTTTATTAAATTACTTGAATTTAGATATCTCCTAAAACCAAAGAGTCTATTATCAATATCTTTATTCATATATTTTGAAAGATAACCTACTACGTTTATATTTTCCATATTTTTTACTAAACTATAACCCTTATTCCATCCTTTTATATTTCTACCAATTTGCCATTTTTTAGATTTAGGATCCCATAATTTTACCTCTTTTTGACTTAGTAAAGAAAAATCAGTATAATTAATATTAGTTAAAAGGTGATAGTGTACCGCTCCCCTCTTTTGAAACTCGGGAACACACACGTATTTAAAATCACTTTTTAACTTTTTTATATATGTTCTAAATGAATTAAAAACTTTATTAGACTCTCTAATTGATTTAACATTTTCAGCAAAAGTTAAAGTAATAAATGTCTTAAATTTTTTTTCATTAGCCTTTATAAGACGTTGTAGTTGAAACTTTGACCTATCTATATTCTTTTGTAAAATTACTCCCCTACTAGGCTTTTTTTGATAATTTTTAGATTTAATCAATTTATCTGTATCAATATCAAACCATAAATCAACGCAATATTTTTTATCATTAATTCTTTCTTTAAATTTATCGTTTTTTATTTTCATTTTATTAAAACGGTATATTTGATAATATTCTCCACATTGTATAACTTTTATAGTATACGCTTTTTGTTCGGTTTGAGTTATGAGACTATTATCAAGTAATAAGGATAGCGAATGTTTATGGGGATTTTCAATAATATCATTCTTTAACCCTTCTTTAATATCATAATAGTATTGAAGTTGGTCTTTTTCATTTCTTGGAAGTTTTTTAGAAGAATGAGTAAAATTACTCATCTTGGGACGCCCCCACCGATGGGGCCTGTCCCCAAGAATCGAAGTAACTACTTACATCAAAATCAACTTCTTTATATTTTTCAATTTTCTTATAAGTATCATAACTTTCACGTAATTGTTTTGTATGTGCGAATAAAAAGAAACCACAATATTTTTTAAATGTATCATTTTCAGAGTCATAATATTTAGCTTTAGTTTTAAATACTATCGTAAGACACCCAAAAATGGTATGAGGAACATAAATAAAATGACATTGAGACCTAAAAGGTTTAGCAAGTTCACTAAAAACTTGCACTGTACCTATTGTAGCTTTCTTTTGTTTACGTTGCTGACAAATTTCCCCTAAAATTTCAGGAGGAACATCTTTAGATTCTTTATTAGACCACCATGTTTTAGTTTCATCTATAACATTGGCAATGCCATAAATACTATTATTATGTTCTAAAAGATGTTTCCATGTAATAAGTTCGCCATCTTCATATTTATACGCCATATTAGTATAAATACGCATTAAGGGATATTTTTTCTTCCAAGTTTGAAGCAAATAAGCGACTGTCATTGTTTTACCACTACCTTGCTCCCCTACTACCATATGAATACCGAATTTATCGAAACTATTAGGATCTTGATTAATTAAATCATAAGCTAGTTGCTTAGGAAAGAGATAAAATATATTTTTAAAGAAACCATCTTTTTTAGTATTCCTAGTCGCGGGCATTAGAATAACATAATTTTTGCCTTTATATTTAAATTTATAGGGTAATTTAAAAAGTTTAGGTCTTATGCCGTCAACAAATCGGTACTTTAAATAAAAGAATGCAATTATCAGTATGAGAATTATAATAGCAATAAAAACGGGTATTAGTAGTTTTAAGAAAGATAAAAGCATTGTAGCAATTCCATGCATTAAACCACTAAATATAGCTCCTACATCAAACATTAATTACCACCTAGTTTCCGCATTATAAAATTAATAAGCGAGAAGAAAATATTAGCATTCCTCGCAAGCAATATAATAATTATGCAACCTAGAATGAATTCGATAGGAATAAAGTAAGCAACCATATAAACTAAGTATTTTATTTTACCTACAAAGTCCACAAGTTCGTCAGGTAACTTTACTGGTTCAAAACCAAAAACCTGCCATAAAATGGGTAAAATAAACAAAAACATTATGACTGATATAATTATTGGAATTAAAGCGGAAATAGCAAATCCTCTTTCGTTTTTTAAATCGTTATTCACCGTTTAAAAGTCACCTCCAATATTTTAATTACTTTGAAGAAGGTTAAAACACCTATAAATATTTTAATCATGGTAAAAATAGTATTTCTATATTTTTCAAAGGAACTTAAGTCAAGAATGGTAAGTTCGTGGGTAAATCCATCGTTAAAAATAAAACCAAAATCAATAGTAAAATCGGTTGGACAATAATCATGTTCAAAATCTGTCATATGTTGAAATCCTTCTTCCGTATTGGGAGAAATACATATAGTTTCATATTTATTTCTATCAATGTTGAAAGCATTAAATATATCACCTATTTGCCCTAAAATCGGAAAAGAATCAGATACGTAAGATTTATAAGAATTTAAAGTATCACCTAAAAAGTCCATTATGGATTCAACTCCACCTTCTAATATATCCCAAAAATTTTCATCTTTGTTATTATCTAAATTAGGATTATATTTACCTTCTGCTACATCATAATAACTATTATCTTTACCAATGCCGTCAACAACAAAACTATATGTTTTAAATAAAGAAGGATTTTCATTAAATGATATTTTAAAAATGACTGTTGTATTTTCTTCTATGTTAAAAACGTAAGTCTCTTTATCTTCATAAAGTTGAAAAGTATTGCCACTATCAATTGAATATTCATATTTATATTTAGTGTAATCTATCTCAGAAATATCTGCCCTTAAATATATTCTTTTAATTTTTTTAGTTTTTTCTTCAAGTTCCTTTGAACCAATTTTATATTTAACAGTAGGTAACATTTCTTGTTCAATATCACCACTATAATAGTTATAATACATTAAATAATTTAAATTATTTAATGTAGTAGGTTCAAAGTTTCCATATTCAGAATGTACATTTAAAATATAGTCTTGATCTTCATCAACTTCAGAGATTTTAAAAGTTGAATAGTATGGAATTACGCCTTGATATTCATTAATTTTAAATTCTGGAGAAAAAGTAAATCCAGTGTAAAAAGAACTTGAATTTTCATCACAACGTTGTAACTCCTCTTCCCATGAAGAAAAGGGACTACTAAAATTAGAAAAATTACAATAGTCGATTGTTTCTCCTGAAATAGTATAGAAAGAAGAAAGATATTGTTCATTTTCAGCATCATAACGATTTGAAAAACTAACATCATTTATATCGTTATAAAAATATAAACTAAAACTATTTTCATATGGGTATATTGCAACAATAAAATTTTTGTTTTTATTTTTATAATATTCAATAGCCTTATTAATTGCAGTTTCAATAGTACCATTCACATATGGGGCTTCATACTCAAAGAAGGACGTAATATCTTCGGTGTAATCTAGAGTAAATGTTTTTTCTTGTGCAGAAGCAGAACCAAAAGCAGAAAAAATTAATAATAATGTAAATATAATCTTTTTCATTTTTTGCCCTCCTAAAATGGTATTAAAAATTTCAGAAATTTAAATATCAATTTAAATAGTATTACTAAAACTATCGAAAAAAGCAAATAAAATATGGCTCTTACAAAAAATAAAATTTCTTCATTTGAATCATTTAATACATCATCATTTAATTCAATGTGATTTGCATAAAATATATCCTTAGCACTGGTAGGAGTTATTATTTCTTCATTAGAAAATTTAACTTGTATTTCTTCAGAAATATTTAAAGGTATACTTTTATTAGAAATATAATAAGGATAATTCATTTGTCGTTCATTTTGAATATGGTAACTATAAAAGAAACCTCCATTTGTTGCATAACTATTGGGTCGTAAATTCATACTTTTAGTTTCAAAATTATCGATATTATTTATACAACTAGCTAAAGAACCAAAAGAACTACTATCACCTTCATAATAATTAGAATAAACATCACAAATTGAATATTTTATTGATTCAGTACCCTTATTATAAAAAGTTAGATAATAATATGTACCATCAGTATAATAAACAATTTCTAAATCTTGTGATTGAGACTTTGGAAAGTAATATAAATTAGCGTGTTGATTTTGCAGTGTTGAAGAACTGTCATAAATAACAAAATCAAAATCATTACTATCTAAAATTGAGGCTATATCATTTTTAAAATTTTCATGAAAACTCTTAGAATAATATGTGTAATCAATATTTAAGTTGGGGGTATCTGCTTTAGATAAAGTGGGAAATAAAAAAAACAGTAATATAGGAAACATAAATTTTAATCGCAAAACGGACACCCCCTAACTTCTTTAATTTCTAGTTTTTTATATAGGATTGAAAGGATAAATACAATTGCAACTTCTAAACTATTATATAGTTCCTCACGCTCGTTCTCCCCGTTGAGGAGCAATACTATATAACTCCTCATAACTTAAGAGCGTTTTACAAAACTCATTACCCATGTAACACCTTTTTTAATAGCAAATATACCAACACAAATTGGTAGTGCTACTGCTAAAGCTGCTGTTAAAGTGGGAATTAATGAACTGAAATCTAATGTTGAAAAATCGAAAGCTGATGCTGAAGATGCAGTTGTTTCTAAAAAGTTCAACAGAAACCCTCCTTTCAATCCTAGTACCCTTCCTCTTCCTCCCTGCGGCTACGCCGTAAAATAACCGCTTACGCGGTTCAATAAAACCCCTCCCCTACTTTAATATAACCTTTTTAATTTATTTATCAAAAATAATTTCAAATATCTTTCTTAATTTAGTTTTCTTTTTCTCTTTATGTGAATAATAAACAAATTCAATATATTTATCATTATCAATGAAAACACCTTGATATAATCTTTGAATACTAACTATTATCCAACCATTACCAATATGCTCACCAACTCTATAAAATATAGCGTTTTTTAAAATTCTTGGTACAAAACCGTGTTCAGTTTTATAAATTACTAAAAATTGCGTACGTCAACACCGTCAATTTTTGATACAACCTTTTTAAATGTATTGACTTTTCCAAAAATAGGTTTATCAATTAAATCAATCTTAACTGCTTTATTAATTTTTTCATTTAATATTTTAAAAGCACCCTCACTCGCATAACTAGTTAAAATAGTAGGTCCATAATGACCTTTATATGGATCAGTTTTAACAGCATAATTTACTTCATACATAATAGTAACTTTACCAGTATCCTTGTCTACAATCTTCTTTTCATCAAAATTTATAATTTGAGCTAATATATCTTTCAAATTTATTCCTCCTATCTTCTACTTTCTAAATATTTAATAATTATTGCACATGTAATATAAGCTAGTAAACTAGATAAATAAATTATTAAAAATAACCATAAATACATTTCTTTCTCCCCTTCTAATGTGTTAAATTATAGTAATTTTCATATTCTTGAATTATTTCATCAAGAACTTCAAATATATTTTCCATATATCACCACCTTTATACACCATAATGGCGTACCCATACTTAAATAATATCACACCGATTTGGTGTATGTCAAGACAAGAATACGCCAAAATGGTATATTTTAATCAAGGTGATATATTATGATAGGTAAAACCTTAAAATATATGAGAAGACAAAAAAAACTAAGTCAAGAACAAATGAGTTTAATTATAAAAATAAATCAACAAAGTTTATCCAGATACGAAAATGAACAGCGTCAAATTGATTTTGACACAATTGAAAAAATAGCCAATAATTGTGGCTATAAAATATTTTTTATAAATGAAGAGACAAAAGATAAGTTTCAAGTTAAGGATTTAATTAGGAAAGATGTGTAAGTAATTTTATATTAAGTAAACTATTAATAAAGTAGCTGTATATATTATGTTAACTTGTTAATTTATACAATTATGCACTTCTACTTTGAATGGAGTGTTTTTTAATAATAAGGAGGCTAATTTTATGCTTTTTATACGAAAAAAAGATTTAAACGATATAAATAAATATTATGACGTTATTGAATATCTTATTAGGAAATTTTATGTAAATTCTAATACTATTTTTACTTTAAAAACGATTTCGCAATAAACGGGTGTCTCAATAGATATTGTGCGTAATGTTTTATCTATTGTAAAAAATTACACCTTGTTTTTGCCTTTTAAGTTGTCTTATGAGGACATTATAAAACTTGAAGCTATATTTTATCGACATAAAAGTCATATTTTCCAGTTATTCCCATATGTTGTTTCGGTGATTGCTGTATGTTTGTCTTATTTTGCTCTCTTATTAAAATGAAATTTATTAAAACGATATTATATCTTCTTGTAAAACTTCAACTATTTGAAAATAAATTGGAGTTTTTTAATTATAGATAATTTATTATTTCATTAAATAATGACTCAATAACATAAAAGAAAGACCAATAATAAAGAAAAGGAAACTACTCCCCTTCTCTTTGTATTTTAAAGAAGTGGGTAACATTTGTAGTAAACTAATATGAATCATTATTCCGGCAATTATTGACAGCAGTCCACCCATGATATTATCATTAATAATTGGTTTTAGAAAAAAGAAAGCAAGAAAAGCACCAAAGGGTTCTGCCATACCAGAGATTAAAGTGTAAATAAAAGCCTTCTTTTTATTACCAGTGGCTTTATAAATTGGAATAGAAATACTTATACCTTCAGGGATATTGTGTAAAGCGATAGCAACAGTCAAAGTTATACCAAGACTTAAACTAGTGCTTGATGATAAAAAGGTGGCGATTCCTTCTGGAATATTGTGAATAATAATAGCAATCATTGAAAAAATGCCGACTTTATAAATCTTTTTATCATTAGCTTTATTGTTTTCAGGAATCATTTTATCAATTAAGGCTGATATTATCAATCCAATAATAATAAAACATAATACCAAGGAAAAAGCTGTAATTTTAACGTTGTTTTTAAGAAATAAATTTAAAGATTCAGGCAGTAAATCAGTAAATGAAACACAAACCATAACGCCTGCTGCAAAAGCTAAAGCATATTTGGTTAATTTAGTAATATTACATTTAAAAAAAATGAAAATGGTTCCAATTAATGTTGAAAATCCTGCAATAAAAGTAAGAATAAATGGTATTACTGTATCGGACATGATATCACCACTATAAATATATGAATTAAAATCAAAAAAAGTATGAACGATTCATACTAATATTTCACTAATTATTCCGACGGCGGTTCCAATTAAATATAATAAGCTAACAATTTTGATGTTTTCTTTGAGATTTTTATTGGTTTTAAATAAAACAAGTAAAGCTACTCCACTTCCGGTTAATAGCCCAGCGATTGTTGAGCCAATAGCTAATATGTCATTTAGATATAATTCAGTGATGATTACACTGGAAGCACAGTTAGGTATTAAACCAATTAAACTAGTTATAAATGGCGTAAACCAATTATCTTGAGTAAAAAGATTTTTTAATGTCTCATCGCCGATATAGTAAAAAGTAAAATTTAAAATTAACGTTATAACAAAAATAAATAAAAATGTTTTCATCGTATGTTTAAAACTTGATTTTATAAGACTATTTTGGCAATCACAATGATCGTGATTACAAATATGGTAATTAAAATTATCTTGTTTCTTTACGAATAAATCAATAATAAATCCAAAAATAATACCAACAATGAATTTTATAATTAATATTTGTATAATGGTGGTAGCACTAGCATGTTCAGCAATTAAGATCGGCAACATTTCATCACTTGTAGAAAGATAAACAGCGATTAATGTTCCGAGGCTAATTATTCTGGTCACATACAAATTTGTAGCTACGACTGAAAATCCACACTGAGGGATTAGTCCTAATGTACTACCTATAATAGGTCCAAACTTCCCTGATTTTTCAATTGCTTTTTGGCTTTTACTGGATAATTTATGTTCGACTAGTTCAATGATTAAAAAAGCAATGAATAAAAATGGTAATAGCTTTATTCCATCAATAATAGTATCTATAATAACTTCTTGCATAGCTTCTCCCCTATCTTCTTAAAGTTTTTAGATAATTTTTATCATCTTTGTTAACACGAAATGAGTCACAAATTTTACTAATGGCTTTGTTGAAAGTGAATTTATCGAGATGATTATTTTTTAAAAGTTTTGATGTTTTTTTAGGAAACAAAATATAACAGATCGATATTAACCAAGCGTTGGCCATTTTTACATAGTAATCGTTATGCTTTACATTATCGCATACTTTTAAAATTTTATCAATATTTTCTTCACAAATATAATGGTTTAGCAGTAAAGTTAGACCAAATCTTATTTCCCAGGGATTGTTTGATTCTAAATATTTATCGATATGGTTTATAGGAATGCTTTTAAATATTTTCAAGTTATTAGCTGTTGTATCATTAATAGCCCAGTTATTATTATAGCCCATAAAAGAATCAATTTCTTTGAGAATTTCTTTACTATCAACTTTTAGATAACCTATAACAAGTCCATGCAAGAGCTTTTCTTCATGAGTAGTATGAGTATTATATTTTAAAAACCCCTGATAATCGTTTTTAGCGATGTATTTAGCGATTTTCCTTAGCTGTGGTATTCTTATACCTATAACCATTTCTTTATCGTTATTTAAAAGCTTTTTATTGAAATTTCGGTATTTTGTATCTGCGTTATTATATAGATATTGAATTAACTCGTTATAATTTTTTTGGTTCCATTTCATAGTATCTTCACTTCCTTAAAATATCAATTTCCATGAGGATGAGAATTTTTATAGTTTTCTTTAAGGGCTTCATTAGTTATATGTGTATATATTTGCGTTGAGGAAACGTCACTATGCCCTAATAGTTCTTGAATACTTCTTAGATCAGCGCCATGCTTTAAAAGATGCGTTGCGAATGAATGCCTTAGAGTATGAGGTGAAAATTCAGTTTTAATTCCCTGTTCTTTAGCAATTTTTTTTAATATTTTAAAAAAGGCTTGTCTAGTCATTTTATCGCCACGGCTATTTAAAAACAAATAATCACTATTTTTCTTTTTTAAAAGACTTCCTCGGTGATATGTGATGTATTCTTTTAAGGCCATACTAGCGTAAGCACCTAGGGGAATAATTCGCTCCTTTGCTCCTTTTCCAAAGATTCTAATGACTTCTAATTCTAAATCAATATCAGTTATTTTAACATTAATTAATTCACTTACTCGAAGACCACTACTATACATAAGTTCGATCATTGCTTTATTGCGATAGCCATAATTATCTTTAACTTTAAAATCTAATAGTTTTATTATTTCTTCTTCCGAAAGAACTTTGGGTAAATCCTTTTTTATTTTTGGGTTAGCAATAGTTGTTAAAGGGTTTTTATTAATGTATTTTTCGATCATTAAAAATTTATAAAAGCTTTTTAACGTACTGATGTTTCGTGATACACTTTTAGCATTCATTTTTTGATTGAGATTATGAATATAATTTTTAAGATCATTATTATTTAAATTTTTAAGTGTTTTTTGCTTTTCTACGAAAAAAATTTTAAATTTTTGAAGGTCATTTTCGTATGAGCTTATTGTATTTTTACTATATTTTTTTTCTAGTAACAAATAATTTTCAAAATCTTCAATTTTTTTTTCATATTCGTTTTTCACAATATCACCATATTAAATTTTAACAGAATGATTAAGAAAATTCAAATTACTACTTTTTAGTAGTTATTATGACTTTTTTTACGATTGTGTGATATAATTTAATTAATATTTAAGGGACGGTGAAAGTATGTTTTGTGAAAATTGTGGTACAAAAAATCAAGAAGATTCTAAATTTTGTTATAATTGCGGACATTTGTTGTACCCTACTTATCAAATTTCTACGCCAAAACGTCAAGGAATGAGTACTGGAGCTATTGTTGGGATAGTTATTGGCGGAGTATTTGTTGTTATTTTAGGATTTATTTTTATATTTTTTTCTGCATTACTAGTGACTTATGTTGATAATAACCTTGAGGCGACTGAATCTCATAACACTGGATATGTTGATTTAAATCTAGACGATACACAATTATCGTTTAAGCTACCTAGTGGATATTTTGAATCGGGTGATAATACTGATGATTATAAGGAATATGATAATATATTTGGTGACTATTTAATATATTATATCGATTATGCTTATGACGATTATTATAATAACGAAAAAAAACGAATAAAAAATATTTATGATACACAATATGCTGATGACACTAAGCTAACTGAATACACGACAAAAATCAATGGCAAAAATTTTAAAGTATTTTATATCGATTATAAAGAATTAGGATTATCGTATAGAGTGACTTATGCTTTTTATGAGATTAATGAAGACTATTATGCAACAGTTGTTCTAGGAATTGAAGATTTGGAAAAAAAGGATCTGAATAAATATATCATATTTGAAGATATGTACATATAAGCGAAAATATATTCGCTTTTTTAATACGATTTATGATATAATTGGGCAAATCATTTCTACCCACGATTAACACCAACATCAAAATAATCCCTCTAGGTCAGACCTAGAGGGATTTTCTCACGCCATGACTTGCCACGTGTGTTCTTATTTTTTTCTGATTTTTCCTAATATTAAATAAGGATAATCAGAAAAAATTGTGAACACCCATTTGTATTGAATTTTCCAAAATCTTTTCTTTTTAAATAATAATTATGATATTTGGAAAATTAAAATTGTAAGTTGTTTCTTCATTTATAATAAATAATGATAACTTACAATTTTCAATACAAATTAAACTTTACAACTAAATTGAAAAATTACACGTTATAACACTAGCTTAAAATGTAAGAATATAATAATTTTTATAATTTATTAAACTTTAATATATTTTTATTTTACTTATATATTGCTAGTGATTATTTTAGTTAATAATAAATATTAGCTATCTTCTTTATGTGCCTATATCATTTAATATTATTAAAGAAGTGGCGCATAAAGTTAATACGTTTTAAACATTTCAATTTTTCAAACGCACGGAGTGCGGAGCAAGTTTATTAACACTTTATTAGTATTCATAAAAACATTTTTTAAATATAAAATATAATGATAATGTTTTTATGAATTTATATATTAATAATCTTAAAATAAACTTGCATTAGTTTCAAGTTTACGTGGCAAGTCATGGCGTGAGAAAATCCCTCTAGGTCTGACCTAGAGGGATTATTTTGATGTTGGTGTTAATCGTGGGTAGAAATGATTTGCCCAATTATATCACTAGTATTAATATGACCTAGTCATATCTACAAGAGTATTAAAATAGCCATTTTTTTATCCAAGCTTTCGCTTGTACTCGATTTTTTTCATATTAGGTTTTAATTGTCAATACTTTTTTTCAACTATTTTATAAAAAAACAAACCTTATTCTGATTATTGCTTAAACCTTATTTATTCTTTTTTAGTGGTGTGTCATTTAAGTTGTTAAGTGCAAACTCAATACACTCATTAATAATTCTATTAATAGATAAATTGCTTTCTTTTGAAACTTCTTCTACTTTTTTTAAAGTTGCTAATTTAATTCTAATAGTCTTTAATACAGTTTGTTCATCTTCAATATTAGGTAGTTCAAAATTTTTCATCATATCACCTCTACTTAAAATTATATTTTTTTGTACTACAAATAGTAAGTTACACGAATTGTAGTACAAATTGTGTAAAATATGATATAATGAAAACAAATATATACGAGTTTAATAAGCAAGGAGTAAGATATTGTGCGAAAAAGAAGATTAACAAGAAAAGAAAGAAGAAGTAAACAAAAGAAAGTAGTAATAATGAGTGTGTTATGCTTATTGTTTGTAATGACGGCAGGTTATGCCGCCTTTCAAACAAACCTAAGCATAACTGCCAAAGGAAATATAAAAGAGCAAAGCAAAGTTATCCAAAGTTGGTCTAACACAAGTAATGAAGATTTTCACACCGATTATTACAAGGAAAATATAGTATCCGTGACTTTTTTAGATAATAATAAAGTGCCAGATAATGCAACTGAAAGTTGGGATGTATCAGAAGAAGGTAAAGGCGGAGTTATGGCTTATGTTGTTCCAAATAATGAAGATAATGCAAAATATGATTTATATATTGGAGCTAAAAACGGGGTAATAGCTAATGAGAATAGTGGGTATTTGTTTTACCAGTTTACAGGAACAAAGGAAATAAATTTTAATAATAATTTTGATACTGAGAATGTAATTTACATGAATCATATGTTTGGCGAATGTCTAAATTTATTAAAATTAGATTTGAATTTTTTTAATACTTCAAATGTGATTGATATGAATAATATGTTTTGTGATTGCCGGGTAATTGAAAGTATTGATTTAACTAGTTTTAATACAAGTAATGTTACAAATATGTTTGGGATGTTTGGACGATGCTATAAATTAACATCTATTGATGTAAGTAAGTTTAATACAAGTAATGTTACTGTAATGACTTCAATGTTTCAAGAATGTACTAGCTTAAGTGAGATAGATGTAAGTAATTTTGATACAAGCCAAGTTACTGATATGCGAAGTATGTTTTCTAATTGTGAGAGTCTTAGTTCTTTAGATGTAAGTAATTTTGATACAAGCAATGTTATAAAAATGGATTTCATGTTTTGTAAAATAAATTTAACTACTCTTAATTTATGTTCATTTGATACAAGTAATGTTATTAATATGAATTCGATGTTTGGAGCTAATCCAAAATTAGAAGTAGTATATGTTGGAGATAACTGGACAACAGAAAATGCTGATACTACTAATATATTTGCAGGTAGTGGAGTGTCAGAAGTAACCACAGGTCAATGTTAATATAATAAAATAAATTATTAGAGATACAAACTTTATTCATGCGAAGAATAAGGTTTGTTTTTTTATAAAATAGTTGAAAAAAAGTATTGACAATTAAAACCTAATATGAAAAAAATCGAGTACAAGCGAAAGCTTGGATAAAAAATGGCTATTTTAAAACTCTTGTAGATATGACTAGGTCATATTAATACTAGTGGTATAATGCCTATTTTAAGTAGCCAAAACTTTCAGAAAGGAGTTTTTATATATGAAAATCTATACCGTAACAGAAATAAATGAACGACCAGCCATTAAGATAACTGGTAAATGGCTTAAAGAAAAAGGGTTTGATATTGGTGACAAGTTTGAAGTGGTTTTTGAAAACAATATGCTTGTTCTAATAAAGATAACCAAAGAAGAAGCCGATGAAATCAAAACAATATGTAAGCAATTATCATAACAAGATAATATAAAAAGTTATAATTAACTGACTACCCAACTGTTGCAGGTGGCTTTTGGGGCGCGAAAATTTCCAAAAGCCACTAATGCTAATGCTAAGAGTGTCTTGGATTATATCTTATTATATTTATCTATTAAAGAAAGGAACGTGATACAATGAACTTTTATAACCACCGTAAGTTAGGTTTTATATATGTTGGAATTGATTGTCATAAAGCCTCACATACCGCTGTGGTCATCAGCCCATTTAATGATAAACTAGACACATTAACTTTTAAAAATACAAAAGAGGATTTTAATAAATTATTAGATATGGTATTAAAATATACAAGTAAAGAAGTTAAAGCAGTATTTGGTTTAGAAGATACAAAACATCTAGGGCATACTTTGTGTAGTTTCTTACTTTCTCATAATCAAATAGTAAAACACGTAAATTCTAACTACACTTACAACGAACGAAAAAAACATCCGATTATTGATAAGACCGATGAATTAGATGCTGAATGTATTGCTAAAGTAACTTTGGACGAATTAGACCATTTACCCGACGCTAAAGATGATGAGATATATTGGACTTTAAAACAACTTATAAAAATGAAAACTACTTTGGCAAACACTAATGTAAAACTAAAAAACAAACTTCATGCTCAACTATTACATCATTATCCCAACTACAAAGAATTCTTTTCTAAAATAGACCACATATCAGCTTTAGATTTTTGGGAAACATATCCTAGTCCTAATATGATTAAAGAACTATCAGCAGAAGAGTTAAAAGAAAGTTTAACTACCAAAGGGAAATTTCCAATAACCAAAGCCAATACAATACTAAATCTTATCAAAAACTATGATTATAAGACACTATATATGAAGATAATCGAAATATGTTAATAAGAACAATAGTTAGAAATATAAAAACGAATAACGAACAATTAAAAGACTTTGAGAAAGAGATAATAAAATTATACGACAAATTAGATGTAAAACTACATACCTTTATTGGCTTAACCAAAATAACAAGTGCGGAAATAATATCAGAAATAGGAAATATTAAAAGATTTTCTAATTCCTCTAAACTAGCTAGATACTGCGGAGTTGCCCCAGTCAACTTTTCAAGTGGTAATCACGACAAAACAGTACGTAACGAATATGGCAACAGAAAACTAAACGGTTACATATATTATTTAGCTTGCCGAAGTATATGCACAGGCAAAGGCAGTAATAATCCCCATAATCCTATCTTTTTAGAATATTATTATAAAAAGATAGAAGATGGCAAAACAAAAAGACAAGCCTTAACTTGTGTCATGCGAAGAATAATAAATATCATATATAATATATTATCAAAGGGTGTCCCTTACGAACACCCTAGTGAATTAAATCAAGAATGTTTAAATAAAATTTATCAAAAAATGGTAGAAGTATGATACAATTATAAGGAAAGGAAACCACCTTGTTAGGTAAAGTAATTTTATTTAGCAAGAGTTTTATTAGGTGATGTTTATGAAACCACTTGCGGATGAACTAAGACCTAACACTTTAGCGGATATACTTGGCCAAAAGCATCTTATTGGAGAAAATAAAGTTATACGTAATTTAATTAATCATAAGAAATTATTTTCAATGATCTTATATGGACCTTGTGGTACTGGTAAAACGACTTTAGCTTATACGCTTATTAATGAATTAAATTTAAAGTATGGATTTTTAAATGCGGTGATAAATAGCAAAAAAGATTTCGATGAAATGGTTTTAAAGGCAAAAGAATCGGAAGGATTTGTTTTAATTATGGATGAAATTCACCGTTTGAACAAAGATAAACAGGACTTATTGCTCCCCTATCTAGAAAACGGTGTTATTACTTTAATCGGAATGACTACGGCCAATCCTTATCATTCAATCAATCCAGCTATTAGAAGCAGATGTCAACTTTTTGAGCTTAAACCGTTAGAAATTACGGATATTAAAGAAGGCCTTGAAAAAGGCGTTAAATATTTAAAAAATCTATCTATTGATGACGAGGCTCTTACATATATTGCTTCTTTAGCTGGAGGTGATTTAAGATTTGCTTATAATTTACTTGAGGTTGCTTATTATTCGTCTTCTGATTTTAAAGTCGATTTAGAGTTGTTAAAAAAAATAAACAATAAACCTAATTTGTATATAGATAAAAACGATGATGGTTATTATGACGTAATTAGTGCTTTACAAAAATCTATTCGCGGAAGTGACGTTGATGCGGCTTTGCATTATTTAGCTAGATTAATCGAAGCTGAAGATTTAGATATTATATTTCGGCGTTTAAGTGTAATCGCTTATGAAGATATTGGATTAGCTAATCCGAGTATCGGTCCGCGATTAAATGCGTGTATTATGGCTTGTGAACGCTTAGGTTTACCGGAGGCTCGTATTCCCTTAGGAGAAATTGTTATAGAAATGGCTTTATCACCTAAAAGTAATAGCGCTTACATGGCGATTGATGCAGCTTTAAATGATATTCGTAAAGGAAATGTCGGAAAGGTTCCCGACCATATAAAAACTAACTCAAAAGATTATAAGTATCCGCATAATTATAAAGGCAATTATGTAAAACAACAATATTTGCCTGACCAATTAGTAAACCGCAAATACTATGTTCCGAAAAATACTAGTAAATATGAAAGAAGTATTAAAGAAATATACGATAAAATTGAACTTGTTAAAGATAAGTGAAAGTGTTATATAAACTTAAATCGCTATTATAATGTAAATTAAAAGGATTGATCCGCTTTTTATTGTACGGATTACAATCCTTTTATTTAACTTTTTAAAATAAATAACTCTAGGGCTAAATCTTTATTGACCTTTCCAGTTTTTATGTCGATGTCAATATCGGCTAGCTCTGATAAATAGTTAAGTAATGTTTTGCTGTCATAGTTTCGGCTATTTTGAATTGCTAATTTAACGCGATATGGATGAATTTTAAGGGTATTAGCAATGTCTTTTTCGGAAAGACCTTTTTTTAACAATTGCTTTGATTGATACATAATTCTAAATTGGTTGGCTAACATAATAATAATTTTGATAGGCTCTTCGTTTATTTTCATCATTTCATGGTAAATCCCTAAAGCTTTGTTTTTGTTTTGTTTAATAATAAAATCAATTAATTTAAAAATATCAATATCGATAGTTTTTGTTGTTAAATTTATAATGTCTTGGTCAATGATATTATGATCTTGATTTTTATATATTTTAATTTTATTTATTTCATTTTCAAGTATTAAAAGGTTCTCACCTACTCTATCAATTAATAAATGAATATTGTTTAGAGAAATATTATATCCGCTAAATTCTTTTTTAACAAAGTCTATTGTATTGGTGTTATCGTTAAGAGCAGTTATCTGCCCTTCTTTTTTTATTATTTTAGTGATTTTTTTACGTTCATCAATTTTTTCACTATTGATAGTAAAAATTAATATAGTATTAGGATTAGGATTTTTTAAATATTCTTCAATAATCTCAAGATCTTTATTGCTGTTACCTGTAAACATAGTGGCATTATTGCAAATAACAAGTTTTTTTTCTTCGAATAAAGAAATTGTTTGACAATCTTCAATAGCATCTCTAGTTAAATCATTATCTAAATCATAGATACTAATATTAATTGAACTAAAAGATTTTTGAATTTTTTCTACTTCTTTCTTTATTAAAAATTGCTTAGTTCCGTAAAATAAATATAACATTATAATCACCTATATTTTCTACTAAAATATTTTGTTTGATCTTAAGTTTATTATACCAAATTTTGTTATCATTGGTCTATTAAATATTTAAAAGTGATTTATGATTTATCGATTTCAAAGAAAAATTTACTTCCTTTGGAAGAACTAGATACGCCATATTTATATTTATGATTTTGCAAAATATTTTTGACAATGGATAATCCAAGGCCAGTTCCATATTCATTTCTTTTATGTTTTTTTTCGTTATGATAATATTTATCCCATATATATTTTAGATCTTCTTTTTTAATACCTGCGCCCGAGTCAGCTATTTCCACGAGGTATGTTTTGGTTTTTTCACTTATAGTAATGGTAATTTCCTTGTCTTTACCTGTATAATTAATTGCGTTATTTATTAAATTGTAAACCACTTGATATATTTTATTTTTATCAGCTAGCACAATTGCTTCTTTTGGATGTTTAAAAATAAATTTATAGTTTTCCTTTTCCGTTAAAATCGCAAATCGCTTAATTATTTGGTTTGTTAATTCAATAAGATTAAACGTTTGATAATTTAAATTTGAACCACTATTTTGAAGAACTGATAAATCTAAAATATCGTTAACTAATAAATTTAATCTATCGGCCTCATTAATAATAGTATTTAGATTTTCTTCACGTTTTTTCTTATTTTTATAAGTTAAATCACGTACCATTTCGGCATAAGCTTTAATCATGGTTAATGGTGTTTTTAAATCGTGTGATACATTAGCCATTAAATCACGTTTTAGCTCTTCAGTTTTTGACAATTCTTTTCGAGTATAGTTTAGTGTATCAACTAGTTCATTTATTTCATATATGTCTTCATTTGACGAGAAAGTTACATTGTAATTCCCATCAGCCATCTTTTTGGCATCTTGACTAATTTTACTGATCGGTTTGGAAATTTTTTTAGAAATAAAATAACCAATTACAAATGATAAGATTAAAACTACTATGGTAATATAGATTAATTGACTTTGTAAAATCGTGATGGTGCTGTCTAGTGGGACTAAAGAAGCGTTAATAAACGCATATGTATTATGATCTAGCTTTAAAGCGTATATTAAAGTTTCATTTTGAAATTTATTGTTGATTAAATTATATTTTTTTTGATTTTCACCACTTCTAATAAAGTCTTTTTTGACATCAAAATTCCGATTTCCAAATTCCATGCAACCTTGATTAAAGTATGTTCCGTTGTAATTATTAGTGTTTTCGTTATAAATTTCGATACAAATTCCGTTTTTCATGGCAATATTTTCTAAAGAATTTAAATTATTTTTTTTATAATCCTTTTTCAATTCTCCTGCGGCGTTATTTAATTCTTTTGTTTTATACAATTTATAATAACTGTCTAAAAATACTATTTGGAAAAACCAAAGAAAACCTAAAATTAGTACTGAAAAAATAACGAGAAAGAACCAAATATTGGTGGCCATACTGTTTTTCTTTATTTTTTGGTTAATAATACTTTTTAGTTTTTGTATGTTATTTTTTATCTGTAACAAATTTATAACCTACTCCTCTTACTGTAATGATTAAATCGCGATATTTGCCTAAGTTATTTCGCAGCATTTTAATGTGTGTATCGACAGTACGGTCATCACCATAAAAATCGTATCCCCAAAGATTACTTAGTAATTGCTCTCTGGATAAAGCAATATTTTTATTTTCGATAAAATAACAAAGAAGTTCATATTCTTTAGGTGTGAGTTTTAATTCTTTATTATTAATATAAACGCTATGGGCTTCGTAATCGACGGTTAAGTCTTTGTATATATACATATTATCTAAGTTTGTTCCACAACGTTTTAATATGGCTTTAATTCGTGCAATTAATTCTTTTGGGCTAAACGGTTTAGTTAAATAGTCATCTGTTCCTAAATTAAAACCAGCTAATTTGTCATATTCTTCGGTTCTAGCCGACAAAATAATTACAGGAATATTACTTATCTTTTTCATTTCTTTTAAAAAATTTAAACCATCCATTTTAGGCATCATAATGTCTAAAACAACCAAATCTATTTCTTCATTTTTGATAATGTCTAAAGCTTCTTGGCCATTTTCTGCTTCAATGGTATCGAATTTTTCGTTTTTAGCATATTCAGTAATAACGTCTCTAATTAATTTTTCATCATCAACAATTAATAATTTCATTTTTGGCCTCCTTATATATACTGTATACTAATATTGTGATTTTTTAGTGAAAAGGACTTTTTTTATAGCTTTTTTCGGTTCTTTGTCCACTGGTAGAGAAATTAAAATGATTATGCCCGACTCTAATTATATGATTATTGACAATAGTATATTGGGTGTATGTAACTTTCTGAAATTGTCCATTGCTATCCATTAGAAAATCAGCACTTACAAACCCTGGTGGGAAGCCGTCTTTTATATCGTCACTTAATGTCATGCAATACATAGTTGGGGTATAATTGTCAACTTTGAATTGATAACGATGGCCGTGGGCCGAAACTTTACAGGTGGCATTAACGCCTCTTAAATCTCTTGCTTGATGAGCCAAGGCGATTTTATCACTAATAATCCTTAATTTTTGGACACCAAAACCTAGTGATACTATATCACTGCGTTTATCAGTTTCATTTAGAAAAGTGTGAAGATTAATTCCAAGGCTTCTAGTAAAATCGGCTTCATGATTTCCTAATACATTAAGATTTAAAATTCTATCGTCTTTAGGATATTGCTCTAGAAAATAATAAAGCTGCTCCATATGAGTTTTATGTTTATGCGGATTTAATAATCCTTCGACAATATCTCCAAGATTTACAATAATATTGTAGCCGTTATCGGTTGCAAATTCGTATAACTGTTTGGCGTATTCTAAGTTTTCTTTTTTACTACCGATATGTTGATCAGCAGCGAATAGCAGACTAAATTGATTATCAGGAACTCCATATAATGTAGTATCAGAATTAGGCAATTGTTTTGAAATAACGTATTTTTGTGTTCCGTCATAATATAGTTTTCTGTTTATATTATATCCATGTTTCTTCAAAAGGTCTAAACGTCTTTTTAGGCTATCTTTGTTTATACCTAAAATAGTACATATTTTATCATTTGGTGTTTCTTGGATTAATAATTCAATAAGTTTTTGATTTGTATTTGATAATTGTTCCATGATGTTCCCCCTTACTACTTAATTAAATTGTAGCTTGTTAATATAAAAAAGTCAATAAAAAACAAGGATAGACCTTGTTAAAGAAAAATTATAACTAGTGCCCCGGCGATAATACAATAATAGACGAAATAAATCAACTTGCCTTTAAGCATAATATTTTTAAACCATTTTGTGGCAAAAAAAGTGACAATACAGGCTACAATAGCACCCAAAATATAGCACATTAATAGATTGGGATCAATTCCTGTTTCAACAATATCTTTAACTCCCAACGTCATAGTAGCTAAAGTGATTGGTATATACAGCATAAATGAAAATTTAAAAGCGACTTCTCTTTTTAAGCCAGAGAACATTCCACCGACTAATGTAGAACCACTACGACTAATGCCTGGAAGTAGCGCAACTACTTGAAAAAGGCCAATTTGTAAGGCATCTTTAAAGGTAATTTGACTATCATCTTTGGTTCCCTTTAACTTTCTAATTAGAAATAAAAATATAGCTGTAATTAATAAGGCTACCCCAACGAATTTCACATTGTTTAAATGCTCACTAATAAAATCTTTAGCCAATAAACCTACGATTCCCGCTGGAATACTTCCGATAATGATTAATAAGCAATATTTGAAACCATTACTATATTTTATTTCTTTAGTTTTAATATACATAAAGAAATCTTTGATAAGTTTAGTAATATCTTTTCTAAAAATAATGACAATAGCAATGAAACTACCAAAGTTTGAAATAATTTCAAAGTTTAAATCATTTAAGGCTTCAACGTTAAAGATATTTTTAAAAATTACTAAATGTCCACTTGAAGACACGGGAATTGGTTCAGTAAATCCTTGAATTATTCCTAAAATTAGATATATAAGTAACATAAAACTACCTCCATATAGTTAAGTATATAATAAATACTAGTTAATTATATCACGTATTTTTAAGTTTCACAATTGAATATATTAAATTATATATTTACTTTACAATGGTTAGTGTTTTTGGGCCGATATGTTATATTGTTATAACTATAAATTATATGACTGATTATTACTAGAGTATATTTAATAAAAAAAGCCTTATGCGGCTTTATCGATTATTTTTTGATATCCTGATTTTTCTATTTCGGTGCGAATGATAGTTGTTTCTCCATTTGGATAAGCGATATTATAAATAACTTCCCAATCTCCTTGAGCCTTTTTAGCTTCAGAATTTTGGACACTACTGTAAGGACGTATACTATGCATTCTTTTATGAAACATGCTTTCGGTTCTATTACCTAGGTTTATATTATAGATACTAACTTCAGTAACTTGCTCTAAATCTGATTTATTACAATTTTGATATTGGCTTAAAAAACTTGTAAGCGTTTCTTCTTTTGAAGTTGAACAAGCTAATTTACTTTTTAATTCTTTTAATGTTTCTATGTCCATCATATTAATTTCATTTGGCATATTCGTTCCCCCAATCCACATTTTTAAATTATACATGTTTTTTATTAAATTGTCAAATTGTGTATAAAATGTTTTTATTTGCTTTTTTGATAGGTTTTAGTAAGAGTATAATGTTTAGGAAATTCTAGGAAACTTTCTTTTAAAATTGCACCACTATCTAATGTTTCATTGGCGGTATTCCAAACATAATCTCGCCATTTTTCAATTGAAATTGGCATATAAAGATAGGGATTTTGAAAGTGAGTACATTCACATAAAACAATGCTGAAAGGACGTTTTTGACTATTAGCGGCTTGAATAATAGGAAGAGTTGCAGCACACGGTTTAAATCCAATAATAGAATCATATTTACTAATATCAGTATTTGAAGTAAAATCAGCTTTAATAAGTTTTAATTGTGGATCATTGATAATGGTTAAATTAGGGTCCATAGCTGTAACGTTGTCAACAGTTTCAATTTGCATTAATTTTTGAGCTAATGTGGGATAAAAACCGCTCCCAACTTCTAAGATGTTTCCATGTAATATGTTATTTTGAGCTAAATGGTCAATAAATTTTATATATATATCATTCTCTTCTTGAATTATTCCTAATTTACTCTTTATTTGTAAAATAATATCAGGAGTAATTGAAAAATCTTGCTCAAAAAAGCAAAAGTTATCGTATATAAAAGTTATGGCATCATTTGGATAATTGTCTAGGTTAATTCCTAAAAGTTTTACTTTTTGTTTAAATGTATCTAAATTGGGCAAACTATCACCTTCTTCATAAGAGAATATTTTACTTTCTTTTTATTTTTTGTCAAGATCTAAATGTAACTAATGTGACTAATTTATTCCTTAAACTGTGAATTATATAATTTTGCGTAAAATTTATTTTTTGTGGTTTTTCTTTGCGGGGTGAATTTCAATTCATACATTGCTACTATTTATAAATAAAAAAAGCTTTGTAAGCCTTTTCAGTATATTTCATTTAAAACTGTATGCCAATTGTAAAAGGCCAGTTTATCGTGGATTTTCCCATTTAATTATTTATTTGGTGCCTTACTTTTAAAGTGTTTTTAGTTATTCTGGCAAAGGTATAACCATTTTCTTTGCCATATTTTATAATTTCTGGAAGTGCTTCGACCGTTGATTTTTTAGCACTAGTATCATGCATAAGAACTATATTTGATCCGTGGTGAAGATTTAGCTTTATATTATGAATTATTTGCTCCTTGGTTAATTTACCCGAAGCATCACCAGAATCAACATTCCAATCAAAGTAGTAATAACTATTGTTGTTTAGTGTTGAAGTTATTCGGGTGACAATTCCTTTGTTATATTTTTTACTGACAGTATTTGAACTACCTCCAGGAAGTCTGACGATATAAGAATGGTGGCCAGTGATCCTATAAACTTTGTCATCTATTAGTTTTAAATCATTGAAATAATTATTTTCATTGGAATAAATATATTTATAATTATGGGTGAAGGAGTGCAAGGCTACTGTATGTCCTTCAGCATAAGCACGGTTAACTATATTTGAATGCTCATCGATGTGATTGCCAATGACAAAAAAGGTTGCCGGGACTTTTTCTTTTTGTAAGATATCCAATATATCATTTGTTAAATAGCTTGGTCCATCATCAAATGTTAAATAAATAGTTTTATCTGAAATAATAGACGGTATATTAGCTTCTCTTTCGGCTTTGCTTTTGATTGTTTTTATTGGAAGCTCAATAGTTGGATTGTTAAATACTCTAGGAATTTCTGGATCAATTTTAACTATTTCTATTTTAGGTGTTAAAATGTAATTTACATTTGAAATTATTAAAATTAAAAATATTATAAGAACCATGGCTTTTACAATTACTTCTTTGTTCATGTTACTTCACCTTTACGTTTATTATAGCACATTTATTTATTTTTATTAAAGCACAAGTAGTATATAATTTTAAGTAGTTTTAATTACTAATTTTTCGGTCACTTCTTTTTTTGAATATTGACAGCCACAGTAATTTTGACGATATAGATTATATAGTTTGGCTAGTTCATTGCTACGTTTATACCCGTCTTTCTTTTTAAAATCAGAATATAAATAATTTATTTGATATTTTTCTGAAAGTAATTTCCCAATTTGATTTAATTGTTCTGAGTTTTTATATGGGCTTACTGATAGAGTTGTACAGAAATAATCAAAGTGGTTTTCTTTGGCTAATTGGGCAGTTTTTTCTAATCTCAAGTAATAGCACTTAGTACATCTGGCCCCACCTTCTTTTTCATTTTCCAAACCTTTAATTTTTTTAGTAAAGTCCTTTTCACAATAGCCAATTTCCATCAAACTTACTTGCGGAACCATTTTAGAAATAATTTCCTTTTGTGTTTCTAACCTTTTTTGATATTCGGACTCTGGAAAAATGTTGGGGTTATAATATAAAACTGTTATTGTAAAATATTTAGTAAGATATTCTAAAACATAGCTACTACATACTCCGCAGCAGGCATGTAATAAAAGTTTAGGTTTCCCGCTTATGGCTTTTAAAGTTTCTTCTAATATTTTTTGATAATTAGTTTTCATGAGTTTCTCCTAAATATATGTTAACTATTTGCTTTAACGTTTTTTCTTTAAAAAGCCCGCTATTAAAGTTACTAGTTTGTGATGGACCGATTATATTTGCTTGAAGGCTATACGTTTTAAAAATAGCAGTAAAAAGTTTTTTATGAATAGCTATTAATTCAACATTAGAAAATTGAATAATTGCCTTTTTTTTATTAACAATTCCCTTTTGAATAATAAATACATTATTATCATATCCTATTTTATTACTTTTATATTGCGCTAAAGCAATTAATATTAATATTACAGCCCCTAAATTAAACCAAGGACTTATTATATTTAAACTAATAAATATTAAAATCAATGGTAGTTTAGCGAATAAGTAATGAAATAAAGCTTGTTTAGGCGGAATTTCCATATTTATGTCATTTTGGTATTCAGGAATGATTTTGTTTAAAATAATATTTTTCTCATGTTCTTTAACATAAAGACTAATAATTGTCTTTTCTTCTTCGTTTTCATTGCCACCAAGGCCAGCGTTTACAACTTCAATTTTGTAATATTTAGCGATTCTGGCCTGAAGTGTTTGCTTTATTATAACGGCGTTAATACGATCAATTGGAATGCTATATTTATAATTGGTAAAAGCGCCATAAGACAATTTTATAGTATTTTCATCTCTCGAAACTTTGAAATTATAATAACTAAAGTAATTTTTAAACAAATTCCATATTAATGGTACTATGGCGATAATTCCAACGATTATAAGAACAATTAAGCCTTGAGCTAGTAAATCATTTATGCTAGCTATTATAATAAACCCGTAAACAGCTATTAATATGAATACAGAGCTGATATCAGTAGAAAGTAGCATATGCCTAAAAACATCTACCGGTTTATATGAAATCACACTGTCAATGTTTTGATTATCACTCTCAATATTTTTACCAATATGTTCTAAAATATTGTTTTTTATTTCAATGGCTGTTTTTTCTTGGAATACAAGTTTGCTATTAAAGGAATTTTCTTGATTCATATTAAGGTCGAACTTTAAATTAGAAGTTCCTATTATTTGTTCGATAAGATTGCGTTTAATATTGACAGCGGCTATATCTGATAGATGGATGGTCGTTACCTTTTTGAAAATTTTACCTTTTTCAATAATTAAATTTGTTTTTTCAAAATAAATGTAAGTATTTCGCCACTGAAAATAGAAAAAGATGGAAAAAATTCCTATAATTACAATAAAAACTAAAGCTACTATTAAAATAGTGTTGCCATTTAAACCGGCAATGAAAGATGATGTTTCAACGATGCCTTTAACACCGTTTTCCTGAAAGATTTGAATTAATAAATAAACTGCTATAATAATAATGAATCCTAAACTATCTAAAAGCTTTTCGAAAATAATTGAAGGGTGCATCCTAATTTTCATTTGAATTCTCCAATTTGTTTTTTAATAAATCATTAACTTTTGTAACAATATTCTCAGCCTCTTTGATATTTAGAAATTTGATATCGACCACACCAGCGGCAGTAAAAATATTAACGTTTGATAAGTTAAATTGGCGATCAATTGGTCCACTATTTAGCTCTATTTTTTGGACTCTTTTTATTTGAATAATTGATCTTGTTATTAAAAATAATCCTTTTTTCACTTCAATTTTCTCGTTGGTTATTAAATATTTATAGCGGTTATATCTAATTTGCGGATAAAGAAAAATGTTTAATAAGATATTGATTAAAATAATAGCAACAATAATTATAGTTATGATGGTACCTAGAGAACCAATTTTGCTAGTTATAATAAAGTAACCAGAAATAACGGTTATTACCGTAATAATTATCCCAGAAAGTACAGCGTTTAAGCGCATTACTGTAACAGCCCTTTTATCTAATGATTGATACATTATTACCACTCCTTACTTTTAAAAACAATGTGTTTTATATGAATATTATAACAAAAAACGCTTATTTTACAAACTGTTTTAAAAAAAATATTTGAAGATATTGACAAGTTTTTTTATCAATACTATAATTTGTTTTATGTGAGGAGGATTACTATGAATTACAATCTTTTAGACAATTTCTCTTATAGTGGTTTGGTATTAGTAAAAAATGTAAACAAATCTATTCGTGATATTAGTGTTTGCTTTCTTCCCGTATCCTTTTCATATGCTATTTTGGATAATCAGGAAATTGGTGCTTTTCTTTTTGTAACTAATTTTTTACTAACTGGATCTTCAATGTCGATGGTAAAAGCTGCCACTGAAAAAATTGATGAACGAAATGCTTGTAAATATAGTTTGGTTAAGCGGCATAGAATGCGTTAAAAAAAGCCACAATTGGCTTTTATTTTTTGGAATATTGGCGTTCTTTTTGATTTTCTTCTGTGATTTTAGTATAGCCTAAAAATCCAAGGATATCATCATCGGTATATTGGTCTTCGATTGCCGTTAGGGCTATGTCTGTTTGAATCAATAATTCTTCACGATCGATTGTTTGTTTAAGGGCTTGTGCCACATAACCAGTATCTAACGCTTCTATATTAGAAGCTATTTTTTTATTGGCTTTAGCATATTCATAAAGAGCCATTCGTAATTCAAGTTTATTAAATGGACTCATAATAAAGCCATGTAAATCAATTCCAAATTCATCAGCAAAGTCATGAAAACAAGCATGTAAATCCTTAAATTCGAACGTCGGTTTATCTTTCATACTTGCGAGCCCAAGGTATTTCCCCCATTCGGACATTTCTGGTATTGCACTTAAACCACTGATAGTATCAGTTAGATTTACCAAAAAAGGAACTTTTCCTCTTGGAAACTTTGTAAGATTAAGGGGCCACATATGACTTTCAATACTACTTTGAACTGTTCTAGTTGTAAAGGCCGGAAAGAATTTTGAGGCATTTTGTGAAGCTTCTTTAGCATGGGTAAAACCGTGTTTTTTAAACAACTTATCATTTGCTCTTTCTTCATTGAACATCCATTTAAATGGATAAAAATCATGAAGAATGCCAGCGTAAGTGGCTTCAGTTTGTTCTTTGATACTAAAGCCTTGCTCTTTGGCATGTAGATAATTGGAATAGGCATTGTCTAAACAGTGTTCATAAACTGATAAGTCTTCATGATGTTCATAGGTAATTCTCTTTTTAAATTCTGGGTGTTCTAAAATAGGTTTTATTATTCTTAAAAATTCTAGATCTTTTAATGCAGCTTGAATATTTGCCTTAACGTTTTTTTTCATATTGTATACTCTCCTTTGATGGTTGTTATCATATACTATTTCTATGCTTTTGTCAATTTAAAAAGGACTAAATATAGCCCAAAAAAGTTTTTAAAGTAGTAAAATCTAGTTGCGATAAAACTATTATAACAGCACTCATAGCTAAAAATGGTCCGAAAGGAATTATATGGTCGGTATTTTTCTTTAACATAAATAAAGAAATAGGTAGACCAATCAAGGATCCTAAAAAAATAGAAAATATTGTCATAGGAAAACCAAGCACTAGACCAAAAATAGCCATTAGCTTTATATCGCCACCGCCCATTGATTCCTTTTTAAATAATAAATCACCAAATTTTTTTAATGCCCACATTGTGAAAAATGAAAGAATGGCACTAACAAGACTTGAGAAAAAGTCATTAAAACCGTTGATAAATAAAATTTCAAGTCCTATAATAATTCCAAAAGTTAGCAACACACTGTCAGATATGATCATATAATTATAATCGCTGACAACGATTATTACTAACATTGAAATAAATGTTATTGGGATAATTAAATCGGGTGTTAAACCATATATTAAATACGCTAAAGTGAATAATATTCCGGTTATTAATTCAGAAACCGTATAAAAAATAGGAATATTTTTTTTACAATGTTTACACTTTCCTTTTTGAAAAATAAAGGAAAAAATAGGAATCAGTTCACTAGCTCCCAGTCTATTATTGCAATTTGGACAATGACTTGGAGGAAAAACGATTGACTCACCTTTTGGCAATCGAAAACCAACGACATTATAAAAAGAACCTAGGATAGCTCCCAGGATGAACATAATTATACCATAAAATACTTCCATAAGTTCCTCCTTATTGTTGAATAGCACTATACATATTGAACATTGGAACAACGATTGCTAAAACAATGACGCCGACCATTACAGTTAATAAAATAATCATTACTGGTTCAATAAATGTTTTAATACGACTAACGGAATTGCGATGTAAATCTTGATAATAAGCTGATACTTTAGCCATCATTTCAGGCAATTGCCCAGTTTTTTCACCAGTAACTATCATTTCGTATGCTGGGATAGGGAAAGCCCATTGATCTTTAAATGCTGATGAAATCTTATCACCTTTGGCTATATTAGTAATAGCATCGATTATCATCATTTTATATATTTCATTATTAGTTACTTTGTTTAGAATGTCCATACTATCAGTAATAAATACATTATGCGCTAGTAATGAAGAAAAAGTTTTGGTAAACATCGTAACTTCATTATAGATAATTACATTTCCAAATACTGGAAGGTGCATACCTAGCCATTGGACAGTGGCTCTAAATGATTTTACTTTTTTAAATAAATACATAAAAATTAATAAGAAGGCTATAAAGCCAAGACCAATCCAAATAGCATAGTCACCTAAGAAGCTACTTAAGTTAAGGACAAATTGTGTAATAGCTGGAATTTCAGCGTTGTCCATACTATTGTAAATTTCTACAAATTTAGGAACTACATATAGCATGATAAATAATCCAACTCCGATAGCGACAATGAAGATAATAATTGGATACATCATGGCACTAACCATAGCTTTTCGCGTAGCTTCAGATTCACTATAATATGCTTCCATATCATCCAAAGCTTCTGGTAATTCACCGGTCATTTCTGAAGCTTTAACCATATTAATTAATAATCGTGGAAATGCTTCACCTTGTTTGCTTAAGGCTTCGCTAAAACTTTGTCCAGTTGAAAGATCATAAACAACACTTCTTAATATCTTTTGATAATTAGAATTTTTAAATTGTTTGATTAAGATTTTTACTGAATCTACCAAAGGGATACCAGCTTTTAAATACGTAGATAGCTGAGCTAATAAGAAAATTAAATCCTTGATCTTTATTTTAGAATGACTTGTACCGTGTGAACCATGGAGTAATTGAATCCATTTTGATGTTTTAATACTATAAACGGTGTTTCCTTCGCTTAATAAAAATGAATGAACTTCAACTTTTGAATAAGCATCGAAGTACCCAGTGACGTCTTTACCTTCTGGGGTCTTAATCTCGTATTTATAAGTAAGCTTGACTTTGCTTTTTTTAGCATCGTCACTGTTAAAATCGATGAGTAAAACCTCACGATTAATATCTCTTTTATTTTTTGCTTCTTTAACAAAAGATAGATTGTTCCATTTACGTTTAAAATAATTACTAAGTTTGTTTGGAAGATTGATAATTGAGTTACCAAAGCTCTCAAAACGATCCCCTATTGTTTTTCTTTCGCGTTTAACGTTTTCATTTATATAAATATTGTCATCGTTACGTTTTTTACGTTTTGTTTCCTTTTCTTTAGCTTTGCTTATTTTTTTTCTTAAAGCAATTTCTTTTTCATTTTGAATAGCTTGCTCACGTTTGGCCTTTTCGATTAACTCTTCACGGTGCTTTTTAGCGGTTATTTCACGTTCTTTAACTTTTTGTTGCTGTCTTTCTTGACTATTGTGGCGAATTGATCCAAAAAGAATTTGAAAAGACAATAAAAAATGTGAGAATATACTAAAAATTATTAAAGGAGCATTTTTAAACCCGAGTAATACATATTTAAAAAATTTACCTATTTGTTTTAAGATTATTAGAAATCCTTGAAAGATGTATTTTATGAATAGTCCAAGCAATTTTATTATACTAGCAAAAAATCTATACACATAAAGACAAGGTAAAAGTAAAGTCTTAAGCCCCATATAGACACCTTCCTATCATATCTACTGTAAATAATTATAACATATTTTTGTGATAAACAAAACATTTTTTTGTAAAAACATATAATATGTTAGAAAGGAGTGAGCATATGAATTTTTATAATCCATATTATATGATGACTCCGATGGTTTCAGCAGCTCGTCCAGGCTTATTTAGTGCTTTAAGAGGGGCCTCTGGTGGCCTTACATTAGGTAATATTGTCAATGGGACTCAGAAAACTTTAGGAATCATTAACCAAGCAATTCCAGTTGTGAAACAAGTTACACCAGTGATGAGAAATGCGAAAACAATGTTTAAAGTAATGAATGAGTTTAAAAAAGTAGATACTCCTTCCGCCTCTAAAACTGAAGAGAAACAAAGTACTAATAATGGTATAAATTCAGTGACGAGTGAGCCAGTGGTGGAAAAAGAAGAAACTATGGATGGTGGACCAACATTTTTTATTTAAAAAAGAAAACTAGGACGTTTTCTTTTTTAATAAATTGCTAAAATAAGAAAATTACTGAATTGTTCGCTTAATTTTTTTTACTATATGTTTATACTTTAGTTTTTGTAAAAGTTTTCTTTCATTAATGGATTTTATCTGATAATAATTTAATAATTTTCTCATGTAAGGTATATTATTCTTAAGAAAAGGACTAACTATATCGTCAGTTCTTTTGTGCTTACCAAACTTATAATATGTTATAACATAATAATGGTTTTCTTTTACTAATAGTTCTTTTTCAATATGATAACCTTTTTTTCTCATCGCTTTTCTGACAAGGTGAACATTATTATTAGGACTTAAAATCAAGTCGTTAGTTATTTGGGAATGTAAAATCTTTAGCATTGTTTTAGCTCCCATACCAGATATTATAATTATCTCATCTTTTAATTCTGGTAGTCCATCAATAACTTTTGTCTTAACATTCGCCTCATTTTTATCGATATTTATTTTAGCTCTCTTTATAGCGTTTGGGGAAATATCCGTGGCTAAACAATCACAGTTTTTGATTTTATTCAAATAAATATCTACTAATGCATGGTCAGCACCAATATCAATTACTTTGCTATTTTCAGGAACTAAGTCACAAATTGCTTTTAAACGCTTATTAATTTTCATTAATCACCTAAATAGTCTTTTAATTTGCGGCTTCGTGACGGATGACGCAGTTTTCTTAAAGCTTTTGCTTCGATTTGTCTAATACGTTCCCTAGTTACACCAAATAATTGACCAACTTCTTCTAAAGTTCGTGGTCGACCATCTTCTAAACCGAAGCGAAGTCTAATTACTTTTTCTTCACGTTCAGTTAGAGTTAATAAAACTTCTGAAATTTCATCTTTTAGTAACTCATTAACGGCAAAATCTTCAGGACTCATATTAGTCTCATCAGGAATAAAATCCCCTAAATGTGAGTCATCTTCTTCGCCAATTGGTGTTTCTAAACTTACTGGTTCTTGACTTATTTTATAAATTTCACGAATTTTTTCGACAGAGGTTCCCATTTTTTTAGATAATTCTTCTTCGGTAGGTTCTCTATTTAATTCTAAAGTTAGCTGGCGCTCAACACGGGCTAATTTATTAATAGTTTCAACCATATGAACAGGAACTCTAATTGTTCTAGCTTGGTCAGCTATTGCTCTGGTAATAGCTTGTCTAATCCACCATGTGGCATAAGTCGAAAATTTATACCCTTTAGATACATCAAATTTTTCAACGGCTTTCATTAGACCGATATTTCCTTCTTGAATAAGATCTAAAAATAACATTCCTCGTCCTACATATCTTTTGGCAATACTTACAACTAAACGAAGATTGGCTTCGGCAAGTGTTGCCTTAGCCATTTCATCACCAGCGATAATACGATCAGCTAATTCAGCTTCTTCTTCGTTGGTTAATAGTTTGATTTGGCCAATTTCCTTTAAATACATTCTAACTGGGTCATTAATTGTTAAGTCTTTTGATAATGCTTCGGTATCAGTTATTTGTACATGCTCATCATCGTTAGGATTTTCCGAAACAACGTTAATCCCGTTATCAGAAAAAGCGTTATATAAATCATCTAAGGCATCGGCATCTAGTTCTAAGCCTTTTAACTTATCGGCTAACTCTTCATAAGTTATTTGCCCTTTCTTCTTTCCTATATTAATTAATTCTTTTTTTCTTTCTTCAAATGTTTTGATTTCGCTAAACATTACTACACTCCTTTTTTAAATCAATAATTTTTTGAGCTATTTCAGCTTTTTTTAGTGGGTCTAATTCATTTTTAATTTGGTTTTTCAAACGATTTGTTTCAGCTTTTATATTGTAATCTCTAATAACATTAATGTAATCTTCAATTTCTTTTAAACTGTATTTTTCATCAAGTTCAGCATTTTGTACTTTGGATATTGTTTTTAGCATATCTGGATCACACTCAATATAATCTATGAAATCAGCTTGATTAATAAATCCATTTTCTTTATAAAAAAGGCTGATTTCCCGGGCTAGTAAGCGATATTCTTGAGTTGGCATGTAAGTTACTTTGTTATTATACATTTTAATAACCTCTATGCTATGGAACATATGAAATAAAAGATTACGCTCAGCAATTTCGTATTTAGAGGTTTTAACCTTTTGAACTGAGGCAGAAACTTTTTCTACTTTTTTTACTTCTAATTTATTTCTAATTAAGCTTTCATCGATACTCATTTCTTCGCTTAATTTTTTAATAGTGATTTCTTTTAAAATATCATCATTTATTTTACTTATTTCTTTAATAACCTCATTAATATATTTTGCTTCATCTACACTATTACTTAAATTTTTGTTCATTTTCAAATAAGAAAGTTTAAAATCCATAATACTAATTGGCATATTGATTTTAAGTTCAAAATTTTTAACGCCATTTTGGCGAATAAATTCGTCAGGATCCATATCATTTTCAAGACGAATAACTTTTGGTGTAACACCAATAGCAATTAGTTCATCAGCACAGGCCATAGTGGCTTTAGCTCCGGCTTCATCGCCATCAAAGCATAGGATAACTTCTTTTCCAAGCTTTTTGATTAATAAGGCTTGATTTTTGGTAACAGCAGTTCCCATAGTTGCAACTACGTTTTTGATGCCAACAGAATAAGCCCTAATGACATCCATAAAGCCTTCCATCACAATAATTTGGTTTTTTTGCCTGGCGCTTTCTTTAGCACGGTGATAATTATACAAAAGCTCCCCTTTTTTAAATATTTCAGTTTCTCTAGTATTAAAATATTTTGAATTATCTTCACGGTTATAAATACGACCACTGTAAGCCACAGCCTGTCCATTTAAGTTATAAAGTGGAAACATAATTCGCTCATAAAACAAATCTAAATATCCATATTCATTTTTGTTAACTAACCCACTTTTCATTATGTCCTTTTCGTTAAATTTTTTTAATAAAATTTTAGAAAGTGTATCTTTACCTTTTAAGGCTAGTCCAATTTGAAATTCTTTTATTATTTCTTCGGTAATTCCCCGATTATAAAGATATTCCTTTGCGGCTTTACCGGTAGCAGTGTTTATATTATTAATGTAAAATTTTAAACTTAAGTCGTAAATATCGTGCAAGACGGTGTGATTTTGAACTTTTGGTTTTTGTTTAATATTAACGGTTATTCCCGCGATATCGGCTACTTTTTGAACAGCTTCACTAAATGAAACATTTTCATAGTCCATAATGAATTTAAAAACCGTTCCGGTAGCGCCGCAAGAAAAGCATTTATAAATTTTTTTATCACGGTTAACACTCATACTTGGATTGTTATCGTCATGAAATGGACATACTCCAAAGAAATTTTTCCCTTTCGGAGTAAGTGGCACATAGTTTGCGATAACATTAACAATATCTGCACTATCACGAATTTCATTTATTTTTTCTTGACTTAAAAAGCGCATAGACATCTACTCCCTATATATAATATACGATATTTATCTACTAATTTCCTTTTTTTATTTAAAAAAAATTATATTTTTTGACAATTTTCATATAATAATTAATAAAAAGAGGTGTTTTATGTCGTTAAAACGGTTAAAAATAATAGATGTATTTATCATTTTTGGTTTATGTTTTTTAACGCATTTTATTTATTCTTGGTTTCCAAACACATTATTTAGTATTTTTTTCCCGGTGAATGAAAGTATTTGGGAACATATGAAAATGCTTTTTTCAGCTATTATAATATATAGTATAATTGATTTTACTTTACTTAAAGCTTTTGAAATCGAACATCATAATTTTATAACAAGCGTTCTATTGTCTGCGGTTTTTAGCGTTATTATTTTTTTAGCTATTTATTTACCGCTATACAATTTTCTTGGTGAAAACATGACCCTAAATTTATCTGTGCTTTTACTGGCTATTATATTTAGTCAGTGGGTAAGTTACTTTACTTTAAATAGTAAAGATTATGGTTTACTTGATTATTTGAGCCTGATTGGAATTATTTTTTGTTATATTCTATTTGGTATTCTTACTTATTATCCACCAACTGAAGATTTGTTTTATGACCCTTTAGAGGAAAAATATGGTATAAATACATACAATGTTTAATCTTAAGCAAATAAAAAGCCCTCATAAAGGGCTCATCTATATAAAACGCTAAACGCATTAGCGGGCAGTATTATAGATGATTCTATCTTTTAATATAAGTTTGATAGAACCATCTATTTGGGTAATTAGAATATTACTTTTTTCTAATTTTTTAAGTGTTTCTTTGTGGGGGTGACCATACAAATTATTTTTACCTGCGGATATTATACTGATCTTAGGCCTAACAGTATTGATAAATTCGGGAGATGAGCTGCTCTTTGATCCGTGGTGCCCTACTTTTAATATATCCACGATAGGCAGTTTATATGTATTTAAAATATAATTCTCTCTTGTCTTTGTTGCATCTCCCATTAATAATATATTCTGCCCGTTTATTTTTGTATATATAATTAAACTATCATCATTTTCACTAGCTGTTTTTGGCCCAGATAAAAATTTTAAAAAATATTTTTTAATTCTTATAGTTTGATCTGATATTTTTTGATACGAAATACCTTGTTGCTTAGCTTTTTTCATTATTTTTTTCTCTAATTTGTTGTCGTTAGATTTGTTAAAAAGAATGTTTTTAACTTTAAAATTATCTAGTAAGGAAGGGGCTAGACCCAGATGATCAAAATCGCCATGCGTTAATATTAAATAATCAATTTGATTGATTCCTTCGGATTTTAAATAAGGAATTGTCTTATTTTTAACATGATCAAATATTTGATTTTTAAAATTTATTTCCCCTCCGGTATCAATTAAAATAGTTCCTTGATTATGGGCAAAATTTAAAAGAATACTATCACCTTGCCCAACATCAATCATCGTTATGTAGGTGCTGGTATTTAAATAGTTGCTGTTAGCATGAAACATAATAACGGCTAATAAAATAATAATTCCCCTTTTTTTCTTTTGACCTAAACTATATATAGTATATGTAATTATCAAATAATATAAAATGATCCCATAGATATTTATATGTTTTAATATTATTCGAAAACTACTTATTTGGCTAAATAATATCGATAAATTTTCCATTACATTAATCAATAAATATAATAAACCATCTAAAGGTTTTATGCAGATGGTTATTAAGGAAAGTGGGAATATTATTACGGACACTAAGGGAACAAAAACTATATTAATTAATGGTGATAATAAATTTATCTCAAAAAAATTATTGATAGTAATAGGTATACTAGCAAGAAAGGCGATAATAGAAACAATAAATGTTTTACCTAGATAACTTTTAAACTTTTTAATAAAGTCTTTAAATAATATTAAATAAAAAGAAATGATAAAAGAAAATAAGAAACCGATATTATAAATTATATATGGATTGTAAAACAAATAAATCGTGGCTAAAATGATAAGCAAAAATATACTTTTAATATTTAAGTTAATAATTTTTTTTATGGTTAAAACGATAAATAAAAAAGTTGCTCTTATAACTGAAGGGGTAAAATTAGTTAAAAAAGCGTAAAAAAGTAAGATAATTATAACGACTAGGTAATTTATTTTCTTGTGTTTTGAAAATCGATTTAAAATAAAAAGAATAATGCTTGATAATAAAGTAATATGCATTCCAGATATGGCTAGCAGGTGACTAATGCCATTAGTTTGATAACTTTCAATTATATCTTCATCAATTTCTTTATTATTTCCTAAAATAAAGGCGTTTAGATATTCTTGGGTTTTATATTGGGCGATATGATTGATTAGCATATTTTTTATTGTGTAAATAAATTGTGGTTTAGCAATTACTTTTATCGTATCAGCCGTCATAATATAATGTATTTTCTCACTTAAAAGATATTTCTGGTAATTAAAAAGGTTAAATACAGTATTAGGCTCTGGAAGTTTTAAATGCCCTTTTATCAGCACTTTTTCGCCTAAAACACAGTTAAAATCATCGTAATAATTAACAATGATTTTCTCTTTACCTTTGACGGTTAATTGTAGTCTTTCATCTTTTTTTTGACATTTAGTAATGATTCCCGTAATTTCATTAGTGGAGGCGCTGTATAAACTTGCAGGGGAATTATTCAAATGATAAATGGTATATATAATACTCGCTATGAAAAAGAGGGTTGTTAGTACATTAAATAGTAATATTGTCTTTGATTTTTTCAAAAATAGATTCACCTATCCCTGGCACATTCTTTATTTCTTCGATGGCTTTAAATGTTCCATTTTTTTCGCGATAATCTATAATAGCTTGGGCTTTAGACTCACCAATACCGCTTAAGGTTTGTAATTCGGAAGCACTCGCTTTGTTTATTGATATCTTGGAATTGGTTTGATTATCAGTTTTTTCTTCTTTGGACTTTTCTTCGGTTAAGGTTTCTAATTGATTATCAATGCATGCATCGTTTGTATCAGGGCATTCTAATTTTTCTTTTTCGTTTTCTTTCATTTTTTTTACTTCGGCTATGGAATAAACAACTACCACCATTTCATCTTTCAACTTTTTACTCAAATTTATAATTGAAGTGTCAGCGTTTTTTGTTAAACCACCAGCTTTATCGATTAATTCATCTACCCTATCGTTTTCGTTTAATTCATAAATTCCTGGGGCGTTTACTTCCCCTTTAAGATCAACTTTAATTTTTTTTATGGTTTCTTCTTTTTCACTCGGTTTTTCTATTTCACAGGTTGATTCTTCGGTATTAAAATCAACTAAAGTCAAAGTATAAATATTTAAACTAAGCAAACATAAAATAATTATTATAGCAATGATCATACTCCGGTATTTTAATATTTTATCTTTTAGCTCCATAATTCTCCTTTCCTACCCCCTTGTATTAATCATACTGTTTTTAATGTTTATATCCTTAAAAAAAGATTAACCATATTGATATAGTTAATCAAAAGAAAACTAAGGTGCTACTTTAATTTTTTGATTTTTAGTTTCAATATTGACTCTTTGAACAAGTGCTAAAGAAACAATCAATGATATTGCGAAACTGCCACCATAGCTAAAGAATGGCAACGGAACCCCGGTCAGTGGGATTATTCCAAATAGTCCACCCATATTAATGAAAATATGGGCAAATATATAGGCGGCTACACCTAAGCAGATATATCTTCCGCGTAAAGTCGAAGCTTTTGAAGCAATTAAAGTTATGCGCCATAATATTAAAGCATAGCCAAGAAAAATAAAGACACAACCAATTACACCATATTCTTCAGCTATAATAGCAAAGGCTGAATCAGTATGTGGTTCTGGAATATACGAATATTTCTGTTTACTTTTTCCAATGCCTAAGCCCATTAAACCTCCATCATTAATAGCAATATAACTGTTGCACACTTGATAGCCACCATTTTCGTATTGGCCGCATGGATCTAACCAAGAAGAAAATCGAGATAAACGGGCATCGTTTAGAAAACTACCTTGGCTGCTGCTGTATATTCCTAAAGCAGCGATTCCAAGTAGCAATAACAGACCACCATATTTTAACTTTTCTATTTTGAGAATTGGACTAGCAATTAATAAAATACCAATTATAAAAAGAGTAATTAATAGAGTTCCAAAGTCTTTTTGAAGAAAAATAAGGGCTGGAATAATTATAGCAATCAGTAAAATTTTTCCAATCATGTCATAATGTGGCAGGTTTTTGGTACGAAGTTTACGATAATATTTTTCAAATAAAATGGCTAGAAAAACAATAATAACTGGTTTAGAGAGTTCACTTGGCTGAAGTTTGACAAACTTTAAATCTATCCAGTTGTTACTACCGGCAACAGCTTCTGATTTCCAAGCTATTACGTTTAAAACTATTAATAAAATAAATAAAAGAGGCACTATCGCTTTGTATTTTTTAGTATCTACTTTTAAAATGATTAAAGCTGCAATAATCCCAACAATAATAAATACCAATTGTTTAAAGAAATAATAGTATATCGAAACGTCGTAATTAACCACCGCTGCGCGACTGGAAGCAGTAACGATTGTTAAAAGCCCAAAGATAAAACCCACTATGATTGTGATTAATAGCGGTTTATCTAAATCTTTGAAAATTCTTCTAAACGATTGGTTCATTTTTTAACTCCTATCATATAATATGATAGCACAATATTTATAGTTTTTGAATGAAAAAATATAAAAAACAAAAATTAGGTGTTTTTAATAGTCGTTATATGTTAAAAGACGTACACTATACTAGAATAGATAGGAGGTTGTTATATGTATTACTATGGTGGTTATCAAGGTTATGGATGCGGTAACCAATGCGGTGGCGGCTACCCAGGTGGCTATGGCGCAGGCTATGGAGCAGCTATTATCTTAGTTCTATTCATTTTATTAGTAATCATTATCGGTGCTCGTGCATTCGGTAACGGCAATTGTTAAGAAGTTAAGTAATTTCTAGCTTCTTTTTAAAAGGAAAAGCGCTAAATAGTGCTTTTTTTATCTTGCAACTTTACTAAAAATAAGCGGATAAAAATAAACTATTTTATTTCAAATGTGGTATCATCTATAAAATGATAATTTGTTTGATACTTAAGCTGTCTTACTAATCTAAATAAGGCTTCATCTTTTGCCTTACATTCAAGCATGATATCTATATCCATCTTATATGTTTCTAATATTTGAAGAAATTTTATGAAACTATTTACATCGATATAATCACTATGACTACGAAATTCTCTTTTATTTTTCGGCGAAGAAAAATGCATTTTAGGTTTAAGTTTTTGATTTTCCCATGTTCTTAAAATTCGTGGAAGATACGCTTTTAAATCTTCGCCTTCATTGTTACACATGTAATGATGATAATCTAGGACCATCGGAATTTTCAATGTTTCACAAATATATAAAACGTCTTTTATGTTAAAAATCTTGTCATCATTTTCTAAAATAATAATGTCTTGAAGCTTTTTGTCAAGTTTTTTAAAAGTAGTAATAAACTTTTTGATTGATTTTTCTTTATTGCCATAGGCTCCACCAACATGGAGTACTGTTTTTCCTTCAATTTTCATGGCTTCAAACATTTTTTGATGAAATTTGAGCATTTCAATGCTATTTTCAATTACTTTTATTTGGTTGCTGTTTAAAACACAAAATTGATCTGGATGAGTATCAACTCTAAGATCATATAATTTGGTCAATTTTCCTAATTGTTCCCATTCTTTTTGATATGGAGTTATATAGTCAAAAATTACGTCTTTATGTGTAGCTAAAGGAATAATGTTATGACTGATACGATAGAAATGTATTTTATTTCGATAATTATACCAAAAGATTTTTTTTAAGTTGTTAAAATTTTCGTTTATCAACTGATCTAGTTTTATATTTCTTACCTCAGTTTTTAGTTTATGGTAGTTTGTATAAGTTATGGTTTTTGAAGCCGTAATATCTAATGTCAAAGATAGCGCAACATATCCCAGTCTTATTTTCATATAAATCACCATTTATATTATGGTTATTCTTCATAAATATATGTTATTTGACATTTATTTTAGCTCAATATATAATACATATGTTTTTTAAATAAAAAACTATGTAAATTAAAGTAATTTAATTATTTAATTGCTTTAAAATATGATAAAATATTATATATGGAAGTGATAAAATGTTTAAGGAATTAAAAGTCTTGGATGAAAAAAATAAAACACTTCGCCAAGTTAGTAAAACGGTTGATCTCCCTTTATCTAAAAAAGATAAAGAGACTATTGATCAAATCATCAGACAACTTACTTATAGTCAAATTGAAGAATATGCAGAAAAATATAATTTGCGTCCAGGTATGGGACTTGCTTTTCCACAACTAGGACAGTTAAAAAGAATTATAGTAATTGTTTATGAATATGAAGAAGGCAAATTTAAAAACTATGTTTTTGTTAATCCCAAGATTATAAGTCATTCTGAAGAAATGGTAGCTCTCGAAACTGGTGAAGGATGCTTAAGTGTCAACCGCGAAGTCGATGGACATGTTCCAAGATTTGCGCGTATCACGATTAGTGGATATGATCCTGATGGTAATAAAATTTCAGTTAGAGCACGTGAAGAATTAGCAATCGCGTTTCAGCACGAAATTGATCATTTAAATGGTATTTTATTTTTTGATAGAATAAATAAAAAAAGACCTTTCTTTAATGAAAATGAAATTAGATTAATCTAGGAGGCTTTATGAAAACTAAATACAAATATTTTATATTAATCGCAGTAACGATTATTGCATCTATTCTTATATATAATTATATCGAAGAAAATACGATGGTTGATATTGAAAGTGACCTTTTATCTGAGCAAGCTGAAATTGAAAAAGATTTATTATCGGACAGCAATTATTCTATTGATAATCCAAAAGTAATTGTTAATCCTTATAAAATTTCGCCATTGACCGCTTTAGTGGTATTTAAAACAAATGATTTAGCTTCAGTTACTGTAACTGTTAAAGGCAAAGATGGTGATAATGATATTGTTAATACGTTTGTCCCAACTAAAGAGCATTTTATATCTATTTACGGTCTTTATCCTGATTATGAGAACACAGTAATTATTGCCACTAGCGGTGAAGAAAAAGAATTAAAGATAAAAACAGAAAAATTATCCCTTGGATTAGAAAATGCTACTATAAATAATGATATTGAAGAAGAATTTTTCTTTACTACTTCAAAAGATGTTAATGGCTATCCTGTGGCCTACGATAAAAAAGGGAACATTAGATGGTATTTAACAGAGCCATGTGGTTGGGACTTTACAAGGCTTAGCAATGGATATATCTTATTAGGCAGTTCGGATTTAATGAAAGATCCATACTATGCTTCGGGACTTGTGGAAATGGATTTACTGGGTAAAGTATATTATGAATACAATCTTCCTGGGGGATATCATCATGATGTTTTTGAGATGGTAAATGGTAATCTTTTGGTTTTATCAAATAATTTTGATGGTGGAACTAAAGAAGATTACATTGTTGAATTAAATCGTGATACTGGCGAAATCGTTAAAAAATTTGATCTATACGATCTAATGCCAAATGACGATGGGGAAAATTGGATATCTTTAAATTCCGTGGCTTACAATGCAACAACAAACTCGATTTTGGCAGTTGGTGCTAATAAAGATATGATTGTAAATATTGATTATACATCCGGCGAATTAAATGGTTTGATTGCTGATAAAAATAAAGTTCCAAAAAAATATCAAAAGTATTTATTTGAGAATGATGGTGAGTTTGAATCTCCTATTAAACCACAAGCAGTAACTTTAACAAAAGATGGAAATATTGCTTATATTAATAGTAAAAATAATGAAAATCATTTAGTTGAATATTCTTTAAATACCAGCGAAAGACGTTTTAAAGAAGTAAAAAATATTAACCTTGGTAAAGTTAGTGCGAGTGCTAATATCGATTATTCAGACGGTAATTTCATTATTACTCAAGATAAAGAAATTAAAATAATTTCCGATGATGAAGTTACCTCTATACTAACAGCTGATCACGAACTTTATAGTTCTAAACAGTCTAAAATGTATACTGGCGATATGTTTATGCCGGCTAATGGACAACGGCTAGGAAATACTGGTATCACACAAACTACTAATGATCATATGGTTATATTCTCTAAAAAAGATCCTTCAATTTATAAAAAATACGATCTACATCTTTCCACTAACTCTAAATATTTTATTGTCAAAGGCTCTTTTAAGAAAACTGATCAAGTTCAAATAATATTAGATAATGTTCTTAGTAAAAAGACTTATGATGTAGATGTAACAAAGGGAACTAAAATAAAAAATAATAAAATGGAAACTTCAACATATATTAGTAAACAAGGGATCTATGGTAAATATTATATTTATTTGCGTATTAATGGAACTATTTATAAATTAACTAAATATGCAATTTTTAGTTAAAAAAATACTCGGGCTAACTCCGAGTATTTTAAATGTTATACTTTTGAACAAATTCTTTATAATCTAATTGTTTATCGATATAATCCCCTTCGCTATCGAAATATATTAAACGATTAGAAACAGATTCGATTAATTCAGTGTCGTAACTAGCAAAAATAATTGGTCCATTAAATTTTTTTAATGCGTTGTTTAAAGAAGTTATTGACTCAATATCTAAGTGATTAGTTGGTTCATCTAAAAGAAGAACATTTCCTTTAGTCATCATCAACTTGGAAAACATCAATCTTACTTTTTCACCACCAGATAAAACATTAATTGGTTTTAAAGCCTCTTCACCGGAGAATAACATACGTCCTAAAAAGCCTCTAATAAAGCTATCTTCTTTATTTTCTGAATATTTACGAAGAAATTCAACTAATGTTTCAGTCCCATGGAAATATTCATCGTGGTTTTTTGGAAAGTATGAGAAAATAACTGTTGTTCCTATTTTTATTTCTCCACTATCTGGAATAATTTCGCCGTTTAAAATTTTAAACAAAGTAGTTTTGGCTATTTCATTTTCGCCAATTAAAGCAATTTTATCTTCGGCCCTTAAGGTGAGAGAAAAATTTTTTAGTATAGTTTTTCCATCAATGGTAACATTGATATTTCTTAAATATACAATTTCTTTACCTAACCTTTTTTCGTATTCGAAATTAATATATGGATATTTTCGGGAAGAAGGTTTTAATTCTTCTAGTTCTATTTTTTCGAGTAATTTTTTTCGTGAAGTAGCTTGTTTTGATTTTGAAGCGTTAGCAGAGAATCTCGCAATAAAGGATTGCAATTCTTTTATTTTCTCTTCTTTTTTCTTATTAGTATCTTTTATTTGTTTTTGCATTAATTCATTTGATTGATACCAAAAGTCATAGTTACCAATGCTCATTTTAATCCGTTCACGATCAATATCGACCATATGAGTGCAAACGGTATTTAAAAAATGACGATCATGAGATACCAAAATAATAGTTCCTTTAAAATTAACTAAGAAATCTTCAAGCCAAAGTTTACTTTTAATATCTAACCCATTAGTTGGTTCATCTAAAAGTAAAATATCTGGATTACCAAATAAAGCAGACGCTAATAAAACTTTAACTTTTTCTTTTTCTTTTAAATTAACCATCTTTTTGTCGTAAAAATCATTATTAATGCCTAATCCTGATAAAAGTATAGCTGCTTCGCTTTCAGCTTCCCAACCATTAAGCGCTTCAAATTCTGCCTCTAATTTACCTACTCTAATACCGTCTTCGTCAGTAAAATCAGGTTTCATATATAAACGTTCTTTTTCTTTCATAATACTATAAAGCTTGGCGTTACCCATAATAACAGTGTCCAAAACACTATATTCATCACAAGCATTATGATTTTGTTTTAAAACCGATAATCTATCATGCTTATCTTTAATAATTTCGCCTTTAGTTGTTTCAATATCGCCAGTTAACAATTTCAAAAAGGTACTTTTGCCAGCACCATTAGCACCGATTACACCGTAACAATTATTCGCGATAAATTCTAAATTAACATCCTCAAATAATACTCTACTGCCAAAACGTAGAGTTACATTTTTTACTTGTAACATTTTATCACCTATTCGATTATAACATATTAGTTTAGTTTAAGCAAAAAAGAGAACTATTCTCCTAATTTCGGTTTTCATTCTCTATTTACAATTAATTTTGAGCTTTAGATAGTTATTTGCCTATTTCATCTAATCTAACACTTACTAATTTACTAACTCCAGACTCTTGCATAGTTACACCATATAAAACATCAGCGTATTCCATTGTTTTCTTTTTATGCGTTATAATAATAAATTGTGATTTATTTTTTAAAGTAGTAATATATTTACCAAAGGTGTCCACATTCACCTCGTCTAAAGCCGCTTCAACTTCGTCTAAAATACAAAATGGTGCAGGTCTAGATTTGATAATAGCAAATAACAGGCTAATGGCTGTCAAAGTTTTTTCTCCACCTGATAGCAAAGAAATACTGCTTAACTTTTTCCCAGGGGGACTAGCGATGATTTCAATACCAGTCTCTAATAAATCGTTTGGATTGGTTAATTTTAATGTCGCAGTTCCACCCTTAAATAACTCGCGGAAAGTTTCTTCGAAGTTGTTATTAATTACTTTAAAAGAATCGTTAAATTCTTTGATCATAACTTTATCCATCTCGTCAATTATTTTAAATAAAGTATTTTCAGCTTCAGCTAAATCGTTGATTTGGCTTAATAAAAATTCGTATCTAGAACTAATACGTTCATACTCTTCAGGTGCTGCCAAATTGACAATGCCAAGTTCTTTTAATTTACGTTTTAAATTATTAACTTTTGTTTTTGCTAAATTATAATCTAAATCTAACTTGTAATTGTCTTTAGCTTTTTCATACGTCATACTATAAGTTTCACTCAAAATATTTAATAGATTATCTAGTTTAACGTCCATACGATTAACACTAATTTCTAAGTCTTTTAGTTCAGTTGTTTTGGCATTATATATACTATTTTCTTTTTTGACTGAAAGCTCATATTCTTCTAGTGTTTCATTAATGTTTTGTTTTTCTTTGGTCAAAATTTCAAGCTCTTTTGTTTTTTCTTCTTTCTTTTTAACTGCCTCATAATACTTAGAAATGATTTCTTCTTCTTCTTTAGAAAGCGTGCCACCTAAAATATTATTAGTTCCATTAATATCGAGGTTAACTTTTTCCAAATTATCTTTTAATGCGGTTATTGTTTGATTTTTATTAATTATTTGTTCTTCTTTTAAAAGTTTATCTTTGCTTAAAAGATATATTTTATCCTCTAATGACTTTAGTCCATAGTCGATTTCATTAATTTCATTCTCTGCATTTTTAATTTTCCCAATTAAGCTTTGGACTTCTTTTAAAGTGTTTTCTAATTCATATCTATCACTAATGACATTTCTGACTTTATTTTGTTTACCACCGGTCATAGATCCACCGACATGAACAATTTCTCCTGTTAAAGTTACAACCCGATATTTGGCATTTATTAATTTGCTAAGTTTGATTGCAGCCTCAATATTTTCAGTAACCAATACGTTACCTAGCTGATTTAGAATAATATTATTATATTTTTCCTCAAATTTTACTAAATCGCTAGCGACACAAACAAAATAGGGCTGATGATTAATTATGTTCATCGTTTCATCATCGATATATTTCCCTTTAATAATGTTTAATGGAAAGAACGTTGCGCGTCCGATATTTTTTAAATAGTTAATTGACTCTTTTGCACATTTTTCATCGTTAACAATAATATTGTTAGCATTATAACCTAATGCCGTAGTAATAGCTAAAGAATATTTTTCATCTACTTCAATAAGATTGCCTATAATGTTATGAATACCACGTAGTTTGGGATTATTTAATATACTTTTAACAGCAAGTGGTAAGCCGGCCCCATTTTCGATGCTGTCTTTTAATGAATCAGCTTTTATTTGCAAATTGTGTTTTTGCCTAAGTGTGTTTGTCAAAGTGGTTTCAATCTGGATTTTTTTTGATTTTAATTCAGTTAATTCATTGTTTACGCTTTTTATTTTTTCATTAAGACTGGTTGTTTCGCGATTGATATTAATTATATCAGTTTCTACGCTATTTATTTCATTTTGTAATTTCAAAGCCTTTTCTTTTAATTCCAAAATTGTATTATGTAATTTAGTATCATCGACCTCATAATTTTTTCTTTCGATTATAATTGCTTTTTGACTATTTAACTTTTCAACTAACGTTGTTAATTCCAAAATTTGTGATTGAACAATTTTTAATTGTTCGTCGATTTTAACAATTTGATTTTTATATAAACTTGTTTTCGCTTCTGACGTAGTGGTAGAAGATGAAAGCTTTAATATTTCGTCATTTAAGATATCAATTTTGTTTTTGCTTTCCTGGTATTGATAATTAATATTAGTAATGTCCTCGGTAATTAAAGCAATCTCTATATCTTCTAACTCTTCTTTTGCCTTATTATATTCTATGGCTTTCTCTTTGGCTTCTTTTAAAGGCTCGATCTGTGGTTCTAATTCTCTTACAATGTCATTTATTCGATTTAAATTATTATGTGTTTTATCTAATTTACGAATGGCTTCTTCTTTACGCCTTTTATATTTTAAAACCCCAGCCGCTTCTTCAAAGATTACTCTTCTTTCAGTTGGTTTACTACTAATGATAGATTCAATTTTACCTTGAGAGATAATATTAAAACTTTCTTTCGCAATACCACTATCTAATAGTAAATTCGTGATGTCCTTTAGCCTAACTCTTTCATTGTTTAAAAAATACTCATTAGTTCCATCTTTGTACACTCTTCTTTTTATAGCTACTTCATCGTATTCTAAAGGAAGGTATTTATCAGTATTATCAAATATTAAACTAACTGAGGCAACATTCATTGGATTACGACTTTTACTACCGGAAAAAATAACATCTGTCATATTTCCGTCACCACGTAATGATTTTACTGATTGTTCGCCTAATACCCATCTAACGGCATCGACGACATTGCTTTTTCCTGATCCGTTAGGTCCAACAATTCCGGTTATCCCATTAGTGAGTTTAATATTGATTTTATCCGCAAAGGATTTGAAACCTTGAGCCTTTATTTCTTTTAAGTACATATTATCACCTTACATTTCTTTAATTATAGCAAAAATACATAGAAAAAACAATCGATCATATTTTTGATTGTTTCTTTTTTATAAGTTTAATGCCTTTTTGTTTGCATATTAGATTATTTAAACCAATAATCTTAATTACCTTTTAATTCACCAAGATCATCGTTAAAAAGTCAGCAATTGCAGTTCCAGTATCTAGCCACCAGTAGCCGATATCTTTTAATCGATTATTTTTAGTTGTTTGATTGTTGACAATTAAAACCGAAGTCGTTTTTTCTTCTTTAATTTCGATATTAGTAGTATATCTTTGATATTTATTTTTTAGTTCATATAGATCATCTTTTGATCCATATATATATAAATCGCCTTTATTTATATAGACACTATCTCTAACAAATGTTTTTAAAAACGGTTTTATGGTTTGATAACTACAAATTATATTATCGATACGTTTTTTCTTAAAAACTTTCTTTATTTTTTTTATATTTATTGTTCGCTTCTTCTCTTTTAGCTTAAGTTTTTTCTTATTAAGAGGTGAAGATGATTCTTCTAACAAATAGCAAGTCAAAATATTTTTGTTATTTTGGATGGCCTCTTTTATTTTTTCGCTTTGGATCCCAATTCCTAGTAAACTTCCTTGCATTGTTTTAATTTTTTTCAGTATAAATTTTTCCATCATGTTCCTCCTTTAATAATTCATTTATAGCATAACTTGCACATAACAATCCGGCGGTTCCAGGAACAAAAGCGTTAGATCCTATTTGAGTTATTTTTATTGGCTTTTCAGCCGAAGTAACTACTGGCACTTTGCCGTGCAAATTTTCTTTTTTTAAAAAATGTCTCAAGGCTTTAGCAATAGGATCGTAGCTTGTGTGTCGCACATCAATAATTTCTAATTTACTAGCATCCATCTTATTACCAGTACCGCATGCTGAAATAAATTTGATATTATTTTTTAGACAATATTTGATTATTTCTTTTTTGGTAGATAAAGTATCTTCGGCATCAACCAAAAAGTCAACCTGGGTTTTAAAAAGAATATTAATATTTTCTTTGGTTATATAATCTTTGATTTTTAATATCTGACATTCCTTATTGATTAGATTTTTCCGTTTTTCAGCTTCGTCAACCTTATAACTTCCTATGTTAGTATTTAAAGCTAACATTTGACGATTCAAATTCGTTATGTCAATCGTATCATTATCGACAATAATTATGCGGCCTATTCCACTACGAACCAAAGCTTCAAAGGCATAGCTACCAACTCCGCCAAGCCCAATTAACAATACTGTTTTTGATTTTAAAACATTTATCTTCTCGCCAACTAATAATTCAAATCTATCAAACATTAAAGTCACCTATCAATATTATACACTAATTCAAAGAAAAAAAGAAGTTTCCTTCTAATTGTTCTTAAACGTGCTTTATAAATCTTCCAATTTTTTTATGTAATCATTTTCAAGAGGTGAAATATCGTTTGGACTCATAAATAAAATGACAGCGTTCTGGTGTTTCATTAATTTATCGGCTTCATCTAAAGAGATATGTTCAGAATTAGGAATATTATTAATTAAATCTTCACTGGTAATATCGTCCTCTTGTTTATTTTCTCTTGACCCATGAATATCCATAATATATGCTTTATCTACGGTGCTTAAAATTTCGATGTAATCTTTAGCAAACTCTTTAGTTCTAGTAAAGGTATGAGGCTGAAAGACAACAACTAGTTCTTTACTATCATATTTTTGTCTAGCTGCTTTTATCGTAACTTTTACTTCAGTTGGATGATGGGCATAATCATCGATAATCACATTATCCTTAACAATAGTTTCGGTAAACCTTCTTTTGGCACCGGAAAAAGTTTTAATTTGTTTTGCGACTTCTTTAGCTTCTAATCTTTCATAATAACAAACGCTAATAACTGCTAAAGCATTTAGCAATTGATGTTTACCGTATAGCGGTAAATCAAAATGGCCATAATAATTATCTTCGACAAAAACATCAAAGCTAGTACCAGTTACACTATAATTAACATCTTTAGCAATAATATCGTTGTCTTCATCCAAACCATAATAGAAAATTGGTTTATTTATTTCTAAACTATGAGTGTATTGATCATCGCCGCAGGCAATAACCATTTTTTCGGCATTATTAGCATATTCTTGATAGGCATCAATAACATCATCGATGTTTTGGAAATAATCAACGTGGTCTAATTCAATGTTTGTAATAATCGCATAATATGGTGAATATTCAAGAAAATGACGTTTATATTCACAAGCTTCTAAAACAAAATATTTGTTTTCTTTATCAGCACGTCCGGTTCCATCACCAATTAAGCAATTAGCACCTTTTAAATTGCCTAGTACATGTGATAGTAAAGCTGACGTAGACGTTTTTCCGTGACAACCAGCAATCGTAATTGTTTCAAACATTCTTGTTAGTTTAGCGACCATTTCTTGATATGTGTGGATTGTTAGGTTTAATTCGTTAGCTTTTATTAATTCCTCATTATCCTCTCTAATAGAGTTGCCTTTAATAATAGTCATTCCTTCTTTAATGTTTTCTTTATTATATGGTAATATTTTAATTCCTCTTTTTGTTAATCCTTCTTCGGTAAAAAAATGTTTTTCGACGTCACTGCCTTCAACTTCATATCCTAAGTCAAATAAAATAGAAGCTAATGCACTCATCCCTGATCCCTTAATGCCAATTAAATAATACATGTTACCCTCCTATCCTATTAGTTCAATTAAATATGGGCCTAAAATAAGTACCATGATTAACGGAACAATAAAAATAACTGATATTATGCTGATTTTGTTTGGTATTTTATTTATTTTCCCTTTTATTTCTAATATTTGTTTTTCTCTTAAAAAGTCTATTTGATTGTACATAGTATCTAATATACTATTGCCAAATTGATTTGTTTGAATAATGTTTAAGATAATGTTATTGATGGTTTCTGAAGGAATTCTTTTTTTCATATTTTCTAAAGCTTCAATTAGTGATTTACCAAAATTCATTTCAAACAAGGCTTTTTTAAATTCCTCAGAAAGCTCAGAATTAACATTATCACAAGTTACTTTTAATGCTTCTTCCAGATTCCTTCCTGATTCTAAAGTTAGCGTTAAAATTTCAAAGAATTGCAATGCTTCATAATCTAATCTAGATGTACGCTTATTTATTTTTTTGATAATGAATATATAGTAAAATAAATAATAATAACCAATTGCTACAAATGGAGCATAAATATAACTATTTTTACTAATATATAAAATTACAACAAAAACTATGATAGTAGTAAAAATTCTTGTATTACAAAAAGATATAACATCAAATTTAGTATCATTACCTAAACTAATAATTTTTTCGTTAATTTTTTCCAATTCTTTTTTACGATATATTTTTTTAAAGAAATTATTTTGATCATTCATTTAAATCGCCACCTTCATTATCTTACGAACGCAGATGATAAAAATTATGTAATAAATGATCATACTGATTAGTAAGAATATTCCTAATTGAGTTGTTAAGAATGGAATAAAATATGATGGACTGATGAGACTAACGAATAAAATAAATAAAAATGGAACTACTAGTAAAATATAAACAATTATTCTACTACTACCAGTTAAAGTTTTTAATTCTAACCTTAATTTTTTCTTATTAAATAAACTTCTTTCAATTGATTCAAAAACGGCAATAATATTACCACCTGTTTTATTAAGAATAGTTAATGAAGCGGTTAAATAATTAACTTCTTCTAGATTGACGCGAGCCGCAAATCTTTTAAATACAACATCAATTCCTAAACCATACGACAATTCTAAGCTTATTTTTTCGAATTCTTTAGCTATTTCACCTTCGATTTCTTTGCTAACAATGTCAATAGCTTGACTAATACTTCTTCCAGATTTAAAGGCATTATTCATAATAATAATTGCCGAAAGTAAGTCGTTCTCCAATTTATCGCGATATATTTTATATTTAACAAAATAGACGATATCGAGGACGAAAAAGCCAACCAATAGCGGAAAAATAATTTCGTAAGAGCTCATTAGTTTTAACTGGGTTGTTTTGGCAAAACCAGCAATTATTAAGAAAATAAAAGATACAATAAATTTACCTACTAATATTTCGATTCCACTTTGGTGAAAAATACTTACTGTATGATATTTTTCAAGTTTTTTAGCATACTTTTGCGCAAAAACAGATTTTTCTAACAATTTAGCCCACTTTTTAACAACTTTTTGATATTGATTGATTGCTCTTTCGAATAAAGATGGTTCTTTATTTTTAAGTGGCTCGATTGTAAATGATTCAATACGTTTTTCTAATTTTAAGGCTTTTCTAAATTTAATAATTAGAAAAATGACAAAAGTCAAAACTAGTATAATAAGTCCCTGTAAAAAGTAAAGATGATATGGGTTTTCTAAAACATTGATATTAACGGTTTTACTAGTGGTATTTCCGGCTGCATCACTGACGGTATATGTTAAATTGTGCTGACCAATTTCGTCGAAATTTATTTTTTGCGAATTATTGGTGATGTTATCAGTAATATCTCCATCATAGTTATCTTTGGCCGTAACCCCTTCATTAATTAGTAATTTTTCGCCTTTATATATGTTAAGCTCCGATGAGCTTATATTTATAATAGGTGGCTTTTTATCGATAACATAAGAACCACTAGTGATAATTGTTTCTATTCCAGCTGAATCATAAGTTTTAACGATTATTTTATAGGTTCCAGTATCATTCATATATATACTAGTACTTTGGTTGTCTGTTATAACAGCGCTATTTATTTCTTTATCGTTTTTATATAAAGTATAGTTATACTTTTGAATATTTTGAGCAGGCGAAAAAACGACAACGATATCTTTATTTGTCGGTTTGGTAGTATTTACAATATCAAAACTTCCGCCCTCTGTCATAATACCCTCCTAATTTATTGACCAAATATATCAGTTAAATCATCTATACCACGTGCTTTGATTTTAGCGTACACTTTTGGGATATACTTATGCATTAAAAACTCACCAACAACATCACCGTTAGGTAATACACCGGTTTGTCTGAATTTAAATATTTCTTTTTGAACTATTTCGCCATCTTTAATATTAATAATTTCATTAATACTAGTAACTCTGCGGCGGCCATCAGAAAACCTTTGAATTTGAATGACAATATCTAAAGCATTTTCAATATATTCGCGAATAGCAATCACAGGAATTTCAATTCCATTCATTAATACCATGGTCTCTAAACGATTTAAAGCATCTTCTGGCCCGTTTGCATGCATTGTAGTCATACTGCCATCATGACCAGTGTTCATAGCTTGAAGCATATCAAAAGCTTCTTTACCACGGACTTCCCCAACAATAATGCGATCAGGTCTCATTCTTAATGAATTAATAACTAAATCTCTAATCGTTACTTGTCCTGATCCTTCATAGTTAGTAGTTCTTGTCTCAAGGGAAATAACATGATCCTGTTTTAATTTTAATTCAGCTGCATCTTCAATAGTGATGATACGTTCGTTCTGTGAACAAAACGATGACAAAACATTTAACAAAGTCGTTTTTCCACTACCTGTTCCCCCAACAATAATAATATTCAATTTAGAATGTACGCAAGCTTCTAAAAAACGGGCCATATACGGAGTTAAAGTTCCCGTACGTAAAAAATCATCAATGTTGGCTAATTCTTTTTTAAATTTTCGAATTGTCATAACTGGTCCATTTAATGATAATGGTGGCAAAACAGCATTCAATCTTGAACCATCATTTAATCTAGCATCTACCATTGGGTGAGCAATATCGATCGTACGCCCTAATGGCTGTACTAATCTTTGAATCACTCTTACAATATGGTCGTCATTGACAAAACTAACACTGTTATCACGAATAAGATGTCCATTTAATTCGATATATACTTCGTCTTTTCCATTAACCATAATCTCTGTAATATCTTTATCTTTTAAAAGTTCTGTAATAGGACCAAAGCCACTAATTTCATTATCGATCAAGTTATATATATAATTTCTTTCGGAGCTACTCAAATCATATCCTTCAATAGTCTTATCAATTTGAATTTTAACAAAGTCGTCCATTGATTCATGATTTTGAATATTGTTATCGATTAAATTTTGGATAATTTCATTTCTAAGTTTTTCTAATAATTCTTTATTGGGAAAAGCATCATAATCATTTGTTTCTTCATGAATTACTTCTTCTGGTTTTATATCAAATTCATCGACAAACTTTCTTTTGGTCATGGCTTTCCCTCCTTATTTTTCTTTTAATATTTTGTGAACTATCTCACTTATAATTTGCCCACCTTTACTGCGAGCAATATTTTTATCTAATGTCATTATTTTACCATTGTAAACAAATTTTTCTATGTTTTTATTATAAAAACTCTTTGGTAATACATAATCAATATTCGCACCTATTATAGTAGTAATTTCATACAAACTATAACTAGTATTATTTAGTCTGGCCTCATTTAAAATTATTTTATAGTTGTGGCGATCCATATCCTTAAAAATAGATACCATGGTCTTCATGCTTTTAATATCCATTAAGTCGTTGGTAATAACATAAAGAATTTCGTCGCTAAGATCTAAAGTAACAAGATTAATTTGATCAATAATATGGTTAGTATCAATCAAAATAACATCATATATCAAAGTTAATCTAGAAATCAATATTTCCATGAATTTTGCTTTTATTTTGCTGACACTTCTGGGATCAATTGGAGCTGATAAAACATCTATATATTCGTTATATTTTTGCGTGTAATCACTTAATTGTTCAAATCGATTGTTCATCATATCTTCACATAATGTATATATGTCAGTTTCGCCATTGATGTTTAATGAAGCAGCGATCGATCCTGAATATAAATCCAAATCAACAATTATAGTTTTTTGTTGCATTTCTGATAGAATTCCTGCTAAATTTAAAACTGTGGTAGTTTTCCCGCTGCCACCTTTAACAGAAGTAACGGTTATTATTTTTGCTTTATTCAGAGCCATAATTCACCTCTTATTCTTTGATTATTTGAATTTTACCATTGTTTATATAGCCATTGTAAGTTATATCTATTGTATGATCGCTTCCTATAATAGAAATAAATATTCCTTTTATTTTATCTTTAACGTTAATACGAATTACTCCACCATCAATGCTAATTGTCTTAGTTCCAGCTATATTAGCATCTAGTAGAGCTTCCATTTTTTGTTTAATACTATCATCTTTTAAATTTCTAAGTCCATATTTGATAGTACTTTGAATTTCTGTTTCGTATCTATGCTTAGTATAAGCTAGGTTGCCTAAATCAACAACGACAGCTAGTAAAATGAGGATAATAGGTAGAAGCATAATAAATAAAACTAGAGATTGCCCTTTACTGTTCAAAGTTTTCACGCCCCTCTTCGACGTTCTCTTGATCTTCAATCGCATTATTTAAGTAGATACTTTTTGAAGCTTCCGCAATATATTCTTTTCCTAATATATTGTTAAGAACCGGAGCATTGACTTTTATTGTTTTTTTTAATGTTATTTTTATCATATCACCAGTTTTACGTTCATCATAAATTAAATTTTCGTTAGCAATATATGCTTTTAATTCTTTAGTTTTATCATTTTGATAAAGGTCGGTAACGACTTCGAGTGAATCATTCAAACTATATTTTTGCAAAAAAATATTACCAATATCTATTAAAGCAACAAAAACAAGCAAGATAATTGGCAAAATTAAAATGAACTCTATTAATGCTTGCCCCTTTTCTTTCATATCATCACGCTACCTATCATATAAATTATACCAAATTAAAGCTTAAATAACAAGAAAATATCGGGTTTTCGAATGATATTTTTATTCGTCCCCACTTTTTTACAGTTACTTGATAAGTTTTTCAAGCAAATATTATTTAAAATATTTATTGTGTTTGTAATTTCTACTTACTTTTCACACTATTAGGGCGGTAAATTATTTTATTTCTATCATTTTACCACCTTGTTCTTTATTAAAGAGCGTGCTAAAATAAAGAATGTTCTTGAAAGGAAAATACTATGAAAAATATTTCAGATTACGAAATCCTAAAGACTGATTTAATAAGGCTTCCTCTACTTACTGATATAGCGCTTAGAGAAGCCATCCGTATTTTTGAAAAATCGCAAACCGATAATCCGGTTGAAAATATTCAAATTAGATATGGATCTTTATTAATAGCTTTTTTACCGCAAATTTGTTCGGTGCGTGATGATATATATATTAGTAGTCAAACTATTAATACAATTGCAGCGCGATTCCACTTAACTTTGCCTAAAAGAATGCAATTAAAAACAACTGCTGCTTCTTATGTCAACTACTTTAAAGATTTATTAGTGATGATGAATGAGCGGGAATTCCCTAGCGACTGCCCTTTAAATAAGAAACAGCTAACGATTGACAAGGTAATGTACCTCGTTCTTGCTGACATTGATAGGCCACTGATAAATTTACAGGTTGAAGATACATTAGAAGAGGTTTTTACTGTTCTTAGTAAGAACTTGGGCTTTTCAGAAAAAGAAACTAAGAATAAAAGAAATATATATTTTCCTAAACGCAATGAAGATGATTTTACACCCTTTGAATTTAACCAATTAAACTTATTCACTTATGAAGAAAAAAATAGAAATTCTAGCAATTCTTTTCAAAAAAAGATAATTAAACGAAAAAGCACACTTTAACAGTGTACTTTTTTAAATATATTTATTTTTGCCATTTCCAGTTTTTAATTTCTGGCATATCTTCGCCGTTTTTTCTAATATAAGTATTATGAGTTATTATTTTATTTTTCATTTCTTCCATCAAATATATTTCTTTGCTACTTTGCTTTGGAAGATGGTCGATCACATCCATAACAAGATGAAATCTGTCGATTTTATTTTGAACTCGCATATCGAATGGCGTTGTGATAGTTCCTTCTTCTAAATATCCGTGAACAGAAATATTACGGTTCGCTCTTAAATATGTTAATTCATGAATTAACGTTGGATACCCATGGTAAGCAAAAATAATTGGTTTATCTTTAGTAAATAATAAATTATACTCTTCATCACTTAATGCATGAGGATGCTTAGTCGGTGATTCTAATTTCATTAAATCAACTATATTTATACATCTAATTTTAACCTCTGGTAATTCTTTGTTTAAAATTGAAATAGCAGCAATCGTTTCTAAAGTTGGCGTATCGCCGCAGCAAGCTAGAATAACGTCAGGTTCTTCATTTTGATCGTTACTGGCCCATGACCAAATTCCGATTCCTTTAGTGCAATGTATTTTAGCCCCTTCCATGGATAGCCATTGAAAGCTTGGATGTTTAGAAGCAATTATTACATTAACGTAGTTTCGACTTTTAATGCAATGATCGAAACATGATAATAAACAATTAGCATCTGGCGGAAGATACATTCTAACAACATCAGCCTTTTTATTAGCAATATGGTCTAAAAAACCTGGATCTTGGTGTGTAAAACCATTATGATCTTGTTGCCAAACATTTGAAGTTAAGATTAAATTTAATGATGCGATATCACGACGCCAAGATATTTGTCTACATACTTTAAGCCACTTGGCATGCTGAGAAACCATTGAATCAACAATACGAATGAATGCTTCATAGCTAGTAAAAAATCCATGGCGACCAGTTAATAAATAACCTTCAAGCCACCCTTCACACATGTGCTCTGAAAGGTAAGAGTCCATAATTCGACCACTGGAATTTAAATACTCATCATTTTCTATTACCGGCTCTTGCCAGTCTCTTTCTGTCACTTCAAACATCTTATATAGTCGATTTGACATGGCTTCATCTGGACTAAATGTTCTAAAGTTATGGGGATTGTTTTTAATAATATCTCGAATATAGCCACTTAATTCTAACATATCTTGCGCAATTGTTTCCCCGTGCTTTTTTACTTCCACTGCATAATTTTCAAAGCTTGGTAAAATTAAATCCTTTAGTAACAAGCCACCGTTAGCATAAGGACTTGCTCCAAGACGTTTTGAGCCATTTGGGGTTAATGCTTTGATTTCCGTTTTCAATTGTCCCTTTTCATCAAACAATTCTTCGGGATGATAACTCTTTAACCAATCCTCTAATTGCTTTAAGTGCTCTTCTTTTTCCAAAGATATTGGAACTTGGTGTGCCCTGAAAGTTCCTTCTACTGGTTTATTATCAACTATTTTAGGTCCGGTCCAACCTTTTGGAGTTTTTAAGATGATCATTGGCCATAAAGGTAATTCTTCATTACTGCCTTTACGCGATTTATCCCATATTTCAATGATTTGATTAATCACGGTATCCATTGTTTTGGCCATTAAACGGTGCATAGCCTTTGGATTATTACCTTCGACTAAATATGGTTTATAACCTAAGGCATAAAAATAACTACCTAATTCTTTATTTTTCATGCGGGCAAAAACTGTGGGATTGCTAATTTTATAACCGTTTAAATTTAAAATAGGAATTACTGCTCCATCCGTTTGGGGGTTTAAAAATTTATTTGAATGCCATGAAGTAGCTAGTGGTCCAGTTTCTGCTTCACCATCGCCAATAACACAAGCCGCAATTAAATTTGGATTATCTAAAACTGCCCCATATGCGTGGGCTAAAGAATACCCTAACTCTCCACCTTCATGAATACTTCCGGGATTTTCAGGTGCCGCATGACTAGAAATTCCACCAGGGAATGAAAACTGTCTAAAAAGCTTTTTTAATCCCTCTTCATCTTCAGTAATATTAGGATAAAATTCACTGTAACTACCTTCAAGATACGTATTGGCAACTAAAAAATTGCCACCATGACCGGGTCCGGAAATATAAATCATATCTAAATTATATTTTTTAATGATGCGGTTTAAATGGGTATAAATAAAATTTTGAGCAGGAACAGTTCCCCAATGGCCAACTATTTTCTTTTTTATATCATTTTTAGTTAGTGGCTTTTTTAATAATGGATTATCTAATAAATACAATTGAGCGGCTGAAAGATAGTTGGCTGCTCTAAAATATTTATCTAGCAATTCTATTTCGTTATTATCTATTTCTTTAGTCATATAATACCCCTTCTATTCTATAATAAATTATAACAAAATTATTATTTATGAACAACATTTTTTAAAGAAAAAAAGAGTTTTACCTCTTAATACTCATAAAGTGATTTCCGATAAGCTCGTTCTGTATCTTCGTATGCCTTTTGAAATTCTGTTTCTTTGCGTAAATCCACGGCTTGGCAAAGCGTTTCGAATTGTTGCTTGTCCAAATATCGAACAAAGTCTTCGATGTCTTGTTCTGTCAATGACGAACTTTTCGCATTATTAGAGTTACTATCCATTTGATTCTCCTTTCATGCTTTTTAATTTATATAGTATATTCAGTGCCTCAAGTGGAGTTATTTCTAGTGGGTCAATCTTGTCAAGTTCTTCTTCAATTTTGGACTGTTTAGGGATTAACTCTTCAATAGGCAATGCTTCTTGAACCTTAATATCACGCTTTTTCTCATTACTTTCATATACTTTTAAAATTTCGGCTGCTCTTTTGATAAGAGATTCTGGTAAATTAGCAAGCTTAGCCACATGAATACCATAACTTTTATCTACACTACCTTCTTTAATCTTATGAAGAAAAGTAATTTTACCATCTTCTTCGTAAGCACTAACATGAATATTTTTTAATCCAATTAATGTGTTTTCTAGATCAGTAAGTTCATGATAGTGCGTTGAAAAAAATGTTTTTCCTTTAATGTTTTGATGAATATATTCAATAATAGACTGCGCTAGGGCCATGCCATCAAAAGTAGCCGTTCCTCTACCTAGTTCATCAAAAAGTAGTAAACTATTTTCCGTAGCATTACTAATAGCATTATTAGCTTCCATCATTTCAACCATAAATGTCGATTCGCCACTAACTAAATCATCGCTAGCGCCAATTCTAGTAAATATCGAGTCAAATACGGGAAGTTTAGCTTCTTTTGCTGGCACAAAACAGCCGATTTGTGCCATAATCGATATAATTGCCATTTGGCGCATATATGTTGATTTTCCGGCCATGTTTGGTCCAGTAATTAGTAATATATTAGTCTCTTTGTCCATTATAATATCATTAGATACAAACTCAGTGTCAATTACTTTTTCAACAACTGGATGCCTAGAATCTTTAATATATAATTCTTTTTCTGTTAAAACAGGTCTTACATAGTTGTTTTGTTCGCTAACGGTTGCAAATGATTGCATTACATCAATCTCACTAATAATTTTGGCAATTTCTTGCAATTTAGGAATATATTTTTTAACTTCGTCACGAATATTTATAAATAAATTATGTTCTAATTCAATGATTTTTTCTTCAGCGTTTAAGATTAAAGCTTCTTTTTCTTTTAAAACAGGGCTTATATATCTTTCACAATTAGTCAATGTTTGTTTTCTTTGATAGCCAAATTCTTCTTTAACTAAATTAACATTTCCTTTGCTGATTTCAATATAATAACCAAAGACGCGATTATATCCAACTTTTAGATTTTTAATACCTGTTCGCTCACGCTCTTCTTGTTCAAATCTAGCAACAAAGTCTTTACCACCTTTACGAAGATTTTTTAATTCGTCTAATTCTTCATTAAAGCCTTCTTTAATTAAATATCCTTCTTTTATGCTTATTGGTGGATTTTCATAAATGCTATGCTCTAATAGTTTATACAAATCGTTTAGAGTTTCTAATTTTTTATAAAAGTTAATTTGCTTTAAAGCTGCACTAATTTGGGGCAAAACATTAATTGAGTTTTTTAACTGAAGCATATCTCTACCGTTTGCATTACCAAAAGCAATTTTCCCGCTTAAACGTTCAAGATCGTATACCTCCATCAAATAAGTTTCTAAATCACTTTTAAGGATAAATTCTTTTAATAATGTATCAACACAATCATAACGTCTTTCGATACTTTTTTTATCAATTAGTGGATTTAGAATATATTTTTTCAATAGTCTGGCCCCCATAGCTGTCTTGGTTTTGTCTAGAAGCCAAATTAACGAGTAATTGCGTTGTTTTAATCTTAAAGTTTCAATTAATTCAAGATTTCGCTTTGTATGAACATCCATTTTTAAATAATTTTTGGTTTCTCTAATTTGAACGGTTTGAAGATGGTCTAAACTACGTTTCTGATTATTTTCGATATAAGCAATTAAATGCTTAACCGTTTCAATATAACGTTGATCTGTAAGTTCATTATAAATTTTTGAGTAATTTTCGGTAGTATTGTTTGTAATGGAGATAGTTAAATGAAACTGATTTTTTAAAATCGAATAAATGTTTTTATCAACTTTTTCAGTAATAACCACTTCTCTAGCTCCTAAATTAACAATTTCACTAACAACTTTGGATGGATTATGTTCAATTAGTAAGGCATATATTTCGCCGGTTGAAACATCAGCATAACTAATACCATAAGCATGCTTAAAATCAACGATATTTGCAATAAAATTAAAATCATCAGATTTTAAAGTATCACCGTTCATGACAGTACCTGAACTGATGATTTGAATAATATCGCGTTTAACAATTCCTTTTACTTCTTTAGCATCTTCTAATTGTTCACAAATACCTATTTTATAACCTTTTTCAATTAGTTTGTCAATGTACCCTGAGGCTGAGTGATGAGGAATTCCGCACATAGGGATTCGTTCGTCTAGACCAGCGGATTTCCCAGTTAAAGTTAATTCTAACTCATGACTAAGCAAAATGGCATCGTCAAAAAACATTTCATAAAAATCTCCTAGTCTAAAAAAGATTATTAAATCTTCATTAGCATTTTTAATTTCTAAATATTGCCTCATCATTGGAGTCACTTTATTTAAATCTACATCTTTTCGTTCCATTCTATCACCAATACATCACTTTCTAAAACATATATATTATAATACATTTTAAAAAGGTTGGTCAATTAAATATCGACATTACCGTTATTTTTTGGCAACGATATATATTTTAAAATTTCTAATTTTTCTATGATAATTAAAGATGTCATTCAATTTAAATGTCATTTATGATGTCGATACAAACTTCCACTTTTGATTAGCCTGGCTATTACAAGTATAAGCATCTATATTAGTACCATTGGCAACTACACTATTAGCCAAATCTAAACATAAACCACCGATATTTTTTATATAATACGTACTAGAGCCTGCACTTTGTAAATACCAATATCCGCCATTACTGCCATGCATAGAATGTACTAAAACATTAGCTCCCGCTGTGGCACTATTATTATGAACCCATAGCCAACGGTCGTCAGTATGGTAAACGGCAAACGAATATTGAACCTTTCCGCTTACTACTCTGGTAACATATGGACGCCATTTTTGATTTTCACCGGCATTTGCCCATAATAATACATTAGCACTTAGATCTACTGATGCCCCTTCAACGGCTAAACCATATCCAGTGTTTAAAGAGGTTGTTATGTAATATTTATTTCCTTGTTTATAGCTAAATCCCGAGTTTTTGTCATTTATCGTAGGCCCACCAATGCCAACATTTATATTGCTTGTTTCATAATATGAGCCACCAGTCACAGTGTTATTATTAATAGTGCCTCCATTTATGTTAAATACTCCGTTTTTCCCTTCAAAACTTACTATGCCAACGCCACCACCATAATTTTTGGCGGTATTCCCAGTAATTGAGCCGCCATTTATTGTAAATGTGCCTGATGATTCAATTGCTCCATGGTAGCTAGTAGCAGTATTGTTGGAAATTGTTCCGCCATTTAAAGTAACCGTTCCAGCACTCCAAATAGCTGCATTTAATGCCGTGTTGTCTTTAATATAACCACCATTCATGGTAAAAGTACCCGTCTTAATAAATATTGCTGAACCACCTGCTGTAACGACATTATTTGAGATTGTACCATTTTCCATAACTAAGGTTCCTGCATTAATATATATGGCCCCTCCATAATTATTAGTGTTTTTAGCACTTTTTATTGTCGTGCCGGTTTTAATATTAACTTTTCCTGCTATGGAAATCATAGCATCTTTGGCAGTAACGTTATTACCATTAATTGTAATATCTTCCAAATTTAGAGTTCCTTTGGTCTGGTTAATCATATAACTAGTCAATGAGCTTCCTCTAATAACAGAATTAATAGCACCCGTGGTTGAATAACTAGTTAAAGTGATTGTTTTAGCAGCATTCATGTTTACTGTACTTGTCTGCGTTATGTTATTCATTATATTAATCG
>CALVRM010000031.1 GCA_944358695.1 uncultured Bacilli bacterium | reverse complement strand
ACAGGTGCTTCGGGATCTTGTGTCTTCGATTCGGATGGCTTGGGCTGCTATGTTGGTGATCTGTACTTGAATGCTTTTTCCAGCGGCTATGTTGCTGCTGTCGATTATGCTTCTGGCGTCGCCTGCCATGTCTTCAGCAATGGCAATGCGGGTTGCGAGGAGTAGTTGCGGTAGTCCAGCTAAAAATCTTAAAATCTAAGATCTAATATTTTGCCTTTAGGCAAAATAAACTATCATTCATACAAAAGTTGAACAAAAAGCACTGAAGAATATATAAGCGCTAAATATAGAAAAAAGTTTCAGTCTATATCAAAAAATAAAGTGAGATATGTAGTCAAACGGATCCTTATGCTATTAAATAAATATATATAATAAAATGCTGAAAATATTATCAGCATTTTTTATTTTTCAAAAATTTTGTTGATTAAAACAATAGATATCTGCTCAATATAAACATAGAATATAAATGAAAGGAGATAAATATGTTTGGCAATTTTGAAGAAGAAGCAAGAAAAACTCTCGTTTTAGCAAAAAAAGAAATGCAAGAATTGAATCATCCTTATGTATCTTCTGAACATTTGTTGTTGGCAATATTAAAAAGTGATAATGAGATTACAGATAGATTAGAAGAATACAAATTAACCTATGAAATTTTTAAAAAGGAAATAATTAAAATTATTGGCAAAGGTTCAAAACCAAGTGAATATTTTTTATATACGCCATTATTAAAAAGAATTATTGAAAATGCTAGTTTAGATGCTAAGGAAAATAATAATGGAATAGTTACTATAAACCATCTTTTTTCCAGTTTATTAGAAGAAGGTGAAGGGGTAGCTATTAGAATTTTAATTGGAATGAATATTGATATCGATGAACTTTACAATGATTTTAGTTATCGCTTAACTAATAAACAAGGAACTAAAAAATTGTTATTAGAAGAGTTAGGCGTCGATTTAAATAAAAAAGCCTTAAATGGGGATTTAGATCCTGTAACTGGCCGTGATAAGGAAATAAAACGTGTTTTAGAAATACTGTCAAGACGTACTAAAAATAATCCCTTATTAATAGGCGATGCAGGTGTTGGTAAAACCGCCATCGTTGAAGAATTGGCTAGTATGATTGTCAAAGGCGATGTTCCAGTTGCTTTAAAAAATAAGCGAATTATTAGTTTAGATATGGCTACTAGTGTAGCTGGGACCAAATATCGCGGCGAGTTTGAAGAACGAATGCATAAGATTCTAAAGGAAATAGAAGAGAACGACGATCTTATTTTATTTATTGATGAAGTGCACACTTTAGTCGGTGCTGGCGGTGCTGAAGGTGCGATTGATGCATCTAATATATTTAAACCAGCTCTTGCCCGAGGAAAATTAAGATGTATTGGGGCTACAACTACTGATGAGTATAAAAAGTATATTGAAAAAGATAGTGCCTTAGAACGACGTTTTCAAAAAGTTATTATAGAAGCGCCAAATAAAGAAACTGTCAAAGAAATTCTCACAAACTTAAAAGAAATTTATGAGGGATATCATAAAGTAATAATTGATGATGATATTATCGATTTAATTATTAATCTTTCAGAAAAGTATATCTACAATCGTAATCAGCCGGATAAATCTATTGACATTTTAGACGAAGTATGTGCTAAAGCAAGTCTTAAAGAAAGTAAAAACCTTATTCAATATAAAGAGTATAATAAAAAGTTAAAAGAAATAATTAAAGATAAAAAACAAGCTATTATCGATAACGACTTTAATAAAGCATCAGAATATAAAAATGAAGAATTCAAATTAATGAATGAGATTAATACGCTAGAATTAACTCTTTATAAAAAGAGCAATAAAAAAGTTACCAAAATGGATGTAGCTAATGTAGTTCACAGTAAAACCGGAATACCCATTTATGAATTGTTAAATGAAAAGAAAGCCATCATTAAACAAACTGAAACTTTAATTAAGCATAACTTAATTGGCCAAGATGAAGCCGTTAAAAAAGTATGCAACATAGCTAAAAAAATAAAGCTAGGTCTTAATGATAAATGTTATTCAATGTTATTTTGTGGTCCTTCAGGGGTTGGGAAAACAGAACTAGCTAAATTGTTTGGTAATAATTTAGTTGGCTCTAAAAATGTCATTAAGCTAGATATGAGTGAATACCGTGAAGCACATAGCATTAGTAAAATAGTAGGAGCGCCGCCAGGATATATAGGTTATGATGATAATACTAATATTTTAGAGGAAATAAAAAATAAACCTTATTCAGTATTAATTTTAGACGAAATTGAAAAAGCTCATTCAGACATTGTTAATTTATTCTTGCAAGTATTAGACGAAGGACAAATAAAAGATAATAAATCTAATATAGTTAGATTTGATAATGTCGTAATTATTATGACTTCAAATGTCGGTTTTCATGATATTAACGTTGGATTTAATACTAAAAATAAAGTAAAAACTAAATTAAACGATAAATTCTCAATACCATTTATGAACCGTGTAGATAATGTCATTGTTTTTAACAGTTTAAAAGAAGAAGACATAATTAAAATTATTAATCTTAAGATTAAAGAATTAAAAGACAAATATAAAGAAAAAATTCATATAAAATTATCTTCTAAAGTCATAAATGAAATAATAAAGTTATCTAATTATGAAGAATATGGCGCCCGAAAAATAAAAAAAGTTATTAAAGATGAATTAGAAACTCAGATAATCGAAGCTTTGATCGATAATAAAGAAAGCGTATATATTAAAGCAATAGGTCAAATGGTATAATTTTATACAAGATAAAAAAATACAATAATTTAAAGTGCGTGCCATAAATTATGTATTTTATAATAGTGCAATATAGCTACATCAAAATGTAACAATTAAGTTACATTTTTTTTGCTAAGCATTTAACATCCGAATTGACATCGATTTTAGATGTTACAGAAGACGTTGTACAAAGTTCTTCAATTCCAACATCAAAACCAGAATAACATAAGAAATCATAAGCAGTTAAAGCTTCACCAATCGCATATTCATATTGGAAACATTCATAACATTCAGGTGGAACGAAGCCAGGATTCTTTCTTCCATTTTCAAACCATTCTTTTTTAAAGTTGTGGTAGTAATAAGAAATTGCCCCTTCATCATAAAGAATATCTTGAAGATTTTTAACGCAACTAAATAATTCATAACCATTTAAGTAAAATGGGATATTAGATAAAAAGGCTATATCGAACTTTTGTCCACTAAGTTTAGAAGGGAGATTTAATAGGTCACAGTTTTCAAAGAAGATACAAGCTCCATTTAAATTTCTTTGCGTTAATTTATAGTTCTCCTCCGAACTCATGTGGCCAATAATATCAGGATTAACCTTAGGATATTGAATGCAGCGGGCGGCTTTGTAGTTTTTATCTCTTAATAAAGACCCTTGCATAAAAACAGTTTGATTTTTAAATAAAGCATCGATATCGCCTTTTGCTTGAGGGTTGTGCTCAAAAATTTCCTCAAGTTCTATAAATAACTCAATAATCATATCAACCGGAATACCACCTTTTAATAGTCTATTAGCCTGCATTTCTTCCAGTTTTCGGTAAGCACAAAAAGTATCCCAATATTCATATGCTGCTTCTTTAGAAAATGGTTCAATAATTTTTCGAAATAATTCTGCTGATAAAAAGCTATTAGAAGAGCGATCAGTAAAAAAGCTAATATATTCGCCATAATCTAGTGTTTGTAATGCCCATAATTTTAAACAAGCCGCATAATACTGAAAATCATTAATATCATATGCCACAATATTATCAGCACCATGTAAAACAGCATCAAGTAAATAGTCACCACTACTGGCCACCGTTAAAATATCAGCACCAAAGATATCCGACGTTACTACCTTAGTTTGATCATTTGTATTTATATATATTTGATTATTGCCCGCAAAATAAGAAGTATCAATTATACCTTGTCCAATTTTAGGACATCTAGAAAAAGCCGTCTTAATATCAGCTTTTACTTTTTCGTTTGATATTTCATTATAAGTAATATTTACCATCTTTGTCATAAGTCACCTCTTATTAACGGCTATTATAATAAAAAAAGCTAAAAAGTCAAGTATAGTTTAAAATAAAAAGCCTAGACTAAGCTACGCTTTTATCAAAATCGATAAAGAAAGTTTTATACCAAATAAGAAATACATAAACGGTCCAAATTTTGCGGCAGTGATTTTTCTTACCACTATAATGCTCATCTAACATTTTATTTAGTTTTTTAATATTAAAGAATTCAGCTGCAAAATCACTATTAAAGGTCTTTTTCGCTAAATTATAATATTTTTCTTCTCTAAACCACTTTATAATTGGTACAGGGAATCCCTTTTTCGGTCTTTTATACCAAGCCTCAGGAATTCTAGAAGAAGCTGCCCTTCTTAAAATGTACTTAGTTGTTCCATGACTTAATTTATATTCACTTGGAATTGTACTAGCTAAAGCAAATACTTCCTTATCTAAAATTGGAACTCTAAGTTCTAAAGAATTTGCCATACTCATTTTATCAGCTTTCAGTAAAATATCATTAGGTAACCAAAAGTGCATATCTAAATATTGCATTTTAGTTAAATCGTCTTTGTCTTTAACTTTATCATAATAAGGTTTTGTAATACTTTGGAAAGTAACATTGCTTTGATATTTATCACTTAAAATGTTGTTAGCTTCACGATTATCAAAGACAAATGCATTGCCAATATAATAATCTTCTACTTTGCTTCCGCCTTTAGTTAGAAAATTTTTACCATGGAATTCCGGAAGCGGAGAGACAATAGCTTTTAAGGCTTTACGAATAAAGCCAGGGACCTTTCGGTATTTAATTAATAAATCGTCTTCTTTATAAAATGGGTATCCCCCAAACAATTCATCGGCTCCTTCGCCAGATAAAACAACTTTTACATGTTTACTTGCTAAATCTGATAAAAAGTAAAGGGGAACAGCAGATAAATTGGCCGTAGGTTCATCAGCATAATATTGAACCTTATCTAAACTCTCAAAGAAATCATCGGCGTTTATTAACTCACTAACATTTTGAATGTGCAAAATATCAGATAACTCTTTTGCATAAGGAACTTCATTAAAATTTTGATAGTCAAATCCTACCGAAAAAGTTTTATCAGGTTTTAAATAAGATACAACATATGAAGAATCGATTCCCCCAGATAAATAAGCTCCAATTGGGACATCACTAATTAAATGAGTATCAATTGACGAAGTAATTGTCTCATCAATTTCTTTAACTAATTCATCAAAATCTTGTTTTTTTGAATCAAACTTAACTTGATAATATTTTTCAGTTGTTATTTTATTAGTTTCAAAATCATATTTGAAATAAGTACCAGGAAGTAATTTATAGACATTTTTAAAAAATGTCTCTTCCAAAACTGAAGTTTGAAATGTTAAATAAGGCTTTAAAGAAGCTTTATTTACTAACTTCATAAAATCATTGTGATATAAAAAGCTTTTAATTTCCGAACCAAACATAAATGTACTATTCATATTACAATAGTAAAACGGTTTTTGACCAAAATGATCACGGGCTCCAAACAGTTCTTTTTTCTTCTTATCCCAAATTACAAAAGCAAACATCCCTCGTAATTTACTTAAAATATCTGTTCCATATTCTTCATAACCATGTAAAATTACTTCAGTATCCGCACCTGTTTTAAAAATATGGCCTTTTTTAATTAAGTCCTCTTTAATAGTTTTAAAATTATAAATTTCGCCATTAAAAGTGATAACCATACTATCATCTTCGTTAGTCATTGGCTGTCTTCCGCCTTTAAGGTCAATAATGCTTAGTCGTCTAAACCCCATTGCAATCTTGTCATCTATATAATAACTTTCATCATCAGGTCCGCGATGAGCAATCGCATCTGTCATTTTCTTAATATCTTCTTTAGTCTTTTCTTTTCTGTTTATATATCCGCAGAAACCACACATAGTAACGCATCCTTCCTAATATTTCCAATATCCGTTTTTATAATCTTTATAATATCTAAAATGTTTACGAATTAAAAATAACATTCTTTTAAATGATTTATCCTTCCTATAAACTAGGGGATTAACAACTTTCTTCTTTTTATATAATTTCAACATTTCTTTTTTAAATTCTTCATTAACAACATATTTTTTAATTATCTTTTTAGGCACATAACTTAGTCCTATTTTTTCCTTAACAATTTCAAATTTATGTTCTTTTCCATAAACTAGATCATCAACTAAACATTTAACTAAATTATAGCCAGCCGCACTTACATAATAACTGCATCTACCTTGACGAGCATTAATTTCTAAAATTTTATATTTCTTATCACGATTATCATATTTAATATCTAATTCAGCTAATCCCTTAAATTTAATGCTTTCCATAAAATCTTTAAATTTATATATAACTTCTTCATTATAGCCATTGGTATTAAAACCATTAATTAAACAAGCCGCATTTCCCACCATTTTTGAAGTGTGCTCTTGCAAACCGATTTGCGCGAATGCCATAAACTCACACTTATGGTTGCTATTACAGTAAACAACCCCATCAAATAAAGCGCTATCATCACCAGGAATATATTCTTGAATAATTAACGTGTCAGTATATTCACTTTTTTTAAAATATTCAATTGTTTTTATAACTTCTTCCATTGTATTTAATTTATATATTTTTTTCTTACCCAAAAACTCAATATGATTAAACATAATAACATTACTTGGTTTAATTATAACCGGGAAATCAAAGTCAATATTTAATTCGTCATTTAAATTATAAACAATTGTTTTTGGTAATAATCCAGAATTTCCATAAGTTTTAAAAAATAAATCTTTCATCATTAAAGAATCTAAAAACTCCAAATCAACATAGTTAAAGACAATTCTTTTATCAAGCTTGTCCTTGTTTGCCACTAAATATCTTGCATAAGTTTCATTAGAACTGATACAAACAATTTTTGAAGCTGTGATGTTTTTAACATAGTCGTTCATTGCTTTAGCAAATTTATTAATATCCCATAAATCTTCATTGTAAGTAGTTAAAGTAATATTAGAGTGCTCAACAAAACTCATTGGTTTTACAGAAAAAATTCTAACTTTTTTCTCATAAGCTTCGTGGGTACATCTAGCCATATAATAAGCATTGGCATCACTTCCAAGAATTACAACTTCAAAATCCATAAAATCGCTCCTTAATAGTTAACCTCTGTTAATTTATTTTTTTCTTTATAAACTCTAGGCACTCTCGTACTTATTAATGTAAACAGTTGATAAGCACTAATCCCAAGTTCTTTAGTCCGCTTTTTAATATCATCGTAAATAATTACTTCATCATGTAGTTTAACGTTTTCATCAATTAATACCGTTGTCATATCCATTCCAAGTTCACCGATAATAGGGTATTCTTTATTATTGATAATAACATTAAGACCTTGATTTTGTTTTATCAAGCCGTCGGCAAAACCAATTGGCATAATACCAATCTTTATATCTTGAGTTGCCGTATATCCGGCCCCATATCCAACGTATTGTCCAGCTTTAACGTCTTTAATGCACATTATTTCTGAATGTAATGAAAACGCTGTTTTAAGCTCTAAATCATTTGTATATGTAATAGGACTAATTCCATGTTTTTTTAAGTAATGATTTCTTTTAATTAAGCGTAAGCCTTTAGGTTCACTCATTTTTTGATCAAAGCCAAACATGATAATTCCAAGCCTAATACCATTGACAAAATCAGGTTTTGGGTGCTGAACTAACGTAAGTGAACGTCCTAAATGAACGATTGGAATTTTTGTTAAATCAATTAAGCTAGTAAGTTCTTTAAATGTTAAAAGGCCATTGTCAAAATGTTTATCCCACATCCCGCTAGTTCCAAAATGTGTATATATACCTTCTAAATTTATACCCTCAGAATTTAATAATTGCTCATAAACTTCTTTTACTTCATTTTTATCTTTAAACCCCAAACGATTCATTCCGTTATCAATCTTGATATGGACTGTAAGTTTTAAAGATAAATCCATTTCCTTAAAGTAATCCATATCGGGAATTGTTATTGTAATATTATTGATAGAACATATATCTAAAAATTCTTGCCTGATTGGCTCTAAGCATAAAATAGGAATTTCAGCGTTCCTTTTTCGAAGACGTAAACATTCTTCTAAAGAAGAGGCCGCTAAATAGTTAACTCCACCTTTAATCAAATTATTAATAATATAATCACCGTGGCCGTAGGCATTAGCCTTTACTACCCCAAAATAATATTTGTAATCATATTTGCTAGTAATATCTTTAACATTATTTTCTAAAATATCACAGTCTATTAAAGCATAAGTTTTTCTATACATTAAAGTCACCTTATTTCCTCTTAATAATTATATAATATTTTACCTTTTAACGCAAATGTTAAGGTAATGTTAAACAGATAACTGTCAAGTGTCAATAAAAATTTATTTGCTGATTTAAAAAGCTAAGCAAAATTTTAGTTAAAACTGTGACAAAAGAAAAAACGATTTGCTTTTAATAAATTATTTGACACATTTGTAAATTCGTGTATTATATAGATTAAAATTTTATGAATTGATTCATTTTTATAGAAAGTAAAGCAATTGTAAAAAAATAAAATCTTCCTAAAATTTTTATATACATTTTTTAGTGGCTGTGTTATAATATTGAACAGGTGATTGGATTATGCTTGAAACAATTAAGAACACTCTTAATGAGAATCAAAGTCTTACTCCTGAAGTTAGAAATAACCTTATGGAACTTATCGAAATATTCCACCATAAATTTGGAAATATCGATTTAACTAATCTTAACGAAAGGCTAAAAACTCTAGTCATCAAACGGGAGAGTATGTATTTAGTTAAACTTCCGTGCAAATATAACCCACATACTAATGAGATTCTTATTAACTTAGGTAGATTTGAAGAATGTGATGCTAAACACTGGCTTATGCATTCACTTCTTGGACTCATAACTGCTAAGGATAATTATTATGGATTTAATAATGAAGATGATACATTAGTCGCTTTAAATGAAGGTTATACCGAAATAATGACTAATTATTTGGTTGGTGATATTGATAATAATTTCTTTACTGATGAAATTATTATTACCAACTTAATTAGTAAAGCTATCGGTGAAGATACCTTATTTGATGCTTATTTCAACAATGACTCCAAAAGAGTAATAAGGGCAATGATTGAAGCGGAGGGAAAATAATATGCAAGAAACAAATATTGAACAATTCATTTTAGATGTAAATAATGATTTAGAAAATAGAAAACGTGATTTACCAACTAATCCTTTTGAAAAACAAGGCCAGTTGGCTAAATTATTTCCTAGTGTAGCCTATTACTCACCAAATAGTTTTTATTTTAGTCCGATGTATTTTCCTGAAGAATCACGTGATAAAACGGATACGGCAAATATTCCTGGAGTAGTTAAAGAATTTAATGAAATTAGGGCAAAATATCATGCTAAAATTGTTTCACCGGCTAAAAATGATAATATGTCAAAGGCGGCTTAAACTAACTTCGGTTAGTTTTTTTCAAAAAAGGAGAACATATGAGTAAATATAATTATGAATACTTAGAAAAACAAATCATTTCTAAGCTACCACTTGATAAAGATAGCTCGCTATTTATTATATCACTATATAATGATGGCAATATTCAAAACTATGAACTTCATTTTGATGCCGAAGACAAGGACGTTCCTGAAATCGTTCAAAATGTTAAGCAAGCGATTTTGGAATTTTTTAGTACGTTTATATCAAATCCAAACTTTGATCACAGCAATTTCAAAAACAATTTGAATCGCAATGTTGTTATTGGGATTGAAATGGGAAACGGGAACCCTAATGCTGGAGTTACTGTTTTTGACGAAAATAAAAACTTATTAGGCATATTCGCCGAGCATAGTTTAGTTGACACTGGAGTTATTTTTCATGAGCTATTTCACTTTGCTTCAAGGCCGGCCAACAGTCATCAATTTTCTCGCGGTTTAAAAGAAGGATATACTGAAGCACTAACTCATCGTTATTTTACTAAAACAAAATTAGCTTATCCAGAAGATGTTAAATATTCTTTAGAATTAGAACAAATCGTCGGCCAAAATGTCATGGAAAATGCTTATTCAAAAGGCGAAATTATACCGATTCAAAACGCTATTGGATTAGAAGTAGATGATCAAACATTTTTTAACTTTAACCAGAGCTTAGATTTAATGTTAGGATCTTATCAGCGCCAAAATGCTAGGGTTCCTTTAAAAAATGAAGTACAAAAAGCGAAGCAAGCTAGCTTGGTCGCCCAAGCTTGTTTAGATATTTTTGCTAAAAATAGTAAAATTGCTGGAGAACTATCTAATAACATGAGCGATACTAAGAAAATCGCTTAAAAATCTTGAAAAATATCATAATTGTGTTATAATTTACTTATACTTTTTAAAAGCAATGACCGAAGAGTAGTAATAAAAGCTCTTATTTAATAGAGAGTTGGCAAAAGGTGGAAGGCCAATAAATAAACTTTTATGAATTCGCTTTGGTATGGTAAGCTGTATATGCAAAGATATACCGGTGGTGCGTTATAACCTTTAAGGTAAGTTTTGCTTACAAATTAAGGTGGTACCACGTTAACTCACGTCCTTATTAGGATGTGATTTTTTATATATTAGGAGGGAAAAAGATGGAACTAGAAAATATTTTACAAACATTAAAACAAGAACTTGATCAAATTGATGACGTTCAGGCTTTAAACGAATTAAAGGCTAAATATTTAGGTAAAAAAGGATCAATTACTGAATTTTCATCAAAAATTAAAGATTTACCTTTGGAAGAAAAGAAAACTTTTGGTGCTAGCTTAAATAAAATTAAAACTGAAGCCACTAATATGATCGAAGTAAAAAGAGAGGAGCTTGAAACAGCATTATTGAATAAAAAATTAGAAAGTGAAAGTATCGATATTGCTCTTCCAAGTACTAAAATTCCTATGGGATCGCCAAACATCGTTGAAAAAATAGTTGAAGAAGTTGAAGAATTATTCATGTCAATGGGATATGATGTTGTTGATGGACCAGAGATTGAAGAAGATAGGTATAATTTCGAACTATTAAATATCCCCAAAGGACATCCGGCGAGAGATGCTCAAGATACTTTCTACTTAAAGGACGATGAGATTTTATTACGTAGTCAAACCTCACCGGTTCAAGTTAGAACCATGCTTGAAGGAAAAGGGGAAAAACCAATTCGGATGATTTGCCCTGGTAAAACGTATAGACGCGATAATGATGATGCTACTCATTCACATCAATTTATGCAAATAGAAGGACTATTAATTGATAGGGAAGTTAGTTTGTCTGATCTAAAAGGGACTTTTGATGTTTTAGCTAAAAAATTATTTGGCGAAGATTGCCAAACTAGATTTAGACCAAGTCATTATCAATTTACCGAACCATCAGTTGAAATGGATATTAATTGTCATAGTTGTAAAGGTAAAGGATGTAGTATTTGTAAAAACACCGGTTGGCTTACTGTTTCTGGTGCAGGTATGGTTCATCCTAATGTTTTAAAAAACTGTGGCTATGATCCAAAAGAATGGAAAGGTTTTGCTTTTGGTTTTGGCGCTGAAAGATTAGCTATGGAATCGTATGGAATTGATGATTTAAGAATTTTTTATACCAATGATCTTAGAGAAATAAAAACATTTGATCGAAAGGAGGCCGAATAATGATAGATTTAGAATGGGTTAAGGACTATATCGACATTGAAGATCAAGATCTTAAAGAATTAGCTGTTAAAATCACTGAAGCCGGCATTAACGTCGAAAAAATAATTACCAATCATATCGATAATTTAGTTATTGGCGAAGTGACAAAATGTGAAATGCATCCTGATTCAGACCATCTTCATGTTTGTGAAGTCAACATCGGCAAAGAAACAGTCCAAATTGTTTGTGGGGCTCCGAATGTCCGTGAAGGTTTAAAAGTCATTGTAGCTCTCCCTGGGGCCATTCTACCTGACAATTTTGAGATTAAAAAAAGCAAAATTCGCGGAGTAGAATCAAATGGTATGATTTGTGCTTTATATGAACTTGGTTTAGAAGAAAAAACTGAAGAAGCTTATAACCGTGGAATTGAAGAGCTAGAAAGCACCGCTAAAGTAGGAGCAGATCCTTTAAAATTCCTTAATTTAGATGACACTTTATACGAACTAGATGTTCATAAACATCGCAATAACGATTGTTATTATCATATTGGGTTTGCATATGAGATTGCTTGTATTTTAAATCGTAAAGTAACTTTACCAAAACAAGATACTAATCCAATTAATGATAATATAAAAAACCATTTTGAACTTAAAGTAGAAACCGAAAAGTGTCCATATTATTTAGCTAAAATGGTTACAGATGTTAAAGTTGGACCTTCACCAGAATTTATTAAACGAAGATTAAATGCATATGGCATGCGTTCAATAAATAATGTTGTCGATATTTCTAACTATGTTATGCTTGAATATGGTCAGCCCCTTCATTTCTTTGATAAAGATTCTTTAGGCGATAAAATTATTGTTAGAGATGCTAAAGATGAAGAAAAAATAAAAACTTTAGATGGTATTGATAGAGTATTAAAAACTTCAGATATCGTTATCACCGATGGTAATAAGCCGGTATGTATTGCCGGAATAATGGGGGGCGAGGAAACTGAAGTTACAGAAAACACTAAAACAATCTTAATCGAAAGTGCGATCTTTGATAGTGTAAGTATTAGATATACGGCCGCTAATTTGGATCTAAGAAGCGAAGCTTCAATTCGCTATGGTAAAGGTTTAAGCTATGAATATACCGAAAAAGCCGTTGAAAGAGCCTGTCACTTACTAGAAAAATATGCCGGCGCTAAAGTATTATCTGGAACTATTAAACACGATAAAGTAGATAAAACGCCAAAAATAGCGACATTTACCGTTGACGAAATAAATTCAATGCTCGGAATTACGTTAACTGAAGATGATATTAGAACCGAGCTTAATCGCTTAGATTTTGAATTCCAATATCAAGATGGTAAATTTATTACGACAATTCCATCCAGAAGACTAGACGTTGACCCTAATGTCAACGATATTGCTGAAGAAGTTGGCCGCTTATATGGATACCATAATCTAGTTTCAACTTTGCCAAAATGTGAAATCAGAAAAGGTGAATATATTGGCGATGTTAAATACCGTAAGATAATTTCAAAACGCCTTCGCTCATTAGGCTTAAATGAGAGTAAAACGTATACCTTAACTTCGCCGGCAATGGCTAAAACCTTTAAATATGAAGATAAAGAAAATGCTGTTTTGCCAAATCCAATGAGTATTGATAAATCAGTTGTTAGAACTTCACTTATTCCTTCACTTTTAAATGTTTATGATTATAATAAAGCCAGAAAAGTAAACGATGTTATGCTTTATGAAATTAGTAAAACCTATGATGCTAATCACAATGAAGAAAGCAAAATCGCTATTTTAATGAGTGGTAATTATATTTTAAACGAGTGGAGTAAAGCTACTATTAAAATTGATTTTTATTTAGTAAAAGGAATTATTGAAAATATTTTAGACTATCTTGGATTTAAAAATAGATATGCATTTGAAGCCGAAGTTCTTCCTGAAATCCACCCTGGTATTGGAGCTAGAATTTTGTTAGATAGAAAACCAATCGGTATTATTGGTAAAGTTCATCCCAAAGTTTCCAAAGATGATATTTATGTCGCTGAACTATCACTTAACTCTTTAATGGTAAAGGTAAAACCGATTAAGTTCAAAGCCGCTCCAAAATATCCAGGAATTGTCAAAGATATGGCTTTTGCCATCAATAAAGAAGTATCTTCAAAAACTATTGAAGACGTAATTAAAAAAGTTGGTGGGCGTTTGCTTACTAACATTAATGTCTTTGATGTTTATACTGGAGAAAACGTTAAAGAAGATGAAAAATCGCTTGCATACTCATTAACATTCCAAGACCCAAATAAAACATTAACTGAAGAGGAAGTAAATACGGTTTTTGAAAATATTATTAAAAATGTTGAGGCAAAAACTAATGCTAAATTGCGTGATAAATAAAAATACAATTATAAAAGCTATTTTAGAATATCATTTTTAACAATTTAAAAGTCCTTGAAAATCCAAGGGCTTTTATTATTTATTTGAGAAAATTCAATTTTTATAATCAGGTTAAAAGCTGTGTTAAAATGGCTATAAGAAAAGAATAGATAGTTTAATGAAATTAAAGGTAAGCAAATAATTAACATCTTTAATAATAGGGATATTCAAATTATTTTTTAAACTAATATAATAATTATTTTTATTCATTTTTTCAAAAGTATATAACAGCAAGTTAATTTTGTGATATAATAACATAAAGTAGGAGATAAAATGTTAGAAATCATTGCCAATGGAAACGTTGAAAACTTACAACTAATTTTAAATGTTATAATTGCTTTAATCGTGTTAATTATTATAGCCCTTCTTGGGCTTTTGTTTTTTGCAAAACGCAAATAAATGTAAAAAAATGTATAATTTAGTTATATAAAAATCAATAAATTAATTTTGAAGGGTAAATCATTGACTATAATAATTATTTTTACCAAATAGATATTATGCTTTTCTTTGGATGATTTTTATAGTTTTTCCGTGTTATAATATTTACGAGGCGGTAAGCGGTTATAAAATTTCATTTAAAAGACTATGGATACTAAAGATGTAATATGGATATTAGGGGAGTGGACGGAACTTAACCGTGAGGAGTTTGGTAAGTCAATAACCAAGACACCCACAACAATTAAAAGCTATGAAACCGATGATAGAAATTATACTGTTCGCTCGTTAAAAGATATTGCTGAAAAACACGATATTGATATTGTCTTTGAGAAAAGGGAAAAGTAAAAAGCCAACGCTATACCACCCGTGCGTTGGTATACATATTTTTTGAAAAAACCTAATCATATTATTAGATAGGATGTGATTTTAGTGAGAAATATTGATGATATGGACATTAAAGAGACGCTAAATATTGTTGCAAAAAACATTAAACATTATCGGGTATTAAAAGATATTAGCCAAACCAATTTAGGTTTAAAGTCAAATGTTGCTCCAAATTATATTACATATATTGAAAGCGCTAGTCGTGATTTTCATATTTCAACATTAATTCGTATATCTAAAGGTTTAAATATACCAATATCTGAATTATTTGTTGATAATAGAAAAGAGTATTTATCTAAACCTAGAATAGATAAGAAATAAAAAATAAGAAAAAGCAACATATTAGTCAAGATACACTTTCTACAAAACTTGGGTTTGCTCAAACTACTTATTCTAGTTATGAAAGAGGATTAAGCACTATTACAACACAACAATTAGTTAGTTTTATAAAGTATCCATTGATTATTTACTAGGAAAAACTGACGATGAAAGTTTTAGATAAAATTTTTTTATATATTAGGAATTTGCATTGCGAAAAAACGTAAAATAAAATTTAAAAGCCTAACCAAGTTCGAACTGATGTTCCAAAAGCTAACTTAACAATTTAGCTACGAAGATGTAAATAGGTCGTTTTGGCTTGAATAATTTTGAATTAAATCCGTCCACTTTTTCGTCCACTTAGGTCAAAGTGACAATTTTTAACTCTAATTTTATTTTCATAATAAATATTTTTATATAATAAAAACAAGCCATAAGCCTGTTATTTTTTTTGGAGCACCTAGTCGGATTTGAACCAACGATCAGGGAGTTGCAGTCCCTTGCCTTAGCCACTTGGCTATAGGTGCATTTAAATAAGTGCAATAACATTGTAATATAAAATTAAAATATTGTCAACTAAGATTTATCTTTTAACTTTACACTTATATTATATGTCAATTGCTCCAAAAATTCTACTTCTTTTCCTTAAGGTCTTGTTAAAAAGACAATTTTGGTTTATAATTATTTAGACAGTATTCGAGGAGGAATATAGATGAAGAAGTTAACACGTCATAAATTCGCTTTTGTTATTACATTGTTATTTACACTGTTATTATTGGGTAGTACTGGATATTTAATATATAATATTTCTTTATTAAAAGATATCGAAAATTTTTTAAGGCTGATTGCCGTTATTGCACTAGTGATCATTGCTTTATTACTGATTATTTTAGGTATTAGATTTTTAAGAAAATATAAAAGAGTAAAATTAATTGTCACGATTATTATCATGCTTATTTTTATAGGCTTAGAAGGATTTATTGGCTATAATATTAGTAAAGTATATGGCTCAATTAAAAAGGTTAGTGACAACTCTGATTATACGACATATTCAGCTAGTCTAGTTACTTTAAAAGACAATAAGGCTGACTCATTAGAAGATATCGATGATGCTAAACTAGGAGTATTAGAAGATGAGACTAGTATTGAAGGCAGTATTATACCAAAGGAAGTAATTAAAAAGAAAAATTTAACCAATGAAACTGAAACTTTTGATAGTTATATTTCCATGATAGATTCTTTAAAATCTGAAGAAATTGATTATATCTTTCTGCCAACCAATTACTCTATTATGTTTGGAAGTATGGAAGGTTATGAGGATTTAAAAGATACTACTAAAATTATTTATACGCAAACTAAAAAAGTAAAAAAAGAAAAAGAAGAAACTGCAAGTACTAAACCGATCACTGAACCATTTACCGTTTTATTAATGGGGGTTGATTCAGAAACAGAAGGTATTGGTAATAGTTCGTTTAATGGTGATTCTCTGATGGTCATTACTTTCAATCCAAAAACTTTAAGTACGACAATTTTAAGTATTCCTCGTGATTCATATGTTCCAATTGCTTGTTTTAATAATCAAAAGAAAAATAAAATTACTCATGCTGCTTGGAAAGGCGAAGAATGCATGCAAAAAACAATCGAGAACTTTTTAGATATCGACATCGATTATTATGTTAAAATTAATTTTAAAGGTGTTGTAGGTTTAGTTGATACCTTAGGTGGGGTTGAAGTTGACGTTCCATATAATTTATGTGAACAAAATAGTAATCGAGAATGGGGGGCTAATACTGTATATATTGAAAAAGGCAAACAGACACTAAATGGTGAACAAGCTTTGGCTTTTGCACGTAATCGCCATCCAAATCCATCGATGTGTTCAGCTAAATGGACTAATTATACTAGTAATGATTTCATTCGAGGGCAACACCAACAAGAAGTTGTTATGGCTTTATTAAATAAATTTAAATCAATTAAAGATCTTAATACTGTATATGACTTATTAGATACAATTAGTAATAACATGAATACTAATATGAGCACAGAGCAAATCTTATCATTATATAATGTTTTTAAAGATATTGCGGCAAAAGCCAGTAAAAATAGTGATATGGCTGATTTATTAGGTATGCAAAGGTTATATTTAAATGGTTATGATCAAAGGATTTACGATTATGGCGGAACTAATTTATCGTTATATAACTATGTTTTATATGATGATAGTATTAAAGCAGTATCTAATGCTATGAAAGAAAACTTAGAACTTAAAAAGACTAAAGCAATAAAAAAATTTAGCTTTAATATAAATACTCCTTATGAAGAAATTGTCATTGGCAAGGACGAAACATCTAAAACTTCATTGGTATTAGTCCCAAGTTTTGTTGGTAAGTCTTTGAGTTATGTTAATTCATTTTGTGGAGCTAATGGTATTAAAGTAAATGTGAATGGAAGTGGAACTGGCACAGTAATTGCCCAAAGTGTTCCTTCAGGTGCTAATGTTGAAGATGTAAGTAGTATTACAATTACCTTGTCAGGTGGTAGTACTGAAACTAGTAAGAGTACAAACAACCAGACAAATAAAAACACAACTACTACTGATCAAACCTCTGATAAAACAGACAACACTGATAAAGAAAATTCAGATAGTGAAAAAGAAAAGGAATGTATAAATAATGGTGGGACATGGTCTAATGGAACATGCACTCCAAAAACACCAGAAGATGATGCTAAAGAATAGCTTAATTGCTATTCTTTAATTTGACTAAAATAATAATCAGCCATATAATATAACTATGAGGTGATGATATGGCTCAAAATAAAGACTATGAATACGAAGAAGATATTGAAGAAAAGTCAGAAGAGACCAAAGCAGTTTATAAAGATAAAAAATCAAAACCTAAAAAGGTAAAAAAGACTAAAAAAGTCACTAAAAAAGCCAAAACAAAAAGGCCAAAACAAAAAGTAGTATATAAATACCGAGATAAAAAGTCTCACTCTGGAATCTGGTTATTCTTATTAATTTTAATCATTTTTGCTTTACTTGCAATTATTGGATATTTAATATATGTTAATTATTATATGCCAGAGGAGAATTCTAATAATTTCAGTAATAAATCAAATGATCAAACCGAAAAAATTTGTACATCAAAGGCATCAAAATATAATATTTCTTCAGGACTGGCAAAATGTTCCAATTATGATAATTTCAAATTAGTTATTTATGCAACCGATTTATCGTTTGATATTGTAAGAACCGAGGATGAGAGGCTACCATATATCATTAAAAATGTTTATTATAAAGATAGTCTTATCAATACACCAATTACTGGAATAAAAGTTAATGAAAACTGGAAAATGAAAACTGCTGATGATATTATTTATCTTTTGTTAGAAAAGGGAAGTAGCAAAGGCATGCAAGAGCTTATAGTGTTAAAAGAAGGCGAAGTTATTTATAATGGTGGAAACGCCAATTACAAATTAACAAACAATGTTACATATACAAAATATACAAGTTTAGGTTTGATGGAAATTGATACTTGTGATAATTATCAGACTAATGGCACTTTGGAGTCTGAATTATGGACCGAGGGTAAATTAATATATGAAAATGAAACTATCCGTGAAGAAGATGGAGAAATTGTCTTGGCTAAAGATGTGTGTAAAAACTAACTACTTACGTGCATGTGTTTTAAACAGTAGACCTAGGGAAAAAGCAGATAAAAAGGATAACCTTTCTAGTCTGCTTTTTTCCATGTTAGAATAAAAATGGGAAAAAACAAGAAGATTACAAAAGAAGCAATAAAAAAACTATTATTGAAAATATAAGTGTCATATCTTAGCATTTATATTTTCAATAATTATAGTCAAGTATTATTTAAACTATTTATTGTCATGATTATAGTAAGGTATGTTTTTTACTAATTTTTTGTTCGTATTTTCAAGTGTTTCTTTTGGTTCATCGTTAAGTAATTTGCGCATATAAGGATCATCTGTTTCATATTGTTCATCATTATAAGGAATGCGGCCATTTAAAAAATCGTCGATAGTTAAAAGTAATTTTATGTTTTCATCATTCATTTAAAGCACCTCCAACGACTATATATTTTAAACTAAAAAAATAAAAAGTCAAGTTTACGAATAATTTATATTAAATTAATTGATTTTTCTTAATAAATATTGGATAATATAAAAAGGGAGGAATAAAATGACTAGAGAAGAATATGCCGATTTATTATTACCAAACGTTAAACATGATTATACCCATTATGAAAATTTATATCCAGAGCGAAATTTAAAAGAAGGAGCAATGGTTACTAGATATGCTCCAAGTCCTACGGGGTTTATACATATTGGGGCTTTATATACTGCCTTTATTTGTCGCAAAATGGCAAAACAAACTAATGGAGTTTTTTATCTTCGAATTGAAGATACTGATCAAAAAAGAACAATTGATGATGGTGTAAATAAAATTATTGAAGATTTAGCAAAATTTAATATTAAATTTGATGAAGGTTTTACTAAAGATGGTGACAAAGGAAATTATGGGCCGTATATGCAAAGTCAAAGAAAAGATATTTACCAAGCGTACGCTAAAAAACTAATTATTGAAGATAAGGCATACCCTTGTTTTTGCTCTGAGGAAGATGGACAAAGAACTAGAGAAAATCAAGAAAGTAAAAAAGAAAGATTAGGCTATTATGGCAAATGGGCTAAATGCCGCAATTTAACAATGGAAGAAGCAATTGCCAAAATTAATAATGGAGAGAAATATATTATTAGATTAAAAGCTAATGGAGATTTTAATAAAAGATTTACTTTTAAAGATTGTGTAAAAGGAAAGTCTGAGCTGCCAGAGAACGATGAAGATTTTATAATTATAAAATCAGACGGATTGCCAACATATCATTTTGCCCATGCAGTCGATGACCATTTAATGCATACAACACATATTATTAGAAGTGATGAATGGTATCCTAGCGTTTCCAAACATACTCAACTATTTGTTATGCTTGGTTTTAAAGTTCCTAAATATGCCCATATTTCACCATTAATGATTGAAGACAATGGTACTAGACGTAAAATAAGCAAACGCAAAGACCCAGAAGCAGCAGTCAGTTTTTATCATGAAAAAGGAATTCCTAATGAAGCGATTATGCTTTATTTAGAAACTGTTGCTAATTCGAATTTTGAATTATGGTTAGAACAAAACAAAGATAAAGACCCAGATGAATTTATATTAGACTTTAAAAAAATGTCAACAGGAGGTACATTATTTGATTACGACAAGTTAATCAATATATCTAAAAATTATATAAGTAGATTAAAGGCCGAAGAAGTATATGAATTGGCTTTAAAACATACCCAACTATACGATAAAGATTTTGCTATTTTACTAGGAAAATATAAAGATTATAGCATTCAAATATTTAATATTGAAAGAGAACAAAAAAAGCCAAGAAAAGATATTGCCTGCTTCAGTGACGTTAAAAATCAAACTTGGTATATGTATGATGAATTATTTGACCCTGAAATCTATGAATGGCAAAATATTAAGGATAGAGAAGAGCAAGAATTAATAATAAATACCTATTTAGAAGAATATTATAATTTAGAAGATGATAAAAATCTGTGGTTTAATAAAATGCAACAGTTGGCTACCCAGTTAGGTTATGCGGGCGATATGAAATCATACAAAGAAAATCCAGAAAAATATAAAGGCAATATAACTGATATTAGTATGGTTTTAAGAGTAGCTCTAACTAGTAAATCTATGACACCTGATTTATATGATATTATGCGTTTATTAGGTGTGGATAGAATGAAAAAAAGAGCAAAAATGGCTTTACAATCACTTAAAAATATTATATAATGAAAAAGAACTCAATAGTTCTTTTATGCAGGTGTAGTACAACGGTTAGTATATGGCCTTGCCAAGGCTAAGATGCCGGTTCGATTCCGGTCACTTGCTCCATTTGAAAACAACTTACGAACCTATAAAGTTCGTGAGTTTTTATTTTATATAAAAGACTTAAAGTTCTCTTTCTAGGAAGGAGGACTTTTTTGATGCTAGATTTTAAAACCACTCAAACATTAAAGCCAAATACTGAAATATTAGAAGCAATTAAAGACTACACTTACAAAGTTAAAAAAGGAACCATAAAACATATCTTACATACTAATTTACAAGTTATAGAACCTACTGAATACTTAATTACATATCCTACCACTCTTACAATACTTGAATATCAAGTAAATGAAATATCGAATAAACCATTTTATATTAAAGAACACAATCAAAAATATAATCTCAAAGAAATTATTCAAATTTTAAAGAAATTTAAAGTTTAGACTTTACTTTTTTCAATTTTGTGAGGAAACATATGAGAGGGTGTCTGCTTTTTCTTGTTTAAGTTAGGAAACTTATGAAGAAATGTAAAATTTGCGTAAAATTTTAACTTTTTTCAGATTTAGAGATTGTTTTTTAGCGTTTTAGTTAGGAAACAAGTGAGAGGACATTCTCTCAAATCTTAAAAAGAGAGGAAGATGATTTATGAGATGTGCAGTATATGTAAGAGTTAGTACAGATGACCAAAGAGATAATGGTTATTCTATTGATTCACAACTTCGTATGATTAAAGAATATTGTGAAAAGAATGATTATAGTATTGTAGATGTCTATAATGACGCAGGACATTCTGGTAAAGATTTAATGCGACCAGAAATGCAACGATTACTTGCCGATATTAAGGCTAAGAAAATTGATAAGTTAATTGCTATTAAAGTAGATAGACTTACAAGAAACAATTATGATGGCTTTTGGTTACTTAACTATTGTGAAGAACACGATGTCAAAATTGAACTTATTTTAGAGCCTTATGATGTATCTACTGCTAATGGTGAAATGATATTTGGTATGAATTTGGTATTTGGTCAACGAGAAAGAAAAGAAATTGGAGCAAGAACTAAACGTGCCATGGAAGAAATGGCATTAGAGAAAATACACCCTAGTA
>CALVRM010000030.1 GCA_944358695.1 uncultured Bacilli bacterium | reverse complement strand
AAAAAAACCAAAGAAAAGCAACAAAAAAACAAACCCTTTTTAAAAACCCTCCCCCTCCTCCCACCCCCAAAAAAAACCTTCCCCCCCCCCCCCCCTTATGTCAATGTTTTCAAGCCGAATTTTATTCATTAACATGAAAACATGTGAAAAAGTGTAAAATAAAAAACTCCTAAGAGTTTTTCCTGTGATATCTAATATATTTATAAAATTCCATTACTATTAAGATTATAAAGGCCATTAACAACAAATAAACCATATGAATAAGTGGCACTGTTTCTGTTTTTAAGAAATGACTTAAAACTGGAACTTCCATAATGATAATTTGTAAAATAACAGCTGAGACAATACTAAAAATAATAAGTGGGTTATTTTTTAACGGTATTTTAAAAGCTGACTGTTTTTCGCTTCGGCAATTAAACACGTGAATGTTCTGTATAAACACCATTAATACCATAATATATCCTCGGGCTATATTCTCATCTAAGTGAAGAATATCAATCAAATAAACCCAAACACCAAAAACGATTAGTCCAATCGTCAGTCCTGCAATTAATACTTCACTAAGTAATTCTTTGTTAAAGACTGATTCTTTAGTACTTCGCGGCTTTTCCTTCATAATATTATTTTCACCTTTTTCAAATGATAAAGCGAAATCTTGAAGACCATCAGTAACAATATTTAACCATAATAATTGAATAGCCACTAATGGCATTGGCAAATTAAAGGCTATTGATAGCACGAAAAACAGTACTTCAGCTAAGCCGCAAGATAAAAGCATATAACTTACTTTACGGATATTACTATAAGCAATTCTCCCTTCTTTCACACCAGCAACAATAGACTTAAAGCTATTATCGGTAATAATCATCGAAGCTGTCTCCTTAGCAACATCTGTTCCCGAGCCCATCGCTATTCCTATATTCGCACTTTTTAAAGCTGGAGCATCATTTACCCCATCGCCTGTTACGGCAATAAACTCTCCTTGCCTTTTATACGACTCAACGATATTTAATTTGTCAAGCGGAGTGACTCGTGAAAAAATTTTTTTAGATTTGACAAAATTATCAAAGAATTCTTCTCCTTTTTCTAAAGCTACTTCAACATCTGCTCCAGTGGTAACCTCTTCATAATTTTTTACTAACCCCAGTTCTTTGGCAATCGTAAAAGCAGTTAGTGGATGATCACCGGTAATCATTTTAACCGCAATTCCAGCACTTATACATTCTTCTAATGAAGTTTTAACCTCTTCTCTAATCGGATCGATAAAACCAACTAATCCTAAAAAATTTAAATTATTAAAGTCTTCACTGGTATAGAATTCCTTTTGGACAAAATTATTTACTACACCATCTGCAATAGCAATTACTCGGTACCCTTCCTTAGCCAATGTTTCGTTTTGCTTAGTAATAATAGACTTATCTAAAGGCTTAATTGTTTCAAATATCATTTTGGTACTAAATGCTAATATTTTTTCAACAGAACCTTTAACTGTACAGTGCACTTCACCATTAATTTCATAAAACACTGCCGAATATTTATTTTCTGATTCGTAAGGTATTTTTCCAATTATTTTGAAATCGCTTGTGTCCGCTTTAGCTTTTAACCCAAGGGCTAAAAAAGCAATATCAATAGAATCACCAAAACTTTCGAAACGATTGTTTTTCTTAACAAGCCCAGCTTCATTATTTAAAACACCTAATTTACTAATCATTTTAACTTGGTCGAAAGCGGATAAATCACCTTCAATTGTTCCTTCATCATTGTAGCCAGTGCCAGAGACGTTGTATGCTAAGCCATTTGGCAATATAATCTTTTTTACCGTTTGCTCATCAACTGTTAAAGTTCCAGTTTTATCTGAGGCAATCACGGTACAGCTGCCTAAGCTTTCAACTGAATTAAGCTTTTTAATTATCACGTTTTTCTTGGCCATCTTATTAGAGGCAATTGTTAAAGCCATGGTAAGAGCTAATGGAAGTCCTTCTGGCATAGCTGAGACTGAAAGGGCGATTACCGATAAAAATATTTCGCTCCCAGGAACATCTTTATAAACTAAAATCAATGCGATAATAATAGCAACTATAACGATTAACAAACTAATTTGCTTAGAAAATTTCTCCATTCTAATGGTTAATGGTGATTTTGTTTCTTTGGTGTTGTTTACTTCACCAGCAATTTTACCAATTTCAGTTTGCAATCCAGTTTGAACAACAACACCTTTAGCGCGCCCGGTAACAATGGTCGTTCCTGCATAAAGCATGTTTTTACGTTCGGCTAAAGGAACTTGGTTATTTAAAATCGTTGATGCTTTATATACATTCATGCTTTCGCCAGTCAAAACTGATTCATCCACTTGTAAATTATTACTGCTTAAAATACGCATATCCGCACTTATTTTATCACCAGAGTCTAAGAAAACAATATCACCGACTACTAAAAGGCCAGAATCAATATCTATTTCTTTACCATCTCTTAATACATGGGTTTTTACCTTAATTAGCTTTTGTAAACTTTCAGCAGTTTTTCCAGCTTTCCATTCTTGAAAAGTTCCCATAATTAAATCAATCAATATAATAAACGTTATAGCTAGAGCATCCACTACTTCATGAATTAAAAGGCAAAATAATACTGTTATAATTAATAATATAACTATTGGATCGGCTAGTTGTCTAAAAAGGATTTTAATAAAACTATCCGTCTTTTTCTTAGGCAATTCATTTTTACCATATTTACTTAATCTATTTTGGGCCTCAACGTTATTTAACCCATTTTCAGAGGTTTTTAAATTGTTAAAAATTTCTTTTTCATCTAAATTATACCATTCTTTCAAACTATCACACCTATCATCCTTACTTTAAAGTATACCACAATATTATTATTTCAAACGTTTATGACTAAAAAAAGTAGATAGTGTTTATCTACTTGACATTATTTAGAGGCTTTTTTTGGTTTGGGTGCTTTAGGCTCTTCATCAGATAATTTATCGATGACAGCCTGTGAAACTTCGATAACCTTAGCTTTAATAGCATTAGCCGATTTTTCAATTACCGGAGTTCCTTTTTCGATTGCATATTCAACTAACTCATTAGCTTGATGGCGCAGATTTTTGGCCTGTTTTTTAGCTTCTTCCAAAATTGTCTCTTTATTTAAATTTTCTAAACCGTTTTTTAAATCTTCGATTTTTTCTTCAACTGTAATTTTTACATCTTCAGCATCAATACTTTTAACTTTGGCTACTAAATCATCAAACATATTTTTTAAATCAGCTCTCGTTTCTTCACCCTTTTTAGGGGCAAATAATATCCCTAAAGCCGCTCCAATTCCAGCACCAGCTAAAAATTTGCCAATTCCACTTTTTTTACTCATCTTTTTTTACCCTCTTTCTATTAAATAAATTTTCGATACCATTAGCTATAAATGAAACTAAAGTATCACTAATACCTACCACAGCATCAGTAGTTGTATCAATAATGTTGAATAAACCATCCAGTTTAGATGACTTATTACTAATATCATCAACAACTTTGTCAACTTTATTCAACGTTTGAATAGCCCTAATAGCTAAAATTATTAGAACTACTACTAATACTATTAAAGCAATATAGAAAATTATGCCCATAAAATCCAATATATTAATCATTAATTTTTATCTCCTTTTTGATACATAGAATCAATCATACTAAATAGTTCACTATCACTGATTTTATGTGGTTTTTCTTCTTCATCCTTGCCAAGCTCTGCCTGAAGTAAATCGGTTAATTCTGGCTCTTCTTCGGTATTTCCATGACGTGGTCTTTCACCAATTAAGCTATCTGAGTATTCTTCTTTTGGACTAACAATATCGATCAATTCTTCGTCTGTTTTGATATTTTCTTCAATAACATCTGTCATGTCTTTTTCTGGTTCTTCATCGAACAAAACGCGATTACGACCAAATAAAGTGGTTTCAATATCATCTTCTAAAGTACCATAAGCTTTATTTCGAATCTCGTCAACCGTTGCCTCTTTTGGATTATAATAGCTTCGCGGTTTTGAACTTTTAGCTTTGATATCCTCTTTTTGATAGTTTTTATCCAATATGCCATATACTGGCGAAATAATTGGCGTGGGTTTAAAAACCTTTTTTTCTTCTTTAGGCGGACTATAAACTTCTTTTCTAGTCTCTTTTTTATTATATAAAGTTCGCTTTTTTTCTTCTTTTGGCTTTTCTTTTGCTTCCATTGCATGAAAATCTTCGTCATCGAAAAATGGAAATTTAAAGTCGTCTTTTTTTTGTTCTGTTACTACATCAGGTTCTGGTAATACTTCCTCAGTTACAGGCGCCTTACGCGCTGCTGGTGAAGGAATTTCTACTTGAATAACCTCTTTTTTTATTGGTTCTTCGGGAATCTCTATTTCTTCTTCTACTTCTTCTGTAAATAAATTTTTTAGCTTGTCCATTAATCCCATCTAATCACACCTCTAATCCTTTTCTTCTTCATAGCGTAAAAAGCTATCTGTTTCTTTCTTTGAAGTAAATTCATCATATTTTTCTTCTTTAGTTTTTAAAATATCGTCACCTAATGATAACTTTACAATATTATGGTTGTATTTAATTGTCGATAAAATGTATGAAGCGTTTAAAACTGTCATTTCAATATCATCTTTGGGTACCAAAGCTTCTATTTTAGCATAATTATAAACAAATTCAATAAGATATAGGTCATCTTTTTTAGTTATTTCTAAATATCCCTTTGAATTATCATTAGCTAATTTACGGGAATAATATTTAGAAGAATCTTCTTTATAATTCAAACTGCTTTTATAATAGTAGCCTACTTCATCTAAATACAAATAATAATATACACCATTAGAATAAAGCTTATCATTGGTTTCACTACTTTCAATATAAGTAACTCCCCTTGGGATATAATACTTATATCCAATTCCCACACGGTTATATAATGTATTATCCTTTGAAAGTACTACATCAATCATATTATCAATACTTGTTGTATCGATTCTAACTATCGTACAACCTGTAAGTAAAACCGCGAGTAGACATAAAATAATACCTTTCTTTTTCATATAACACCTGCTTATCTTAAATTATATCAAACTTTATTTTCTTTTTATAGTTTTTTAAAAACTTTACATGTCAAAAAGTGTCTATTTAATTACTTCAACCATATATATGGGAAAGCCTTTTTCAGAAAAGCGTCTTTCGTATTCTGTTTCAACATTAAAGTTTTTGTCTTGATGGAGATTTAAAGATAGTTCAACAATTTTATAGCCATAGTCGGTAAATGACTTAAGCGAAAATTCAAATAGCTTACGGTTATCGGTTTTTTGAATAATGTTCTTTTTATCTTTAAAAATTATATCATATCGCTTTAAAAATTTTAAACTAGTTAGCCGGCGATCTTCGTGTCTGTTTTTAGGCCAAGGATCAGAAAAATTCAAATATAAAACATCGATTTCTCTATTAAAAATGTCTTTGATATTAGTTGCATCAAATTTTAATAAACGCAAATTAGAAAGCTCTTGGGTTTCCAGTTTTTGAACAGCTCTTACTAATACGCTATCATACATTTCTACACCTATAAAATTAATTTCGGGAAATAATTTTGCCATTTCGATAATAAATTGACCTTTGCCCATCCCTATTTCTAAATGAATTGGATTATTATTACCAAATAAGCTTTTAAAATTTCCTTTATAAGCGCTGGGGTTTTGAATTACATATGAAGAGTTATCGATTATTTTTTTGGCTCCTCTTACATTTTTAAGTCGCATTTTATCACCACCGTCATTATAACATAATCAGCACCAAAAATAAACAAACGCATATAATTTAATGAGAGATATGAAAGGGGTAATTAGTTTGAAAAAAGATCGTAACTGTGGTGGTACACCATATCCAATTTATCCAAATATGTACGGAGGTGCGATACCGATGCAAGCAATGGGTGGACCTATGACTGGCGTTCAAATGCCTATGCCTATGCCTATGGCTACTCCAACGCCAATTATGGGCAGCACTATGGCGGGTTCAGCAAGTTATACAGCTTCTGAAATAAATACTTTAAGTCAACAAGTTAATTCATTAGAACAACGTGTTTCTAACTTAGAAAATATGATTAACAAATCATACTCAAATAATTATAATACAGCTAACTATCAGATGATGTAAAAAGACTCACAAAATTGTGAATCTTTTTATTGTTTTATTTAACTATTTAATATAAAGTCGTTGGACCTTTTAAAATTGTACTTTTGGTACTTCTTTTTCTGTTTCTGTTGCTTCAAAGAATTCTTCTGGTTTAAAATTGAAAATTGAAGCAATAATATTTGACGGAAACATTTCAAGTTTATTTTTATATGCCATAACAGAATCGTTATAAAATTGTCTAGCATAAGAAATTTTATCTTCAGTATCTCTTAGATTATTTTGCAAATCTAAAAAATTAGTATTGGCTTTTAAATCAGGATATGATTCAGCTAACGCAAACAAATTGCCAAGAGCATCAGTTAACATATTCGCACTGGCCATTTCTTCATGTGGATTTTTAGCATTTACGGCCATATTTCTAGCTTCAATTACTGCATCTAAAGTGGTTTTTTCGTGGCTAGCATATCCTTTTACTGTTTCTACTAAATTTGGAATTAAATCATTTCTTCGTTTAAGATGAACATCAACTTGAGCCCACGAATCTTGAACTTTATTTTTAAAATTAACTAAACCATTATATGTCACAATTACATAAATTACTAGTAATAAGACAATTACGCCAACAATAATTAATGCGATCATAATTCTTCCTCCATTCTAATATAATTATACACTATTTTTATTAAAAAATATATATAATTGCATAAAAAACTTTTTTTTGTTAAAAGTAAACATATAGAGAGGAATTGATAACTATGAACTTAAGTATAAGAGGTTATATTAAAAATAATTTCAAAAATGCTGATGAAAAGGAGATATCGGAAGCTATTGAAGCTTCTATTAAATCGAAAGAAGAAGAAACACTTCCGGGTATAGGAGTATTTTTTGAACTTTTATGGCAAAATAGTACGGAAGAAGAAAAAGCACAAATTGTTGAACTTGTTCAGCAAGGTTTACGATAAAAGTAATCGCGAGATTGCTTTTTTATATATCGCGATATATATTAACAAGCCAATTAAAAAATACAATAATAATTATAACCTTATAGTATTTATTTAATATTTTAAACGTTTTTTTGAAAAATAAATCAGTGCCTTTTACAAAGTCATATAATAAAACTATTATACAAAATATGCCTAGTAAGAAACAAGGAAAGGCTAAAATATTATAGTGAAAAGAAGTTAAAATATTAAATGATAATATGGCGTTAAATGCTCTATTCATTCCGCAGCCAGGGCAAGGAAGATGAAAATATTTTTTAAATAGACAGTCAAATTGCCCAAGCCATAAAAAAAGAAATAGAAAAATTATCAATAAAATAATCAATAAAGTTCTAACTCTATTTTTCATTTAATCCTTTAATAAAACGCCCATAGCATCTCTATCAATACTACCAGTTAAAATTAAAATACCTTCAATTAATCCCCAAATAGCTGATACGAATGATAACACGCCGCAGCTAAGTATGGAAATAAGTAATTGAGCAACCGCTTTTCCGGTATAACCTAAATAAAAATTATGAACTCCAAGGGCACCTAAAAATATGCCAAATAGCCCTGCTGCAATTTTTGATTTAGGTGCAGCCGGACTCGTTGCTTGTTGATTTAACTGACTATTAACTAAAGTTCCACAAGATAGGCAAACTTGTTGCCCTTCTTCTAATTTTTTGCCACATTTTTTACAATACATCTTTTTCCCCACTTTCCTCAAATTATTAAACTAATTATATCATTAATATATGACATGTGCAAGAAAAAACCAATCGGTATCAGGATAAAAACATGAAAAAAAGAGATATAAGTATTGACAACGTTTGTTTATCAGGGTTATAGAAGATAAAGGAAATAAAAATATTGATAATTTTGCTGAAATTTTCGTAAAATACCTGTAAAATA
>CALVRM010000029.1 GCA_944358695.1 uncultured Bacilli bacterium | reverse complement strand
ACTTGGATTTGTTTGTCCTTCGTAATCTCTATATAAGACTGTTACATATACATATCCTTTATTTAATTCATTACTATCTCCAGCTTTATTTAATATATCATTCGTTGTTATCATTCTTGAGGTATCGCTTATATCTTCATTATTTTGATCTTTATTTAAATAAAATATTATATCGCTATTATTACTCGTTGGCCCCGTGATACTTGAAAGAACTGCGTTTAAACTCCCTTTATTCGTTACTTCTATTTTATATATCACGTAGTCTCCTGGACTCGTTAAGTTTGTATTAAAGGTGGCTGTTAATCCATTAGTATTATCATAGGTTGGGCTTCCTGGATTATCTGATGCTCCACTACTTTTTTTAAATACTTCGATATTGGTTATTTCAACAGTCCAGCTACTTGTTATATTACTTGTTCCTTTTATATTTAATACACTATTAAAAGCTGCATATCCTACTACCATTAATAATACTATGGCACATAAGCCTCCTATTATTATATTTCTTTGGCGACTTGTCATTCTTTTCATATTCTCTCACTCCTTACTTCTATTTTGCTTATTTTTCTTTTATTTTATTCACTTTTATTATATCGAATTATTCTTTATATTTCAATTCTTTTTCTCCTTTATTTTATCTGACTTTACTATTTTTATCTCATTAACCCCTATGTCAATATTTTTGGGTATCAAAATAATAAAGATTGACACAAGACTTATTGCGTTAACAAATTCATAATAAAAAGAGGATTCACTTTATCCTCTCAATTATAATGATTTATATCACTTCTATACCCAATACTCTTACAAATATTGTTTTAAAAATTTACCAGTATAACTGTTTTCTTCTTTAACAATATCTTCAGGTGTTCCAGCAAAAACAATATTTCCACCTTCATCCCCACCTTCAGGACCTAAATCGATAATCCAATCAGCGACTTTAATAACATCTAAATTGTGTTCGATAACTAAAACTGTATCACCATTATCAACAATTCTGTTTAAAATAACTAATAATTTTTTAATATCATCACTATGTAATCCCGTTGTTGGTTCATCTAAGATAAATAAACTTCGGCCAGTTGGCTTCTTTTGTAATTCCTTAGCAAGTTTTACCCTTGCAGCCTCCCCGCCAGATAAAGTAGGCGCACTTTGACCCAATTTTATATAAGAAAGGCCAACATCCATCAGAACTTGTAATTTATTTTTCACTTTAGGAATATTTTCAAAAAATTCTAAAGCTTCTTCAACTGTCATTTCTAAAACATCATAAATATTTTTCCCCTTATATTTAATTTGTAACGTTTCCGTATTATAACGCGTTCCATGGCAAACTTCACATGGTACATAAACATCTGGTAAAAAATGCATTTCAATTTTTTTAACTCCATCGCCCCAGCAGGCCTCACATCTTCCACCTTTAACATTAAACGAAAACCTTCCTTTATCATAACCACGCATCTTAGCTTCCTTAGTCTCAGCAAAAACATCGCGGATATCATCAAACACGCCAGTATAAGTTGCTGGATTACTTCTAGGAGTTCTTCCAATCGGCGCTTGAGAAATATCGACCACCTTATCAATATTTTCTAATCCTTTAACTGATTTATATTTTCCAGGTTTACTTTTTGAACGATATAAATTATTAGCTACCACTTTATATAATATTTCATTAACTAAAGTACTTTTACCACTACCACTAACACCAGTTACACAAATAAATTTACCAAGTGGAAACTTAATGTTAATACCTTTTAAATTGTTCTCAGAAGCTCCTTTAAGTTCCAGATACTTTTTACTACCTTTGCGCCTTTTATCCGGTACTTCAATCTTTTCTTTACCAGATAAATACTTTCCGGTTAAACTATTAGGATTTTTCATAACTTCTTCAGGCGTTCCTTCGGCCACTATTTCCCCACCATGAACACCAGCTTTAGGTCCAATATCCACCAAATAATCAGATTCCAGCATTGTATCTGTATCGTGTTCAACAACAATCAATGTATTGCCTAAATCCCGCATCTCTTTTAGTGAATTAATAAGTCGCTGATTATCACGTTGATGAAGACCAATTGACGGTTCATCTAAAACATATAACACGCCTGTTAATCTAGATCCAATTTGCGTAGCTAATCTAATACGTTGAGCCTCACCACCAGATAATGTTCCCGCCTCTCTTGATAACGTTAAATATTCAAGACCAACATTAATTAAAAAACTTAATCGAGAATTTATCTCTTTAATGATAAGTTCAGAAATCTTTTTCTGTTCCTCATTCAGTTTTAAATTCTTAAAAAACGCGAATATCTCTTTAACACTCATTTGCGTTAGTTGATAAATATTCTTGCCACCAATTAGTACAGCTAACACACTATCATTAAGTCTTGAACCATGACATTTAGGACACTCAAGTTCCGTCATATAATTTTCAATCCATTCACGAATCCAAGAACTCTTAGTTTCCATATAACGACGTTCTAAATTGGTAATAATTCCTTCATATAGTCCTTTACTAATCCTCGTATTACCATTTTTAGAAGTATATTTAAATGTTAAAACATCACTAGTACCATATAAAACTATATCTAATTCCTTACGAGTTAAATCCTTAACCGGTTTATCCATATCAATATTGTAATAATTACAAGCTGTTTGCAAATTAGTAAAAGTAATATTACTATCATCGCTATTATTAATAACTTTAATAGCGCCTTCATTAATGCTTAAACTCTTATCAGGCAATACCAAATCTTCATCGATCTTATATTTAATTCCAAGACCCTTACAATCTGAGCAAGCTCCCCAAGGTGCATTAAAAGAAAACATTCTAGGTTCCAAAGCTGGAAGTGAAAAATCACATTCTGGACAAGCATAAGTCTCACTAAGTAACAGTTTTTCACCACCTATAACATCAATCAATACTCTACCTTTACCAAGTTTAGTCGCAATTTCCACCGATTCAAATAAACGACTCCTAATTTCATCTTTGATTACTAGTCTATCGACAACAACTTCAATTGTATGCTTTTTATTTTTTTCTAAAATAATCTCTTCAGATAAATCATAATCTTGATTATCAATAACTACTCTCGCATAACCATCTTTGCGCAAATTCTCTAATAAATCCTTATGTGTACCTTTTTCTAAAGCGGCAACTGGACCCAAAACCCGAATTTTGGTTCCTATATCTAACCGTAAAATGTCATTAACCATCTCTTCAATGCTTTGTGAAGAAATAGGTTGATGGTGAACTGGACAATAAGGAATCCCAATTCTGGCATACAAAAGCCTAAAATAATCATATATCTCCGTTACTGTCCCAACTGTACTTCGAGGGTTTTTGTGCGTTGTTTTCTGATCAATACTTATCGAAGGACTTAACCCTTCAATACTGTCAACTAATGGCTTTTCTGAACCACCTAAAAATTGACGCGCATAAGCACTTAAGCTTTCCACATATCTTCTTTGACCCTCAGCATAAATCGTATCAAAAGCTAGTGAACTCTTACCACTACCACTTACTCCTGTCATTACTATTAATTTATTTTTTGGTAAAGTAATATCTATATTTTTTAAATTATTTTCCCGTGCACCTTTTATTACAATTTCATCCATATTCTTAACTCCTCATCTAAAGGTATTATTATAACCATTTGCCTTTTATTATAACACATTTATCAAGCAAATTCATTCTAATTTTACCACGCGAACAACAGTTTGTCAACGAAACTTAATTCTTTTAATCATTCTTAAAACATAAAATATAATGGTGAGACTATGGCCTTTTATTCAATAAGACATATATTCATAATTTTTTCCTTTTTAATAATCCCCATTATCTGGGCTATTAACCTTAAAAAGAATGACAAAATATTAAAATATAGTTTAATAATTTTACTTCTTTTAGAAATAATGAGAATTGCTTTTTTAATTATCACCAATAATTTCAATATAAACAAAGATTTATCTTTACAACTATGCTTCACCTATCCAATTATTGGCACATTCTATCTTGCAAAACCCAAAAAATATATTTTAAGTTTCTTAGGCACTTTTGGAATTCTATATGGCACTAGCGCCATTATTTTAACAAGCCCAAATCCATTTCTAAGCTTTAACGTTCTAGATTGTTATCTATACCATAGTCTTTTAGTTTTTATCGGCACTTATATAGTAAAACACTATCAATTAATTTTTTCTTTTAAAACAATGTTGATTATTTATGCCCAAATTTTAGTTGGTTTTTTAGCCAATATCACCATTAAACAAGGATCTAACTACGTATTTTTAAATTCCTTTCTTTTCCCCAATTACCATTTACCATATGCCGTCAACGTTGAAGTATTTAACCTTCCACTTTTAAATGGCTCATCTATTAATGATTTTTTAATTAATCTAATTAATACAGTAGGAATGTTTTGGTATGTAATGCTATTTATTATCATAATTACTATTTTTTCTACCCTTTGGCTATATTTAATCATAAAAATAAACCATATTAAAAAAGAGAAATTAATCTCTTGGTTTAAATACTAATGATAAATAAAAAGCTAGAATAATTGCGGCACAAATACCCGCCGAAGTCAAATCAAAGGTTCCAACTAATAGTCCCATAAAGCCATCTGTTTGATAGCCCATTATTGCTCCATGAGTTAACATATGACCAAAGCTTGTAATTGGCACTAGTGCTCCACCGCCAGCCCATAAAATTAACTTATCATAAATATCAAAAACATCTAAAAACGCTCCTAATACAACAAATATCACCGTAATATGCCCTGGAGTTAATTTTGTATTATCTAAAATTAGCTGTCCAATCATACATACCAAGCCAGCAAACAAAAACGCATTTAAATAAATCATCTAACCGCCTCCAAACTAATCGCATGAGCAATGGCTGGAATTGTTAACTTTTGATTAGCCATCGTTTGACTCATCAAAGCGCCCGTAGCTACCACTAAAACTTTTTTTAGTTTTTTATTACGCATTTGCTCTAAAATATATCCATATGTTACCAAAGGTGCGCAGGCTGCACCACTAGCTCCGGCATAAACTGGTTGCCTTTCTAAACTATAAAGCATCGTTCCTGTATCATTATATTTTTCTAAATTAATTCCATATTCCGTAAGCATATACTCTTTTAAAATTTCCTTACCATAGATCCCTAAATCCCCGGTTAATACTAAATCATAATAATCAATACTTCGCCCAGTATCCATCAAATGTTTATATATCGTATCAGCCGCCGCTGGGGCCATCACTGCTCCCATATGAAAAACATCATTAATTTCTGAATCAATTACAGCTCCCACCGTTGCGCTCTCGATTTTTATATTACTTTTCTTAGACGATAGCAACGCCACCGCACTACCTGTGGCAGTAAAAGTTGTTGTCTTAGGTTTTGGACCTCCATATTCTACTGGATATCTAAATTGTTTTTCCGCGCCATTATTATGTGAAGAAGTTGCGCATAATACATTATTAACCATTCCACTTTCAATTAGATTAGAACCCACAGTCAATCCTAAAGTACTGGTAGCGCACGCTGCATAAACTCCGATAAATGACGATGGCATATTAGCTGCGGTATAATTTGAAGCCGTTAATTGATTTAATAAATCACCTGATATAAACATATCAATATCAAAACGCGTCATTCGCGCTTTACTAAGTAAAATATCCACTGCATCACTAATTGATTTACTTTCCGCTTGCTCCCAAGTAGGTGCATTAAAATATAAGTCGTCATAACTCCGGTCAAAATATTTGTTAAAGGGTCCTTTAGCCTCATAGGGTCCGGTGACCGTAGCTGTCTCATTAATATATACATTATTATATTTAAACGTCACCTATATCACCCCCAAAAGCGTTCTAAGTAAACTAAAAGTCCAAGCACTAACAACGCCAAAGATAACCACGGCTCCAGAAAGTTTAAGCATGTTCGCCCCAATTCCCGTCACTAAACCTTCTTTACGATATTCTAAGGCCGCACTCATCGTCGCATGCGCAAAACCTGTAATTGGAATAATTAAACCACACTTGGCAAAATTCACCCACTTATCAAAGAAACCTAAACTAGTAAATAAACAACTTAAAAATATTAACGTCACTAACATGCAAACCGTAGCTTCCTTAGTAGGAATAGTTAAATAATAAGAGTAAAAATCAATCAGCCCTTGTCCAATAATCCCCATAATTCCGCCAGTTATAAAAGCAATAATTGCATTATATAAAACATCTTCTTTTGGTGTATGTCGATCAACCATACTTTTATATTTGTTTTTTTCCATAATATTCCTCCTATGCTTATTATGGAAATGAATTTGTTTTTTTATACAAAAAAAGTCGGCTTAACCGACTATTTCATCATATTTCCTACTAGCATAATCAAAATTAGCCTTATTCCAAAAATTATTTATGTAACTGTCTCGATCATTTTTATATTGCAAATAATAAGCATGCTCCCATAAATCAATTGTAAAAAGTGGTATTAAATTATAGGAAAACGGCGTTTCTTGATTTACTAAATTGACAATCGTTAAATCACCACGATTATTGCTAACTAAAAAAGTATAACCCGAACCCACTAATTGTTTAGCTCTTTGAATAAAATCTTTCCGAAAATTTTCAAAATTTCCATATTGGGCATTTATTTTATATAAAAGATTCCCACTTGGCGCATTTTTTTGAGAATTCAAACTGAGCCAATAAAGATTATGATTTAACACTCCACCAGCATTATATAAAATATCTCCGCGTAGTGGTAACGGAAATTCATCAATGTGACTTGGAATTTCTTCCAATCTATAATTACCACTATAATTGGCTTGTTCTAACGCTGCATTTAACCTATTAACATAACCCCTATGATGCTTATCATAATGAATTGTCACCACTTCCTCATCAATATCTGGTATAAGCCCATTGTATGGATATGGTAATGTCATTAAATTATACATATTATCTCCTCCAATAAATTATATTTATTAAAAAGAAAAAAAGAAGACATAAAATCTTCTAAGCACAGGTTGCACTTTTTGTGTATGCATATTTATATTTTGAACCATTCCAAGTAACTTTGACAGCTCCCGTAAAGTACTGGAAATTCTCTTCACTATCCGTGCTGCCACTTCTATATTTTGGGTTTTCAATCGATTTGTTAGCTAAAAAACCTTCTGTTTGTAATTTGCTTACAGAAACACATTTAGTCGCATTCACCGTTTGCGCAGGTAATTCCAATGAATTACGTGACATATATGTTTTAGCTGAATCCTCAATTAATTTCACTTGTTCATTATAAGCTTTATCCTTCGAGTCATTAATTATCGTATTCACTGTTGGTACAGCAATTAAAGCAATAATTCCAAGTAAGGTAATAACCATAATTAGCTCAATTAACGTAAAACCACCATATTTCATATTCTTCACCTATTTTAATTATAGGTAAATTTATAATAAAAGTCAATGAACACTTGATCTAAGTTTTGAAAGCACTTTCCCTTCACGTCTAGAAATATCAACTTGTGTTGTACCAAGATTAGCCGCAATCTGTGACTGCGTCATATCCTCATAATATCTACTAATCATAATTGTTCGCTCTGGTTCTTCCAAATTTTCAAGTTCAGTTCTTAAATAAAGTAAATCATCTATATTAACATCAGGACTACTGATAACTTCGTGCATCAGCATATTCGTATCACCGACATTCGCATCAATACTTTGCGTTTTAATACCCGAGTTCAACACTTCGGCCAAATAATATTCATCCATGTCTAAATATTGACTAAGTTCTACGTCCGTTGGCTCTCTCATCAGCACTTGTGATAATACATCTCTTGCTTTTTCTACTGATCCCCTAAGTCTACTAACATCTCTACTAACCTTAAGCGGTTTATCTTCTCTGACCAGCGCCTTCATCTCGCCAACAATATACGAATAAATATACGTTGAAAATTTTGTCCCTTTATTTGGATCATAGTTTGCTGCGCCTTTCATAATTCCTATGCAACCCGCTTGATATAAATCTTCTATACTGCCATAACTACTAAAATAATTAGCTACTTTATATATTAGCCCTTCATTTTCTAAAATTAGTGCTGTTATATCTGGCATATATCCTCCTATGAATTGATTAAATTAACCGCTGCTAATTCATCATTAACTATCTTTACTTTCGAAAAAAGATAATCACTTTTTATTAGCCGCTTTTTATTATCATCAATGCAAATGAGAGTTTGTCCTTTATTACCTTGACAAATTTTGAAACTATTGATTAAAGCTTTTTCTCCATATCTATCCATGTATTCTAAATCGTTAATATTAAACACAATATTTTTAATCCCTACGCGTTTTAAAAACTTAACAACTTCGCTGTTAAGTTTAGCCGTATTGCGACGATCTAAATTACCTTTCAATCTTACAAACAGTATTCCTCTAAGCGGCTGTATATCTATTTCTAACATATCCTCACCCTTCTTTACTTTAGCACATCATTTTTCAGTTTTATATACTTTCGACAAAACTAGAATTATTATGCTTAAAATACCACAATTTTAGTTACTCACTTATATTATACTTTAGTTATTACGAATTTCCTTTTTTCCAAAAAAAATAACCAAACATTAAGCATTTGGTTATTAATTATCCTCAAACCTTGGGTTTCAAATTTGGCGGAGCAATCTTTTTATACAAAGTCAAAACTTTTCCCTTTTTCGTTTGCTCATTTTGAAGGCTATCCACAGGATCTATCCATGATTTTAATTCTAAAGCCGCCCTTTTCACATTTAAATATTTGGTTTTCAAATCGGCTAATTCATAAAGCCGACTAATAATTTCTTCCTCAGACATTATCTTTTTCTCTTAAAAAGCTAACAATATCAAAATACTCAGCCTTGCTTGTCAAAGTTGGATACTCCGCTGGTTCTTCTTTCAAATTATCAGCGCTAATTTCGATGTGCTGCCCTTCAGTTTCAATAACTTCTTCGATATTAACAAATAAATTAGGATCATGATACATTTCTTCTAATACTTTCCTATTTCGAGTAGCTACGTAAATTTTCATATTTTTACTAAGCATGTTTAACATATCTTTTAAACATAAAATACATGAAGTTTTCTCAATATTATCGAAAACAAAATTAAATTTAATATCTTCAAAAATCACTAAACTATATATTTGTTCGATAAATAAGTTCGCAATTTCATTAATATTTTTACTATCATCACGGGCAATGATAAATACTGCCGTTTTTTCTTTGCCTAAATTCGCAATATCAAAATCAGTATTACTTAATACAGCCATCAAATTTTCTCTTAAACAATACTTTTTAATTTTCTCACGAAATACTGAAATAATACTTCCTCTTGTATCAGCTGGTGCGAATAAAGTTCCTGATACACAAGCATAAATAGGATCCATCACATTTAAATTCTTAATATAATTTGTTAATAATTCTTCTTTATCATTACTAACTAAATCCGCACAAAGGCTCAAGCTTCCAAAATTAACCTTATTATGAGGTGCCTCTTTAAATAATAATAAACTAAGTCCCGTAAACAAGTCTATTGACATATTAGGCCAAAAAGGATCTCCCTCATATCCATCTAAGAAAATCTCTTTACCAAGTGTCTCAATCATTTCCACGGCTTTATCCTTTTCATCATTAATATAATAATAAAGTGGTAAAGTATAAGGATTGTAACCATTACTTTGTTTTAAATTTTTTAAATTTAATACTACTATGTTGTATCCATTTTCCGCAAACTCTTTTCTAAATCTTTTATAATACTCCTCTTTAGTATCTAACATTAAAACATTTTCACCTTGGTTAATCATATTAGATACTTCATTAAATAATACTCCTTTTGTCTTTAAGCTCCCTGCTTTTCCATTGATTAATACTGTCCTTTTCATATTTCCTCCTCTTTAAAACTTTCTCAAAACTTTAACATCTTGAACTTTAACTGGCTTCTTGCCCAAACTAAGACGCATTTCATCTAATTGTTTTATTTTTTTATTTAGATCTTTCCGCTGATGTAATAACTCTTCTTTTTTTTGAAGCATAACTTTATCAGTTAAATGATCCTTGTTAGCTTTAATTTCCTCTAATGAAAACCCTAAATTTTTCAATTGCAAAATCAATTTAAATTCTTCTATTTTTTTTTCACTATAATATCGATATCCTGTAAATAAATCAATATCATCTGGCTTAAATAGATCAATACTATCATAAAAGCGAAGTGTCCGTATTGATGTATCTAATAATTTGGCAAATTCCCCAATTTTATACATTTCCGTCTTCTACCCACCTTTTACTTATTCATGGCAAAATTTATAAACTAAATAAATCTTTGTCTTTCAGTAGTCAAGAGCAATTGTTTAAAATTGACTTTTAATGCCTCGCCAATTTCTCTTAACATGATTTTTAAGCATAAACCTCCTTTCAATTTAATCATAACACTCTAGTAACATAGAGAGTCAATACCTATTTTCATTATAAAATAAAATAGATTAAAAGTCCACAATAAAACAAAGCTAAATAAGCTCTGTTTCATATAAGTGTTTATACATATTACTACTTTTCATAAGTTCCCCGTGAGTTCCTTCGGCTACAACCTGGCCATCATCTATTAGTAAAATCCTATCACTATTAATAACAGTTGATAAACGATGCGCAATAATTAAGATTGTATATTCACCCTTCATATTATTAATCGCTTCTTGAATTTCTCTTTGCGTTTCATTATCTAACGCACTTGTCGCTTCATCAAATAAAATAATTTCGGTTTTCTTAAGTAATGCTCTAGCAATTGCTAAACGTTGACGCTGACCACCAGATAAATTAAGGCCTCCTTCACCAATCAACGTATCATAACCATCTGGCAAACTCATAATGTAATCATGTAACCTAGCTATTTTGCACACTTCCATAATCTCTTCATCAGTTGCCTCAGTCTTTGTAATTTTTAAATTTTCCTTAATTGTAAAATTAAAAATATATGGTGATTGGGTAATAATAGAAATATTATCACGAATACTCGCTTTATCTAATTCGTTAACATTTACGCCATCAATTAAAATCTCACCGGAATCAGTTTTATACAAACGATCAATTAAATTAAAAATTGTTGTTTTCCCGCCACCACTTTTTCCAACAAAAGCTACCGTTTCATTAGCCTTAATTTTAAAGCTTAAATTCTTAAGAACAAAACTTCCCTCATTATAAGCAAAACTAACGTTTTTAAATTCAAAATTACCATACACTTTATCTAAATGCACCTTACCAAAAACTTCCTTTTTAAAGTCGCCATCAATAATTTCAAAAACACGATCAGCCGCTAAAGTAAAATGTTTAGTTTGCTCTGCTAAATTAGTAAGCGCATTTAATAAACCATAGGTCCTTGATTGATACATATAAATAACCACGAAATTATCAATTGTTAATTTATTATTCATTACTAAATATACTCCTAAAACAATAAATAAAACATCAGATAAATCTTTTAAAGAACCCGTTAAAAAATTATATCTTCGCAAAACTGTATTAATCCTATATCTTTGAATATTAGCCTCACGAACCCTAGACATAATTTTGGTCATAAAGTCTTGAGTCGAATTTAAAACCTTGATATCTCTTATTCCCCGAACTAATTCAGCAATTAAACCACTATTTTTTTCATCAAGCTTTCTAACTTCTTTTGAATAGCGATACCAAGTACTAATTCGAAGTTTTTCAAAACCAAATAAAATTAACAAAACTACAACCGTATAAATAAACAATGTTCTATCGACAATAAAAATTGCTCCTAATACCCCAATATTTTCTAAAATGTTCATCAAATAATAAACAAACATATCAAACACATCCGCCATATTAGTCGCATCCTTACTTAGCCTATCAATAAATACACCTGAAGAATGCGCATCAATTTCACGAATATCAAGTTTTAATGTCTCGTTAGCTAGATCAATTTGGATGTCATTAAGTACATTAAAATAAAATAACTCTGACATTTTCCTACTAAAATAATCAAAAATATTTCGGTTTATTTCTAAGATAAAAATCATGGCGCTAACAATGAGTACTTTATCTAATAGTCCATCAGTAATATTTAAAAGTAATTTAGCAGATAAAAGTGGCACACTTACACTTATTACAATTAAGAAAATCATCATTATAAAATATAAAACTAAATATTTCTTATATTTTCTTGCATAGGGCCAGGTTTTTTTAACACCATGAAAAATTTTTTTAAAATCTACTTTATCCTTTTTTCTCCCCACTTTCACTATCTCCTTTTAATCAATTGTTATAATTATATAGACGATAATTACAAATATCGACACCATAACTATAACACTCTAGTAAATAGAGAGTCAAGCCTAAAAAAAATAAGCTAATTATTATAAACAAAAACTAATGGCTAATCCATTAGTTCTTGTTCTAAAGCTTCTAAAGGCTCATCTTTTAAAAGCTCATTTTCTAAACTATAATCAACTTCACGATACTGTTTAGCACCTGTACCAGCGGGAATTAATTTACCAATAATAACATTTTCTTTTAACCCATTCAAATGATCAACGCGTCCATGAACTGCCGCATCAGTTAAAATACGTGTTGTTTCTTGGAATGAAGCCGCTGATAAGAATGAATCAGTTTCAAGTGAAGCTTTGGTAATACCAAGTAATACTGGTTTTCCAGTAGAAGGTCGCTTACCTTCTAAAATTAAACGTTTATTTTCATCAGTGAAATGATTTATGTCGACCATTGTCCCTGGTAAGAATAAAGAATCTCCAGAATCAATAATCTTAATTTTTGAAATCATACGTTTTGCAATGATTTCAACGTGTTTATCACTAACTTCAACACCCTGTGAACGATAAACTCTTTGAATTTCAAATAAAATATATTCTTGAACTGTAATTGGATCAGTAACTACTAGCAATTCTTTCGGATTAACCGCACCTTTAGTAAGTTTTTCACCAGCTTTAACTTCCTGACCAATTTCACAAATTACATCAACGCCATAGTTAGTTGAATGTTCTCTAGTTTCAACATCATTTTTAACATAAATCTTAAAATGACCACCTTCATCCACGATTTTTGTAACTACACCATTAATTTCCGAAATAGTCGCTTTACCTTTTGGATTACGAGCTTCGAAAATTTCTTGAACACGTGGAAGACCTTGCGTAATATCTTCGCCACCAGCAACACCACCGGTATTGAAATTTTTCATAGTAAGTTGTGTTCCAGGTTCACCGATTGATTGTGCCGCCATAATACCAACAGCTTCACCAATCTCAACCTCAAATCCCGTAGCTAAATTACGTCCATAGCATTTTTTACAAACACCATGTTCAGTTCTACAAGTAAGTACACTTCTGATTGGCACCTTGGTAATGCCTGCCTGAACAATTTTTTCAGCAATTGTTTCAGTGATATAAGTATCCTTATCATACATAACTTCTTTAGTCTCTGGATGAATAATTTTCTTATTAGTATATCTACCAATAATACGTTCCTCCAAAGATTCAATTAAAGTTCCATCAGTATTTAAGATTTGTTCAACCATAACGCCATGATCAGTTCCACAATCATCTTCTTTAACGATAACATCTTGAACCACATCAACTAAACGACGAGTCAAATATCCAGCATCGGCTGTTTTAAGTGCAGTATCAACAGCGCCTTTACGAGTACCATGGGTAGAAGTAAAGAACTCTGACACCGTTACCCCTTCGCTGAACGAAGAAAGAATAGGAATTTCAACATAATCTCCAGTCGGTTTATTCATGATACCACGCATACCAGCTAACTGCCCATACTCTTTAATAGATCCACGAGCTTTAGAATCAATCATCATACTAATTGAAGATTCTGGATGACTTTTAAGCCAATTTTCTAAGTCATCATATACATCATCTTTAGCTTTAAACCAAGTATCAATAACACGATCATATCTTTCTTTGTCTGTAATTAAACCTCGTTTATATTGTTTATTTATCGCATCAACTTTCGCCTGAGCTTTTTCAACAACTTCGGATTTTACTTTACTTTCTTCAACGTCAGCAATTGAAAAACTGATACCTGATAACGTTGAATATTTAAAACCTAAATCTTTGATTGCATCAAGCATAACTGAAGTTTCGGTTGTTTGATATCTTTTATATATTTGGGCAATTAAATCTCCTAAAGCACTTTTATTCAAGGCTTTTGTTAAAGGCATTTTCTTTATTTCTTCAGGAATATTTTTTCCTTTATCAATAAAATATTTAGCTGGGGTAACATTTTTAACATTTTCATCACTACCATCATTAACATATTGGAAAGTATCTGGGAAAACATCATTAAAAATTAATTTCCCTGGTGTCGTAACTAAATACTTATCCATATATTTATCCGGGAAAATTTTATGTTTAAATGAACTTACCCTTAAAGCAATACGTGTATGAAGCGTAATTTCGCCTCTTTGATATGCCATAATTGCATCATTACTATTTTTAAAAATTCGACCTTCACCTTTTTCTGAAGCTTTTTCTAGAGTTAAATAATAATTACCTAGTACCATATCTTGTGAAGGCGTTGTAATTGGTGCCCCGTTTTTAGGCGATAAAATATTATTAGCCCCAAGCATTAATATTCTCGCTTCAGCTTGCGCTTCTTCACTAATTGGCACGTGAACTGCCATTTGATCGCCATCGAAATCTGCATTAAATGCCGTACATACAAGTGGATGAAGCCTGATCGCTTTACCATCGATTAACTTTGGTTCGAATGCTTGAATACCAAGTCTATGTAAAGTTGGTGCGCGGTTAAGTAAAACAGGATGTTCTTTAATTTTTTCCTCAACAATATCCCATACTCTTTCGTCTTGATTTTCAATCATTCGTTTAGCTGCTTTAATATTACTAGCAATCTCTTTAGTTACTAAACCGTTAATAACATGTGGCTTAAATAATTCTAAAGCCATCTCTTTTGGAATTCCACATTCATACATCTTAAGCGATGGACCAACGACAATAACCGAACGCGCTGAATAGTCAACACGCTTACCAAGTAAGTTTTGACGGAAACGGCCTTGTTTACCTTTTAACATACTTGATAAAGACTTTAATGGTCTATTACCTGGACCCGTAATATTTTTACCACGACGTCCATTATCAAATAACGCATCAACCGCTTCTTGAAGCATACGTTTTTCATTTTGAATAATAATAGATGGAGCATTCAGATCAATTAACTTTTTAAGACGATTATTACGATTAATAACTCGGCGATATAAATCATTTAAATCTGATGTTGCAAAACGACCACCATCCAGTTGGATCATTGGGCGTAACTCTGGTGGAATAACTGGAAGTGCATCCAAAATCATCCATTCTGGCCTATTACCAGACTCAAGAAACGCATCAAGAACATCCAACCTTTTAATTAAACGAATACGCTTTTGGCTAGCCGAATCCTTAATACCATCTATTTCTTTTTTTATTTCTTCAACTTCTTTTTCTAAATCTACCTGTTTTAAAAGCTCTTTAATCGCTTCAGCACCCATGCCTACTCTAAAAGTTGTTCCATATTTTTCCATATAAGCACGATACTCTTTATCACTTATAGTTTGTTTTTTCTCAAGTGGAGTATCCCCTGGATCTAAAACGACATAAGAAACAAAGTAAAGCACTTCTTCAAGTTCTCTTGGTGACATGTCAAGTACAAGTCCCATACGTGAAGGAACGCCTTTAAAAAACCAAATGTGAGACACAGGAGTAGCAAGTTCTATATGCCCCATACGTTCACGGCGAACCTTTGCACGAGTTACTTCTACTCCACATCTATCACATATAATATTTTTATATCTTAGCCTTTTATATTTCCCGCAAGCACATTCAAAATCCTTAGTTGGACCGAATATTTTCTCGCAGAATAAACCATCGCGCTCTGGTTTCAATGTACGATAATTCATAGTTTCAGCTTTTTTAACTTCACCATAAGACCAAGAGCGAATTTTTTCTGGCGAGGCAATGGCAATTCTTAAACCTTCAAAACTATTTGCATCCATTATTTCTCATCCCCTTCCAGAACTTCTTCCGCAAAATCTACTTCTGAGTTTTCTAATTCATCAGTAAACATTTCTTCTTCTGATTCTTCATCATCCAAATCATCTTCACCATCTAATTCCTCAGATAAAGCATTATCGACATTTTGCGATCCTTCTTTAGATTTCAAAATTTCACTTTCTAAGTCCGATTCGACAATATAACTATCTTTTTCAGCTTCTTCTAGTTCTTTAAGTTCAACAAATTCACCATTTTCATTAAGAACCGTGATATCTAAACCTAAAGCTTGGAATTCTTTAATAACTACCCTAAATGATTCTGGTACTCCTGATTTAGGTAACTCTTCACCTTTAACTAAAGCTTCATATACCTTAACACGACCAGTGACATCATCTGACTTAATAGTCATCATTTCTTGCAAGATGTTAGCAGCACCATAAGCATATAACGCCCAAACTTCCATCTCACCAAAACGTTGTCCACCAAATTGGGCTTTGCCTCCTAATGGCTGCTGAGTAACTAATGAATAAGGTCCCGTGGCACGAGCGTGTAACTTGTCATCAACCATGTGGTCAAGCTTAACCATATACATAACTCCAACTGCTATACGATTATCAAAAGGTAATCCAGTACGACCATCGTATAAAGTCATTTTACCATCAGTTGGTAAATTAGCCTCATCTAACGCTTCAATAATTTCATTGCGAGTTGCCCCGTCAAATACTGGAGTTGCTACATGAACATTAAGCTCTTTAGCAGCCATTCCTAAATGAAGCTCAAGAATCTGGCCGATATTCATACGTGAAGGAACGCCAAGTGGATTAAGTAAAACATCAACCGTACGACCATCTTCCATATATGGCATATCTTCTTCTGGCAATATCAATGAAATAACGCCCTTGTTTCCATGACGTCCAGCCATTTTATCACCGACAGAAATCTTACGTTTTTGCGCAATATAAACCCTAATCTTTTTACTAACTCCTGCTGGAAGTTCATCGCCATTCTCTTTAGTTAAAATTTGAATATCGTGAACTATACCACCACCACCATGTGGCACTCTTAAAGAGGTATCCCTAACTTCACGCGTTTTTTCACCAAAGATTGCGTGCAACAATTTTTCTTCTGAAGTAAGCTCAGCCATACCTTTCGGTGTAACTTTACCAACTAAAATATCATCGTCTTTAACCTCTGTACCAATACGAATAATTCCGTTTTCATCTAAATTTTTACGAGCCTCTTCACTAACATTTGGAATATCACGAGTAAATTCTTCAGCTCCTAATTTAGTATCACGGCATTCAATCCCATAATCTTTAATATGAATTGAAGTATAAGCATCATCTTTGACTAATCTTTCATTAAGTACTACGGCATCTTCATAATTATAACCATCAAAGTTAACAAACGCTACTGTAACATTTTTACCTAAAGCAAGTTCTCCTTGATCAGTACTAGGTCCGTCAGCGATCACCATACCTTTAATGATTTTATCACCTTTAGCAACAATTGGAATTTGATGATAACAAGTACTCATGTTACTCATCTCAAAACCATCTAAATAATAAGTATCAACACCCTTAGCCGTTTTAACAATGATCTTACGAGCATCAACATAATCAACCACACCATCGGCTTTTGCTAAAATAACTGCACCCGAATCACGAGCCGCAATTGCTTCAATACCCGTACCAACTAATGGAGCCTCAGCTTTTAATAATGGGATCGCTTGACGTTGCATGTTCGCTCCCATCAATGCACGTTTCCCGTCATCGTGTTCAAGGAATGGAATACCACTTGTTGTAATAGAAATTACTTGTTGTGGACTAACGTCCATATAGTCGATTTGAGCTTTTGAAACCATCATTGTATCCGTGTGATAACGCACTGTTTCACGTTCGTTAAGAATATTACCTTCTTTATCAATTTTAATAGTTGCTGGTGCAATATAATAATCTAATTCTTCATCAGCTGTCATATAATGGATTTCATCAGTTAATTTACTATCAACAACTTTTCGATAAGGTGTCATAATAAAACCATATTCGTTAACTTTAGCATAGCTAGCAAGAGATGTTATAAGTCCGATATTTGGCCCTTCAGGCGATTCAACTGGACATAATCTACCATAATGTGATGGATTAACGTCACGAACCTCCATTCCAGCCCTATCACGAGAAAGTCCACCAGGTCCTAAAGACGAAAGTCTTCTTTTATTAGTAAGCTCAGCAATTGGATTAATTTGATCCATGAATTGCGAAAGTTGTGAACTGCCAAAGAACTCTTTAATCGCTGCTGTAAGTGGACGAATATTAATTAAGCTTTTTGGTGTAACTTCGTTAATATCCTGTGTACTCATTCGATCTCTAATCATTCTTTCGATGCGGCCAATACCCGTTCTAAATTGGTTTTGTAAAAGTTCTCCAACCTGACGAACACGTCTATTTGATAAATGATCAATTTCATCAAAATTTCCAATACCATCTAATAAATTTAAATAATAAGATACTGAAGCATAAATATCAGAAATCGTTAAACGTTTAATATCCGTATTTTGATCATTACCAATGATCCTAACAATCTTATCTCTATCTTTCTTTGAATAAACTTTAATTACTTGAACCTCGTTATAAGTATCTAAATCAGAATTAATTAAAACTTGTCTTCGACCATAACCTTCTGCCAAAATGGGTTTTAAAGTTTCTAATAATTCCTTTGTTACTACATCGCCATCTTTAGCAATGATTTTATTGCCGACTTTAATATTTTCGGCTAAAGTGCATCCTAATAAACGATCTACAACATTTAATTTTTTATTAAACTTATAACGTCCAACTTTTGCCAAATCATAGCGAAATGCGTCAAAAAACTTCGTAATTAATTGGTTTTTTGCACTTTCCAACGTTGAAGGCTCACCAGGACGCAATTTAGAATGAATATCGATTAATGCTTCATCAGTATTTTTATTTGTATCTTTTTCAATTGTTTTAATAATATAATCATCTTCACCAAATAAATCTACAATATCCGCATCACTAGACAAACCAATCGCTCTAAGTAAAGTTGTAATTGGTACTTTACGAGTCCGATCAATTCGCACATAAACAACATCGCGCGCATCAGTTTCATATTCAAGCCATGTACCTTTATTTGGAATAACTTGAGCACCAACTGTCACCTTTCCATTTTTCTTATCTACTTCTTTACCAAAATAAACAGAAGGAGATCTAACCAATTGTGACACAATAACGCGCTCAGCACCATTAATAATAAATGAACCACTTTCAGTCATTATCGGCATATCGCCTAAATAAATTTCTTGTTCTTTAACTTCACCAGTTTCTACATTAAAAAGTCTTGCTTCAACTTTAAGTGGAGCAGCATACGTTGCATCCCTCTCTTTGCACTGTTTAATTGTATATCTAGGTTCCTCGAAAGAGTATTCACCAAATTCCAACGACAAATTACCAGTGAAACTCTCCACTGGAAAAATATCATCAAAAACTTCTTGAATACCTTCGGTTAAAAACCACTCATATGATGTCTTTTGGATGTCTAACAAATTTGTAAGTTCAATTGCATTTTTTGTTTTAGCGTAGTTTCTTCTCTCACGCTTATCATTGATTTTTTGTATTGTATAAGCCAATCTTTCACCCCTATAAACTAGTTTTTTGGATTTTTCATATACCGAAGAAAAGTATACGTCGCCAATTTATAATTATAAATGCTTTTAGGCAAATTGTCAACGCTTTTTAGCTCTAATTACATAAAAACCCTTATTTTTTTCTACTACCTCGGTTTCATATTTCAAAGTAAGGTCCCTTACTAACGATTTGGCCCCTTGGTCTTTATTGACTACTAACCAGAGTTCGCCTTCAGGTTTTAAGTAGTCATAAGCCCCCATTAAAATTTCATATAATATCTTTTTCCCCACTCTTATAGGCGGGTTAGTTACAATAAAATCATATGTTTTTAAAACACCGCTGTATACATTGCTTTTGAAAACGTTTACTGTAACTTGATTTTCAATTGCATTTCGCCCAGCTAAACTCAAGCTGCGTTCATTCACATCAACCATGTCAACATAAGCGTTAGTATTTTTAGCAATATAAATACCAATTGGTCCATAGCCACATCCAAAATCTAAAACGTCGCCTTCAATTCTTTCTATATCTAAATTTTCTAAAAGAGTTCGTGTACCAAAGTCTAAAGCTCTTTTAGAAAACACCCCATTATCAACATAAAAAGAATATACGTCGTTGCCAATTTTAGCTTTAATTACCTTTTCATCACTTTTAATGTAATCGTTTGTAAAATAATGAGACATTTTTTCTCCTTTTAATATACAGCTAAAGCCCGCACTTATTTCTAAATGCAGGCTTACTCCTTATTTTATTTGATTATTGCAATTCAACAGTAGCTCCAGCTTCTTCGAATTTAGCTTTTAATTCATTAGCTTCATCAACGCTAACGTTTTCTTTGATGTTTCCACCATTATCAGCTAATTCTTTAGCTTCTTTAAGTCCTAGACCAGTGATATCACGAACTAATTTAATAACCGGAATCTTATTTCCACCAGCACTTGTAAGTACTACATTAACTGTACTTGGTCCAGCAGCTTCTTCCGCAGCAGCTGGTGCAGCAGCAACAGCCACAGCTGATGGATCAACACCAAATTCCTCCTTCATCGCATCTACTAATTCTTTAACTTCAAGAATTGTCATTTCTTTTAATCCACTAATAAATTCATCTTTTGTAAATTTTGCCATTATTTTCTCCTCCTTAATTTTTTTCACTTTCTAAATCTTGACTATATAAGTCTAAACAAATTGATAAATCTCTAACTGTACCCATAAGTCCAGAAGCAAGCATTGTAAGTAGCCCTTCTCTTGATGGGATAGTTGATAACTCTTTTAATTTTGCTTCGTCAGCAATTTCACCATCAACAATTCCGACTTTAAGAACTAAAGCTGGATGTTTTTTTGCAAAATCACTTAGCGCTTTGATCGGTGCAACTGCATCAGTTCCAAATGCCATCGCTTTAGGCCCTTCTAACTCAGATGCTAAATCAATTTTCAACGTATCTAAAGCTCTTTTTACTAATGTATTTTTATAAATCTTAAACTCAGAATCGCTTTCTCTAAGCAATCTTCTTAAAGCGTTTGTTTCCATTGCTGTAAGCCCTTGATATTCAAAAAGCACCACTGATGAAGCCTTACTAGTCTTTTCACTAATTTCATTAATGATTTCTTGCTTTTTATCTAAAATCTTTTGGTTAGCCATCGAACACCTCCTCTTTTAATTTAATATAATATCCGTAAAAAAGCCCCGTCATAGACAGGGCAAAAAAACTTAATTAAATAAGCTCCCTCGGTAGGAAATTAAGCTTTTAATGCACCTACTGTCTACGGTATTATTTCAAAACAATTTCATTATATCATAACGTAAATTATTTGTCAAAACTATTAACATCAATTTTTATGCCTGGCCCCATAGTTGAAGCGATTGATATGTTTTTAACATATGTTCCCTTAACAACAGCCGGTTTTGACTTAATAATCAACGATACAAAGGCACTTAAGTTTTCAAGTAAATCTTCTTCACTAAAAGAAACTTTACCAATTAGTACATGTACATTTCCATAAGAATCTGTACGATATTCAACACGTCCTTTTTTAACTTCCTCGACTGCTTTAGCAGTATCTAAAGTAACTGTACCTGTTTTAGGGTTTGGCATTAAACCTTTAGGCCCTAAAATACGACCAATTTTACCTAGAGCAGGCATCATATCAGGTGTTGCGATCATAACATCAAAATCAAACCAATTTTCTTTTTGAATTTTGTCAAGCATATCAGTATCCCCAACATAATCAGCTCCAGCTTCTTTTGCCGCTTTTGCTGCTTCACCTTTGGCAATAACTAATACTTTTTTAGTTTTTCCAGTTCCTTTTGGAAGAACAACAGCTCCTCTTAATTGTTGATCAGCCTTTCTAGTATCTAAATTCAAACGCATCGCTAATTCAACAGAAGCGTCAAAGTTAGCAACAGAAGTTTCTTTTACTAATTTCACTGCTTCTTCTTTAGTATACAACTTACCTTTTTCGATTTTTTCCAAAGCAGCTACATATTTTTTGCCTTTTTTCATTTTTCTTACCTCCTTATGTGGTTCAAGTGGAAATCAATTGCGGATTCCTCCCACATAGGTTAAACCTATGTTTTCTTTACATTATTTTTCTATTTTAATTCCCATATTTAAAGCTGTTCCTTCAACAATTTTCATTGCATCTTCTACTGTGTAACAGTTTAAATCTGGAAGTTTTGTCTCAGCAATTTCTCTTAATTGAGCTTCAGTAATAGTTCCAACTGTGTCATTTTTACCATTAACAGCACCTTTTTTAGCCTTACTAGCTTTCTTTAATAAAAATGCAGCTGGCGGAGTTTTAATTACAAAGTCAAAAGTTCTATCTTCATAAATAGTAATTTCAACTGGTAAAATATCTCCCATTTTATCTTTAGTTGCATCATTATATCTTGTGCAGAACTCTTGCAAGTTAATCCCTGCTGGCCCTAAAACCGTTCCAACCGGTGGTGCCGGATTTGCCTGCCCTGCTGGAATTTGTAACTTAATCTTCTTTGAAATATTTGCCACGAAAAACACCTCCTAATATATTTTTCCGCGTTGTGGTATAAAATGCTCCACGCTCCCACTTATATATCTATATTTAAAAACAATATAGCCCTATCATAATAACACATTTTAAAACAAATGTAAACCTATGCCTTATTAATTTGTGATAATTCCAATTCGACAATTGTCTCTTGGCCAAACAAATCTAAAGCAACCTCTAATTTAGCCTTTTCTAAATCAATAGACTTAACTACACCAAACATATTGGCAAATGGACCATCAATAACTTCTACCTTATCACCAACAGCTAGCTCGTTAGCTACATCTAATCTGCTCATGCCCATTGTGCCTAAAATTCTATCAACTTCTTGAAGCGTTAATGGAAAAGGTTTTGCTCCTTTCCCAGAAGAACCGATAAATCCAGTTACCCCTGGAGTATTACGAACAATAAACCATGCTTCATCGGTCATAATCATTTCTACTAGTATATACCCAGGAAACATTTTTTTTACCTTTTCTTTTCCTTTTTCATCGATTTCTTTTTGTTCAGGAACAACCACTCTTAAAATATAGTCTTCCATCCCCATTGAATTAGCACGCATTTCTAGTTTTTCTTTCACCTTATTCTCATGCCCAGAATAAGTATTTACAACATACCATTCCTTTTGCATTATTTAAGTCCCTCCGCTAATGATCTAGCTCCAGCGATAATAAAATCTGAAGCCACAAAGAAAGCTGCAAAAACAACTATACAAGCCAGTACAGCCATTGAATATTTAAACATATCCTTTTTCTTAGGCCATCTAACCCTGCCCATCTCTTTTTTAACACCAGCAAAAAATTTTTTTATTTTCTGCATATCCTCACCTACTTTTAATATTATGTTTTTTCCAAAGAAAAAACACTTTTTTGTGTTCAAATACATCTTAACAAGTATTAAAACAAAAGTCAAGCGTTTCCTTATAAAAATATATCAAATGTTATTTCCCGGATGCCTAACCACTAAAGGTCCCCACCTTTTTTGCTGACTACTAGATTTTTCTGGTGCGGAATTCGGCAAAAAGGCCTCAATTGTATTAACACCACCCACTAATTGCATTTTTTCTTCTAGCAAATCATTGTGCTGATCATTTATATTGCTTAGTTCAGCCTCTAGTTCACTTGTTCTTTTCTTAGCTTCAATTAAATCTTTTTCACTTGGTATCCCTAGTTCTTTTTTTACCGTCATTATTCTTTGGGGAAATTCTTTTTGTAACTCATAATTCGAAGCTAATAAATCACGCACCTCCTGCAATTTCTTTTCTATTCTACTTTTAGCATTTGAAACCGAAGTAGAAAACACTGTTCTTTCAGCAATTTTTACAACACCTTCACCTAAAACTAACCCACCAAATATAACTACAAGTATCGTAGTAATAGATAAATTAGAAGCGAAAGGCGTGACAGCCATCATACAACAACCAGGTACAGTTATGCGAATCATATTAATAAGTCTAAACATTAAATCAGGGTCATTATAAGCTTCTTTTCTAACTCTTTTTACTCCGCAGCTAATTTCAAAATTCAAACCAAAAAGCTTTTCTTGCAACTCTTTTTCTTCCTCTTCTAAAGCCAGTATTTTTTCCTTTACATCGCTTTCTTCTTTCTTTATCCGAACTATATGTGGGTCCATTTTCGCCGCTTCAATTTTAGTCTCTATTTTAGTAATTATCTCACCTTGATTTACCAGTAATTTTTCTAACCTTTTCTTTTTAGCCTTCGTATTTTCCAAATCTTTATTTACCGAAACTAGCCTCTTCTTTTTACTTGACATTACTGTTTCTAATCGCTTTAATGAAACGCTACTTCTAGTTTCTGACATCTTTATTCACCTACTAGTTAAATTATACCATTTTACTTATAATTTATCAATTAAAAAAGAAAATCAGCTTTTATTTTCTTTGTTACTTTAATCTATTTATCATTTACTCTTTTTCTCAAATAAGCCCGAACTTTAGCTTTAATTCTTTGAAGAGCATTATCTACTTTCTTAGGATCAACATCCAGTACCTCAGCTATTTCACGATAATTAAAGCCACTTTTTTTCATTCCAAAGACTTGTGATTCAAAATCAGTAAACTCTTGATTTAAACTCTCAATAAGTTCTAACAGATTTTCATTATCGATAGCAATATCCTCAGGATTACTAGATCTATCGCCAATGATTTTATCTAAGCTATTATTAAATTCTTCACTATCAATCGCTTCCATTGATAATGAGTTATTCAAAATCTGGTGCTTCAATCTATTAGCCGAAACAATCATACTAATCATTTTTGACTCTATACACTTTTTAGCATAAGTAAAAAACAAAGTATCTTTGTGCTCACTATAAGTATTCAAAGCCGTACTAAAACCAACCATTCCTTCTTGCACTAAATCATTATAATCAAGTCCAATATTTTGATTAGCATTATAATGTTTTTTAGCAAGACTATTAATTAAGGGGCGGTATTTTTCAAACAAAAAGTCAGTAACTTCCTCATTTTCCATTACATAACTTACAAGCTCAAAATCATTAAAATCCTTATACTCCACGATTTCTCACCGCCTCATAAATAATTAAAGCTGCTGCCACAGAAGCATTCAGGCTATTTACTTGACCTTTCATTGGAATAGAAGCTATAAAATCACAATTTTCTTCAGTTAATCTACTTAAACCTTGACCTTCACTACCAATTACAATAACAATTTTTCCACTGTAATCAATTTTCTTAAAATCAGTACCTTGCATATCTGTACCAATCACCCAGTAACCTTTATCTTTTAATTCTTTTAACGTATTAACAAGATTATTGACCATGGCGATCTTTACATTTTCAATAGCGCCAACACTAACCTTTATAACCGTCGAATTTACTCTAACTGATCTATTTTTGGGAATAATTAAACTTTTAATTCCCGCAGCTTCACAAGTTCTAATAATTGCCCCTAAATTATGCGGATCCTCCAAATGATCAAGCATGACAATTATTTCTTCCTCTAAAACTTCATCAAAAGAAGCATAGTCATAATCAGGAACCTCCAAGATAATACCTTGGTGATTACCACTTTGCAAACGATCTAAATCATATTTGGACACATAATTTATCTTAATATTTTTACTAGAAATTTTATTAAGAAGCGCACGATCATTAAAGTTTTCATAAATAAAAGCCTGTTTAATTTTCTCATTTTTTAAAAGAGCTTCCTCAGCTACATTTTTACCATATATATACATTTAATCACCCACTATATAATTCATAATTTCTAAAATTCTTTGTTTATTATTATTTAAGTATAAATAACCGATCAAAGCTTCTAGCCCGGTGGCTTTTTTATAAGTAATAATATCAGTGTTTTTAGGGCTTCCATGACTTTTATGATTGCGAGCCCTTTTAACTACAATAATTTCTTCTTCAGTGAAAAAGCCATTATTACACATCGTTTCTAGAAACTTACTTTGTGCTTTCGCACTTACATATTTAATACTTTCTTTTTGTAAGTCGTTTACCTTACATATACCCTTATCAAGTAAATGTTTCCTTATATAAACTTCATAAATTGCATCGCCTAAATAAGCTAAAGCTAAAGAATTATCTATCATTATTTTTACAATACTCCTCAATTAATTTAATATCTTCCAGATCTTTTTCACGTCCTAAAGATTGTTTTAATTTCAAAACCGTTTCTACATTTTGAACTGGAATGCCATCTATAAAATCAACATTATCTAAATCATAATAACTCATTCCAAAATCAAACACGTCAAAAGAATACATCTTAAACTCCACACCATCAATTACCCGTTTATAGCTACATTTAGGATTATATTTTTCTACCAATTTATCATATAAAGTTGGTGAAACTGCCAAATCAATATCATGAGCCTTATCTTTAATTTGATGCATAACTAAAGCCCCTGTTGACAATACTATATATTCGCTTTTGTCAAAAGCATACTTTTTTAAAATATCAATAATTTCTTGCTTATTCAACGCCATCACCTTTAAATTCATTATATCGGTCAAAAGTAATACCTTTAATGTAACCATTTTTAACATCACTCATAATTAGTCCCATTACCTTATCATAATCAATTTCACCACCTTTAATCAAACAGCCACGATTTTTCCCGATTTTTTCTAAATCACATAAAATATCATCATCTAATTTCTCAAGTTTATAACGTGCTTTTAAAATTTCTGGATAATATTTTTCTAAAGTACTTAAAACATATTCCACCACTTCAAAAAGGGGCAAAATCTCTTCTCTGATAGCCGTAAAGGATGCTAAATTAAATGCATTAGCTTTATCTAATTTAGGCCACAAAATTCCGGGAGAATCTAAAAGTTCTATATCGTCATTAACCCTTATCCAGCTCAAATTTTTAGTTACGCCAGGCTTGTTTCCAATATTAACAACTTTTTTACCAGCTAAACGATTAATTAAAGTACTTTTACCAACATTCGGAATTCCAACTACTAAAACTCTTATCTTACGTTTTATCATTCCTTTATCAATTCGCATTTGATTAAAATCTTCCATAATTTCCTCAGTTAAAGTAATCAAGGGTTTAATGTTAGTATTCTCCGCCAGATTCATTTTAATTACTCTATAACCTTTTTCTTCATAATATTTAATCCATTTATTTGTCTCTTCTAAATCACACAAATCAACTTTACTTAAAATCATGATTTTAGGTTTATCTTTTGTATATTCCTCAACGTCAACAATCTTTGATGAAAGAGGCATTCTAGCATCAACCACTTCATAAACCACATCAATCAAATTGATCTGTTCTTTAATCAGCCTTTTGGTCTTTGCCATATGCCCTGGATACCAGTTGATTACGCTTTTATTAAGAACATTTTCTTTATTATCACTCATTTTCTTCACCTTCTTCATTCTGACTAGCTAACTCAAACATTTCTTTCTCATCTTTAATAATCTTTATTAATTCTTCCTTAGTTGGTAAATATGTTAAATACTTAGAAGCATATACATTTTTAACATCATCACCTAATGTCATTTCAACAACAGCATCATCTTTATCAGCACATAATAATATTCCAATAGGTTCATTTTCACCATCAATCATTTGTGTTTTTTTATAATAATTAACATACATCTGCATTTGTCCAATATCTTGATGAGTTAATTTTCCTATTTTCAAATCTATTATAACAAAACACTTAGCTAACCTATTATAAAAAATTAAATCTGGGTAATAATATTCTGCACCTATCTTTATCCTTTGCTGGCTAGCAACATAAGAAAAACCTCTACCAAGTTCAAGCAAGAATTCTGTTAAATGTGAAAGTAATGCTTTTTCTAAATCAGTTTCTAAATAATTCTTGTTTTCTTTTAAACCAGCGAATTCAAATATATAAGGGCTTTTTAATAATTCATTTGGTTGTTTTTCAATTAAACCTTTCTTTGACTCATCTATTATTTTATTCTTATCGGGTGATACTAAATATCTATCATATAATTTTGTATTGATTTGTCTTCTTAACTCCCTACAACCCCAATTAGATTTTAATGATTCTTGTTCATAAAAATCTCTTTCTTCTTTTCTATCAATTCTTATTAATTCTTGAAAATGTGCCCAAGATAATTCGGTCGACACTGTCGACCATATTGGATAATATTCATAAAATCTACGCATTCTTCTTATACTAACTGGCGAAAATCCACTTCCAAATTCATTAGTTAATTTAACAGATAAAGCATCAATTATTTTTTTGCCATAACTTGCCTTTGTACTATTTTCAGATAATTCATAAGTAATTTTACCCACATACCAATAAACCTCTGTCATAGTCGTATCAATATGCTTGTACATTTTTTCTCTTGCGGTTATTATTTTATTTCGAATATCTTGATAAATACTTTCAACATTTATTAATTCATTCTTACTATTTACTATCATATTATTTTGTTTTTTCACTATTATCGCCTTCTTTCTTACTTTTATTAAGTGGGTTTCAATGTCGTAATCACCTCTTAAATTCATCTAATAAAATTCACTAAAATCTCTTCATTTTTTGATTTTTTGTTGATTTTTACTCTTTTTTAGCAAAAACGTGCAAGATCAATTTTTGTGTTTTTCCTTTATTTATAAAGTTTTTCTTGGGAGTTGCAATAAATCGTAATCAACCAGTTAATCAACGTCTTAGAAAAACTTTTTTCTTCATTACTCATTACTATCACTTCCTCTTTATAATTTGGTACATAATTTATTGCTTATTCAACCAGTAATAAGGCTGTAATTCTTCTAATGTTTTAAATATTACACTATTGTCTTTTGTTGAAATAGCACATTTAACATCTTTACCCCAATAATATAATCTTTCTTGACATATGCCACATGGAGATAATATCTCATAGTTTTCGTTATCATTTTGTCTACATATGCATAGAGAATGAGTTACTTTTTTATTTAATTTATGTGCTTCACATATTGCACCAACTTCTGCACATAAATCTGCACTTGAATTGAAACATTCAGGCCAAATACTAATTAAATACTCACCGGTTTCTATTCTTAACACGGCAACTCCTCCAGCCTTATCTTCCCCATATCTATAATTCAAAAAGTTTAATGCTTTTTCAAACATTTCTTTTCCAATATCCATTTTCAATCTCCTTTCTTAATTTTTGATTAGTAACACTATTTGATTCATCTTTTATTTTATCCACGCTAGTTTCTTTTGTTCTTTATTTCCTAATTGTTTGTTTTCTCTTTCTAGTTCTTTCAAGCTTTTTAGGTGTTGGCATTTCTTCTAGCATCATGCCACCAATGTCGGCAATTGCTTTTCGCACCTTTTTACCAACTTCATAATGTACATCCTTAGCTTCCTTTTCTCCTTGTACATTATCTTTTAAAAGTTTTTGTTTAGTTTGATTTATTCTAAATAAATTAGCAACAAGTTCATCCTCATTCATATTATCTAAAATATCTTCTCTATATCTTAAGTTTTTCTTTTAAAAATATCATCTGCAGTTTCACCATTATATAATCCTTTATACCCAGCATTATGAAACTCAGCCATATTCTTAACACCTGCATTTGCGGCAACTTTTTGTAATGTATAATTTCCTTGTTTTGTTAATTTTCGCTGATAGAATCTTTTTTCATCGTCTGATAATTTATCGTATTCTTGTTCTGTTATTTCCTGTTTTCTCGTTTGAATAGCAAAATAAGTTTGTCCTAAGGAAACAACTTCTTTACTTGGATCAGCATTTTGAACTATTAAATAGCAAATATATCTAGAAAGTTTATAATCTTTTATTAATTCTTCTTTTCCTTTACCAGTTTTTATTGGCTTGTTGACCTCAACAACCCAATCTTCTTCATTTAAAACACTATTGTTTGCTGATATAACTGCTTTATCAATTACTTTTTGAAAGTTTCGCCAATCCTTATACCCTAAAACTTTTTGTAAATCTCTAGCAAACCAATATTCATTTCCATATTCATCTATATGTTTTATTTTTTCAAAAGTTTTACTAGTATTTTTTTCTATATCTTTATTCATTGTTGTCCTCCTTCGTTATAATACTTATGTGTTCTTAAACGTCGTAATCACCTTTAAAATTCTCCAACAAAAATTACTAAATTATGCTTATTTTTATGTTTTTTGAGCGATTTTTGCTATTTTTTAATCAAATTATGCAAGATCGGAATTCATGAAATTCCTTTATTTATAGATGTGTGCTTGCTAGTTTAATTAAATCGTAATCAACCAGTTAATAACGACTTTAGTTAACTTTTCTTCATTATTCATACATAATCACTTCCTTTTTAATAATTATTTCTATATCTTATTGCTAATAATTAAAATTATAAAGCTAAAAAATAATTCCAATGATGTTTCAATTACTCCTATTTTAGTTTTTATTATTTTCTTCTAAATATTTGTTATAAAATTCATCCATTGAAGATATATATTTTTGATCTTGTATAATTCTAAATTTTTCATATTCATTTTCCGCTTTTTCTACTGCTTGTTTATGAGAAATTGTGCCACTATTATTTAATACTGCTTTTCTTCTAAATTTAAGTAAATCATCTGTTGCATTTATCCAATCTTGCATTGTCATGATATGTCTTTCCTTTGCTTCATCTTCTGCAAAAACTAAAAATATATTAGTTAAATTGTTTAATTTATTTAATTCTTCTTCATTTAAATAGTTTTTAGCAACTACTACATCATATTTATATATTAACCCGTCAGGAGAATTTTTCCAATTAGTTAATCCCATATGTTCTTTTTTAGAATTTGCTCTTGCATATATAAGTTCAGCAGCAGTATGTCCACTAATAGCATAATGAAGCTTATTTTGAACTATTTTAAAGAAAGTGTATGCTTCTTCCGATTTTGGATTATAGTCTGTTGAAGTTGCTATAAATAAATCTGTAATTTTTTGATAAGCCATTCTTTCACTAACTTTAATAGTTTTAATACGTTCTAATAATTCATCAAAGTATTTTGCATCATATTTATTTCCTCTAATGAAACGTTCATCATTTAATGCAAACCCCTTAGTCATATATTCCTTTAGTATTTTTGTTGCCCATATTCTAAATTCTGTTGCTTTTTTTGAGTTAATACGATACCCTACTGCAATTATAGCATCTAAACTGTATACTTCTGTATTATAGTTTTTGCCATCATCTGCAGTTATTTCCATTTTAGAAACAACTGAATCTTTATTTAATTCTTGTTCTTCAAATATATTTTTCAAGTGCTTTGATATTGCTGGAACACCAACATCAAATACTTTTGACATTCCTTTTTGAGAAAGCCATAATGTTTCATCTTTAAAGATAGCATCTACTATAATATTGCCTTCACTATTTTTATATATTATTAAATCATTATCTTGCATTCAAATTCTCCTTTCTAAATTCTTGCATTAGTTAACTTAAGACATAATTACCTTCTGTTTTTATAAATATCTGATAATTTTCATGTACAAAATGTAAAAAGCAAATTCAATGAAGTCCTTTAAAATAAAGGGCTTGTAAGGAAGTTAATTAAAGGCGGTATATACCAGTTAATGTTTGTTGAATTTTGACCCTTTTCCATACTTAATCACTCTCCTTTTATTTATTTAATTTATTTTTACTTATAACATATTCTTCAATTTTTTTATAATTTTGTTTTATATTCGAAACAAACCTTGGTTTAAATTGCTCTAGATAATCAATAATTACATCTGCATCATCTAAAGTTACATCTTCTAATTTCATATTTCGACATCCTTCTAATTTTTTTTAGTTCTTTATTATTATACTTTTTTCTTTATCGCTTTTATTATCTCCTAATAATCTTATCTTTTCTGCATTGTTAAGTATATCTAATTGATATTTAGCAATTTCACTTAACAATTCAAACCTTTCTTCTTTACTTTTACCTTCTTTAATTAACTCTGCATTATGTGATTCTAAATTAGATAAAACCGTTAATTCATTTATTGACGCATAATCTCTAATATTAAAATTTTTTGCAAGTTTTGGATTTAATTCTCTCCACTTTTTAGCAGTCGTATGAAATAATGCTACATTTAAAATATCTGCTTCCTCTGCATATTTAAGCCATTCTTTATCTTTAAAGTAATTATTATCAGGTAATATATAATTTTTAATAGCATCTGTATGAATTAAATAATTATTCTTTGTTAATATTCTTTTTACATCCCATTCTCTATTTTGATTTTCTAACTCTTTTAATCTTTCAAATTCTTTTATTAAATATAATTTAAAATAGGACTAATTTGAGCAGCAAATTCAAATGCTATATCTTTGTGTGCACAGGTACCACCATATTTACCAGATTTTGAATATATGCCAATAGCACCTGTTTTTTCACACCATTCACTAACACTAGGAGTGAATGGTAATAAGCCAGCTTGCTTTCTAAAGTGTTCAGATTCGAACACTTTAAAATTAGGATTATAAATTTGCTCCCAGGCAGTTAAAAATCCAAAGTACTTCTATTTCTTAACCAGTTTCTAATTACATCAGCAGCACGTGATTTATCACTTTTAGCCTTTGCTATATCTGAAATACATATATAATCATCCTCATTTATGCTTGAAATGTTAACTTTTATATTTTGAACTTCAATCATTTTATTTGCCATATATTCACCTCTTTTCTATATTTTAAAATTATTTTATAAATGGGGTTAAATGTCGTAATCACCTTTTAAAATCCCCTAATAAAAATCATTAAAATATGCTTACTTTCTTGATTTTTGAGTGATTATTATCATTTTTTCACTAAAATATGCAAGATCTAAAATTGTAGATTCCCTTTATTTATAAGGTTCTTCTTGGGGACAATAAATCGTAATAGACCAGTTGATATTTACCTAATTTTGCCGGTTATTGTCCACTACTATCACTTTCTACTAATTTTACTTAATTAAACCACTATTACTTATAATCATAATCCCATAAGCTTAGCTTACCATTTATTTCAATCGGTTCTATTTTTATAACGTTTTCAAGTTTAAAACCATATTCAGCACGATCAATAAGCGTTCTATTAATAATCCCTTGGTAAACAATTGGATCTTTTTCCTTTAATTTTTCTTTTAAACTATTATCTACTTTAATACAATCCGTAATAGTTGCTTTCGCTATTATCTTTCCAATAGGATATTCTAAATTTAAATACTGAAACCTCTCCATTGCTTTCTTATCTATCCCTTTGCCCGCATGAATTAATATATCACCACGATATTTAGTTTTCCAAGTTCTAAATTCATATTCCTTATAACCTTCTGCTATTAAAGTTGCCCATGGCTGTTTAATTGTTATTACCTTCATCAATACCTCCGTAACTGTCTATGTAAACTTCCTAAAACTCTAATTAAATAATATTTTTAATAAAACTTATTCACTTTCAATTATAACAAAAAGTAGCCATATTAGCTACTCATTAATTTTACCAAAAGTATTAAATGGAAAAATACTAAAATTAGTAATACCTTGAATGGACGTTTTATTAACCACACCAATAATCCTACTATCTGTTGAATTGTTACGATTGTCGCCCATTACAAAATAACAATCATCCGGTACTTTTTCTAATCCAATATCTTCTAATTTAAAATCTAACGTATTAGAATTCCTAGAAAACTCTTCTTTAACATATTCACCATCAATATAAAGCTTATTATCCCTATATTCAACGCTCTCACCAGGAAGTCCGATTATTCTTTTTATCAGTTTGTCATTATTATAATTAAAAACAACCACATCAAACCTTTCAAAAGAATGATCGTACTTTTTCAAAATTAAAATTTCATTATCTTCAAGGGTTGGCACCATTGAAGTTCCTTCAACTTGAACTGGTGTTACAATAAACGTTCTAATTAATACCACAACTAAAATAATAATAATATACGGTAACAACTCTTTAAAAATATTTTTCTTTTCCGCCTTTTTAGTCTCTTCCATATTCTTATCTCCTAGCAAAAATAAGGCAATAAGCCTTATTTTCTTTCTTTAATTTTTGCTTGGCCCTTTAATGTGCGTAAATAATTTAGTTTCGCCCTTCTAACTTTACCTTTTCTAACAACAACTATGCTGTCAACTTTAGGGGAATTAAAAGGAAAAATTCTTTCAACACCAACACCACCAGAAATTTTTCTGACAGTAAAAGTTTTACTAACACCGCTACCATTAATAGCCATTACAATACCTTCAAAAGCTTGAATTCTCTCACGTTTACCTTCGATAATTCTTACGTTTACTTTAACAGTATCACCAACACGAAATTCGGGTAAATCAGTTCTGATTTGACTCTTTGTAATTTGGTCAACTAAATTCATAAGTCACTCTCCTTTGTCTTATTCTGTGATCATAAATAACAATCTCTAGCGGATCACGACATAAAAGATTTTATCATATATTAAAAGAATATGCAAGAAAATTCCTACATTTTCTTGCATTTGTTATAAATCATTCTTTTTTTATCTTCACAGCTACTAACATTATACATCTATACTAGTTTCAAGTCCCTTTAAAAATAAAATCTCTATTTCCCGCCTCTTCCACGACTATTTTTCATGTACTTGCTATTTTCGTTTATTCTAGCTTTTAATTCGTCTTCGACAAATTTTACTCGATATAATAGTTCTTTAATATAAATTGGATTTAAAAACTTAGAATACTTATTCATAATAAGAGCTTTATATTTCTTCGTGTCATCTAATACTAAACTCAAATCACTAGACTCATCATCTTCGGAATCTAAAATACTAATTAAAAAGTTCAAATAAGCATTAAGTTTAATTTTTGTTTTTCTTTTTAAAACTTTTTCAATTAATGTAGGCTCTACTAAAATTAATCGGCCAACCTCTATCCCATCATATTCTAAATTATTGCGCGGTTTTATCCTAAAACCATCAACTTTATTATAATTGAGATATCCATAAACTATTTCGTTGTTTTCTTTATCGCAAATATAATACTTGCTCATCAAATCATCTCTTTTCCAATAAATCTGGTCTTCTTTCACGTGTCCTTTTCAAACTTTCTTCTTCTCTAAACTTTTTAATATTAGCATGATGTCCAGATAACAACACCTCCGGAACTTCCATACCTCGAAAATTAACCGGCCTTGTATACACCGGATAATCAAGTACATTGTTATTAAAAGAATCTTGAAGATGTGATTCTTTTACAATTACTCCATCAATTAAACGCACAACACTATCAGTGATCACCATGCTGGCAAGCTCGCCACCTGTTAAAATATAATCACCAAGGCTAATTTCTAAATCTGCCAAATAGCGAATCCTCTCATCAAAGCCCTCATAATGACCACATATCAATATCAAATGTTTCTCTTTTGACAAATCATAAGCTCTAGTCTGTTTATAAGGCTCACCTTGCGGCGTCATCAAAATAACTTTCGAGTTTTCTTTTTTTAAAGCATCAACTGCATCAAATATTGGCTGTGGCATTAATACCATCCCTTGTCCCCCGCCAAATCCATAGTCATCAACTTTCCGATGGGGATCTTTACTATATGATCTAATATCATGAATTTCTATATCCACCAATCCCTTATCAATAGCCCTTTTAATTATGGATTCGCGCAAAAAGCCTTCAAACATTCCCGGAAAAATTGTTAATATATCAATCTTCATTTATAAGCCCCTTAATAACATTTATTTCAATTTTTTCATCACCAATATTTTTTATAAAAGCCGGAACATAAGGAATTAAATATTCTTTTTTATCGCTTTTAACAACTAATAGCTCTTGATTTACGTTTTTTTTAATCGCTGATAAAATACCAATAAATTTATCATCACCATAGACTTTAAAGCCAATTAAATCTTCATTTAATACATCAGGAAAAACATATTCACTGCGATCAATATAAACGACCTTTCCCTTATATTTTAAAACTGCATCAATATCATCAATACCCTCAAAAGTCACCATATCATAATTTTTATGAATTCTATGACTTTTAATAACTAGCTCGCTATCGTCAATAAATAAATGATTTCCTTTTTGAAAAACTAAATCCTTATACTTAAAATCCGAAAGAATTCTAATTTCACCCTTCACTCCGTGAGTATTTACTGCTTGTCCAATATAAATCATTTAGTCACCACCCAGCTCATATAAAATAATACTCGTAGCGATTGCCACATTCAAGCTCTCGCAAGCCTCACTCATTTTAATATAAATATATTCATCACATAAAGACAATAATTCATTTTTAACGCCATTTCCTTCGTTGCCCATTATTATAACAAACTTCTCCGCTTTTTCAAGCTTTTTTAGGTCGCTTCCACCGGTTACCTTAGTTCCCATAATCTTAAAACCTTGTTTTTTAAGCATAAAAGTCATCTCAAGTAAATCGGCGTTGACAATATTTGCCTTAAAAATCATTCCTTGACTAGCTCTAATAACTTTAGAACTATAAATATCTGCACATTTGTCACTTAAAATAATCGTATTAATTTTAAAAGCAACTGCACTACGAATAATTGTTCCTAAATTACCAGGGTCTTGAATATCATCAAGCATTAAAATTTTATTACCACATACTTTATTACTTTTCTTTAAACATACACCTATCATTTTAGATGGATTGTCAAGCGAAGAAATATATTGCATCACATTTTTAGTCACATAATTCGTCTCAATATCTATATCATATTCATAACCAACTTCTAAAAGAAGTTCTATTAAATACCCAGCTTTATAAGCTTCGTTAATTAAATGTTCACCTTCTATTAAAAACATATCAGTTTTATCACGGTATTTTTTTAAAGAAAGTTTTTTCAAATTTTTTACTTTATTATTTTCTAACGAACTATAAAGCATATCATCACCACTTTTAATTTTATCAAAAAAAAGGTTTACTGTCCACGATCCAAACCTTATTTTTCTTTAAAAGTATATGTATATTTTCCAGATTGTTTTTGAATTATTACTTTCGCATTTTCATAACTGCTATCATCTTTTGGATTGGTAATATCTTTATCATCCAAATATCCACCAGCTTTAAGCTCAGCGACAGTTACAGTTTTTGTTTCAGCACAATTAGTACTGCCACAATCTGGTAATTGATAAACGTTAGCATTAGCCCAAGCTTTTGCCGCTCTTTTAATCGTTTCAATTTGAGCATTACTAGTATCATCCATACTTTTATTTATAACATTACTAACAATTGGTGCCGCAATCATTCCAATAATTCCTAAGATGACGATTACTCCTAACAATTCTACTAAAGTAAATCCTTTTTTATTCATATTGTTCACCTATTTTAATTATAAATTAATAACCAAATTAAATCAAGCTTTAATAAATCGTAATAAACTTTTCGATATCTTCTTTTGTCAAATCAGCGCCCGTAGCATCTGTTAAACTAATCACCACTACAAAATCTCCCTTGGGATAATACGCTATAATAGATGCGATAGCACTGCCATCTTTTTTTGTCGCCTGATATTTATATCCCTGAAGTTTTTCGCCTTTAACTTTAAACTTAAATTCCTCATCTTTTACTTTTTGATAATCTGACGAATCTCGCATTGTATTAACAATCGTTTTATCCATCTCTAAACTATCATTAACATCAGATAAATAAATAGAATATTGTAAAACTCTATAATTTTCACTATTACTATACGTCTTAGAAGTATCTGTCTTTGCCATAATTTTATACCCTGACGGTGCATCAAAAGTAACTGACTTTCCACCATATGTCAAAGACGTATCACCACTTTTCTTTTCCAGCAGGATATTTCCCATTAAAGTATCTTTAAAAGAATCAAAACTTTCAGGCACGTTAACAAATGAAATTATATTAAATAATACCAGTCCTAAAATAAATAGTAAAACAACTACGGTATCACTAAGCTCTTTATTTTTTTTAAACTCTCTCTTTGCCGTAAATTCTAAATATAAGTAAGTAAGAGCAATATATAAATAAGGAATAATCCAAAAATATAAAACACCCAAAGTGAATAAACCTAAAATAAACCATCCAGAAAAGCTAAAAATCATTCCATAAAATTCTAGTCGCTTGCCGCTAACAACTTTAAATGATTCACTAATCATTTCTTTAAATCCACATTTTTCATTTTCCAAATATACATAAGGAAAGAAAAAACAAGCCGGCATAATTACTATAAAAATTATTAAATTAATAATAAAACCAACAAATGGTAATAAGCTAAACAAAAAAGTTAATAATAAATACCCAAAAATAATTAAAGCACAATACCATGAAAATCTAATAATCCTATTTCCACGTTTAAATAAATCACTAAATGTAATTAATTCATCTCGGCTATTCATTAAAAACATGTTGACAAAATTAAGCAACAACGGAGAAGTTAGAACTAAAGTTAAACCAATGATTAAATTGTCAAATAAACTTACATCAAAATTATACCCAATTGTTCTAAATAAACAAACCAAGCCGAAATTTACTAAAGACATAACTAGTAATACACATAATAAAGATTTTGCTAAAGTTCCTTTAGGTTCTTCAAAGGCTAATCTTTTTATAACCTTTCTGGTCGTTTCTTTTTTTATTTTCATACGTCTACCTCCATTTTTATAATTATAACTTTTTAATAAAAAAATAGCAAATATAATATTTTCAATATAATTAGTACGGATTTTGAAAATTAAAAATCTCTTCTTTGTTCGCTAGAAAATCTTATACCACCTATATTTGACAACAACTTATAAAAAATATATTATAATATTAAATGAAAAAATGTAGATAAGAAGGAAGTATTATGAAAATATTATTGTTATCTTGTAGTACCGGTGGAGGCCATGATGCTGCTGCCACAGCACTCCAAGAATATCTTGAAAGCAAAGGAGCAGAATGCATCTTGATCGATTCTATTGAGCTTACAAGCAAATCGCTTTCAAAAAGAATTGACAAGGCCTATACCAGTATAGTCAATAACCGACCAAGTCTATTTAAAAAAATATATAGTTTCAGTGATTGGTATGGAAAACTCAAAATAAAATCACCTGTATATGGTATTAACGCTTTATTTAGTCGCAATCTCGCTGACTATATTGCCAAAAATGAATTTGATGTCGCCATAGCTACCCATCTATTTCCGGCTGAGACTCTAACACGCATCAAAAAGAAAAATCCTGACATCCACTTTTTAGTCGTTTCTACTGATTATGTAAGTACTCCACTTTGGGAAGAAACTAATCCTGATTATTTTTTTATCGCAAGTGAGCAACTAAAAGAAAACTATACTAGTAAAGGAATTGCCGAAGACAAGCTATTACCTTATGGAATTCCTATTCATTCAAAATATGACCATAAAATGTCTGTAAAAAGTGCTCGTCAAAAATTAAATATCGCCCAAAATAAAAAAGCAATTTTAATTATGTCCGGCAGTATGGGTTTTGGCAATTTAGAAACAACGATTGCTAACATTTTAAATACTTATCAAAACCAAGCTGAAATAATTACTATCTGTGGCCATAATGAAAAACTGCAAAAAAGTCTAAAACAAAAATTCAATGATCCCAATTTAAAAGTTTATGGTTTTAGATCAGATATTAACCTATTTATGGATGCTTGTGATTTAATCATCACTAAACCCGGTGGTCTAACTAGTACAGAAACCGCGATTAAAAACATTCCAACTATTTTTACAAAACCAATTCCCGGATGTGAAAATTATAATGCCAATTTTTTTGCTAAAAACAACATGGCTTTAATTGCCAATACCAATGAAGAAATAATGATCTCTATTGACCTTCTTTTAAATAATAAAAAAATAATTAACAAAATGACCAAGAGTCAAAATAAAATAATTAATAAAAATGCCACCAAAGATATTTGTAATTTTATTTTAAAAAACTATAAAAATCCAAAATAAATTATTTGCTTGGATTTTTATAGTTTTTTATATCTACTAGCTATTGCCTCAGCTATTTTTATTCCATCGATTGCTGAAGTTGTAATCCCACCAGCATAGCCTGCCCCCTCACCGCATGGATAAATACCAAAAATATTGCTCATAAAAGTTTCATCTCTTACAATTCTTATCGGTGACGAAGTTCTACTTTCAACACCAGCCAAAATAACATCAGAGGCTCCGAAACCTTCAATTTTCGTATTAAAACTTTCTATTCCTTCAGTTAAAGCTTGAATAATATAATCAGGAAAAATCTCATTTAAATCTGCAAAATTATAATTTCCTTTAAAAATCGGTTCAATTTGACCAAAGCTATTAGATAAAATGTGATTTTTAAAATCACCATAAAGCTGAATGGGAATTTTCCCTTTGCCTATTTGATAAGCTTTTTCTTCAAGTGACCGCTGGTAAGTAAGCCCCGATAGTGGACTATGTCCAAAATCCGAAGGTGATACTGTAACCACGATTGCACTATTAGCATTCGTACTATTACGTCTATGATTACTCATCCCATTAATTGCAAGTTTACCTTTTTCAGAAGAAGCATTTACCACATATCCGCCCGGGCACATACAAAACGAATATACCCCGCGGCCATTACTAGCCTTATGTGTCAATTTATAACTAGCTGGTGGTAAACAAAAATTACCTCCATACTGCGCCTTATCAATCATTTTTTGGGGGTGTTGAATCCTAACGCCAACCGCAAATGATTTGCTTTCCATCAAAAGCCCCCTTTTATAAAGCATTTCAAAAGTATCACGGGCACTATGACCAATTGCTAAAACTAAAACATTACAAGCAATTTTTTCTTTATTAACAATAATGCTAGTAAGTTTCCCGTCAACAATGTTTATATCGTTTAAACACGTGTTATATCTAAATTCACCACCCATTTGTATAATTTGGTTACGCAAATTTTGAACCACTTTACAAAGTAAATCTGTGCCAATATGCGGCATATTTTCTTGCATTATTTCTTCAGGTGCTCCCGCCTTAACAAACGTTTCAAATACTTTTCGCATCCGATGGTTTCTATCTTTTACTAAAGTATTTAATTTGCCATCGGAAAAAGTCCCAGCCCCGCCTTCGCCAAATTGAACATTAGATTCTTCATTTAAAATTCCATTTTCCCAAAATTTTTGAACAGTTAAAATCCGCTGTTCCACCATTTCACCGCGTTCAATTACCATCGGCCTATAACCATTTTCTGCCAGTAAATAAGCACAAAATAGTCCAGCAGGGCCACTACCAATAATAACAGGTCGATATTTAAACTGTTTTTCTCCCGTACTAATAAATTGATATTTTTCATCTGGCGTTAAAAAAATATCCGGATTTTTTCTTTTTAAAATTTTCTTCTCAAAAGGCAATAAAACATCTACTTCATATACATAATGAATATCATATTTTTTTCTAGCATCTAATGATTTCTTTACAACTTTCAACTTTAAAATATCATTTTCAGAAATTTTTAATTTCAAAGCTACTTTAGTTTTTAAATTATCGTCTTTTAAATTTACTCTAACCTGTCTTACCCTAATCATTCATAGCCCCCTTACCAGCGATCATTCCACTTATCCAAGCAAACACTAAATTATACCCGCCGCAATCACCATTAACATCTAATAATTCACCGCACAAGTATAAATTACTAGTTTTTAAAGATTCCATAGTATAAGGGTTAATTTCATTTAAAGTAACTCCTCCGCTACATATCTGCGCTCTATCAAAAGAATTAGTACCAATAATTTTTAAATTAAATGCATAAATAGTCTTAGCTAAAGCATGCTTTTCTTTTTTATTTAACTCATCATAATATTTTTCCGGATTAATCTTAGCTTTCGCCAATAATACTTTTATTAACTTATAATTGTAAAGGCCTTCAAAGAATTGAAACAAAGTTCTACCAGTTACTTTAGTACTTCGATCTTCCAAAAATTCTAAAACAGCTGACAAAGAGTCTAACCAAGGCATAAAATTAATAACTATTTCTTCTTGGTATCCTTCACTTAACCCCCGGGCTACTAAACTACTTAAATTAAAAGTACATATCCCACTTAATCCCTCATCTGTAAAATGAGCTTCACCAGTTTCCGATTTAATAAACTGATTATTTTCATATAAAGAAAGTTTAACCTCACATCTTACTCCGCTGCAATCTTTAAAATACTTTTCAGCCCCGCAAAGGCTTACTAAACCCGGGCAAGGTTCAATTATCGTGTGGTCAAAAGATTTTGCTAAATCATAACCTTTCCCATCTGAGCCTGATAATGGCATGGCTTTCCCACCAGTACTTAAAATAATTTTGTCAAAAACAAGTGAATTAGAAAGTGGATTAACAATAAATTTATCATCTTTTTTAATAATCGCTTCAACCAAAAAATTATTAATAATTTTTACACCTAGTAATTCAGCTTCCAACTGTAATGCATCACGAACACTTACGGCTTGATTAGAAGCTGGATAGTAGTAACCATTTTTGATCTTCGGCCAAATTCCAATTTTAGTAAACAAAGATAAAGCTTCTTTCTGGTTCTCTAAAGTTACTATCCTATCCAAAACTTCTCCGCTAGAACTATAATAATGATTTAACGTCATATCTTCATTAAAATAGTTACATTTCCCATTTCCGGTAACCAAAAGCTTTTTCCCGCAAACATTGTTTCGTTCTAAAATAACTACTTCATTTAAAGATGAAGCTGCATAAATGGCCGCTACCAGGCCTGAAGCACCACCACCAATTACTCCAATTCTCATATCTCCACCTCACCTTTTCATTATATCAAATTTAAAACATTTTATCAGCTATTTAAAAGATTTTATAAAATAATATTTTTGAAAAAAAAGACATCACCGTTGATGCCTCGATACATTAAGAATTACCCCAATACTGACCAAAGTAATCAATAAACTACTACCTCCGTAACTTAAGAACGGTAAAGTTACCCCTGTAACTGGAATTAAACCAACAACCACCATTAAATTAAGTAAAGCTTGAAAGCCAAGTTCAAAAACAATTCCAAAGGCTAAATACTTGCCAAATAGATTTTCACATTTTAAAGCTATTTTAACTACACAAACAATGATCGTAATAAATAAAGAAGCTACAATCAAAACACCCATAAAACCAAATTCTTCACTGATAATTGAAAATATAAAATCGGTCTGGGGCTCTGGCAAATAAAAATGTTTTTGCCTAGATCCACCTAAACCAAAGCCAAATAAACCACCAGGACCAATCGCATATAAAGACTGAATAATTTGAAAGCCACTTCCCAAAGGATCTTCCCATGGGTTTAGAAAAGATAAAATTCTTTTTAACCTATAAGGAGCCGCTGCAATTAACGCTATAATACCACCAACCCCAAGTAACCCAACCTTTATAAAAAACTTCATATTAACGCCACCGACAAATAATAGACCAATAACTCCCATAACTAAAATTAATCCAGTTCCAAAATCAGGTTGTAACATAATTAACGCAAAAACCCCTAAAGTAAGTCCTAAAATTGGAATAACACCCTTGCGAATATTCCCAATATCTTTTCGATTATTATATAAATATTTGCTTGTAAATATTACCATCGCCAGTTTCATAAACTCTGACGGTTGAATACCAAATGACCCAATTCCAAACCAACTCTTACTACCATTACGCTCAGTTCCAAAAATTAAAACAAGCACCAGCAAAATAAAACAAATGATAAATATTTTATTAGCATAACTATAATATTTTTCAAAATTTATTTTACTAACTAAATACATAAATACTATTCCAACAATCAAAAACATCCCTTGATTTTTTACATATTTAAAAGCATCATCAAACTTATAATCTGCCCAAACATAAGAAGATGAATAAATCATTAAAAGGCCAAATAATGATAATACAATTACAGCAACACATAAAGTAATATTCATTTTTCTCATAATAACACCCCATAAATAAGGGCAACCATTGCTGCTAATAATCCGATCAACCAAAATAGTCTGACAATGTCAATTTCTCTCATTCCTTTTTGCTCAAAAGTATGGTGGATTGGTGTCATTGGGAAAAAACGTCTTCTTGTTAATTTAAAATAAATAATTTGAATAATGCAGCTAACTGTCTCTATAACAAAGACAATACCAATAACTACCAATAACAATTCATGTCTCGTCATAATCGCATAAGCTCCCAATGTCGCTCCCAACGCCAAAGACCCCGTGTCGCCCATAAATACTTTGGCTGGATTAACATTAAAAATCAAAAACCCTAAAAGCGCCCCAACTAAAACAAATGCTAAAATTGCGATATCTTCATAACCATCAAGCCAGCCTGTATTCCAAGAAATAATTCCAAACGTTATTAAGGCAATTAAAGCAAGCCCGCCGGCTAACCCATCTAGACCATCGGTCAGATTGACAGCATTAGAAGAAGCTACCAAAACAAATAAAATAAATAAACCATACAAAAAGCCAATATCTAATTTAAAGTGTAAAGAATGGACCCAAAGTAATGGCTCATTTCCACCCTTCATAAATAAATAAAAGAAAATAATTGCTACTATAATTTGTAGCATTAATTTTTGCATTTGAGTTAAACCTTTATTATCGTGTTTTTTAATAATTAAGTAATCATCAATAAAACCAATAAGCGTATAACTAAATAACGTAAACATAATAATAACCAAAGTATAACTAAAATGAATCTTATTCATCACAATCAAAATCAACATAATAACTAAGGTCGGAATAATAAAAATTAAACCGCCCATTGTTGGTGTCCCCTGCTTACTTTTATGGCTTTTTCTTAAATAAATACTTATACTTTGACCAGCGTGAATTCTTTTCAAAAAAGGGATTAAAATTACAGCTAAACAAACTGCTAAAACAAAGCCAATAAGCATTGCCATCATAGATTTTGTAAGCATCTAATCCCCCCCTAACTTGTAAATACTCTTACAGTCTCTCCTTCATAAATACGCGCTCCTGCCTCTGGTGATTGATATGTTACTTTATCTCCAGATCCTTCAAAAACTACTTCAAAATCCTTAAGTGCTTCGGTCGCCTCTTTCTTACTTTTGCCACTCACATCAGGTACCGTTTTATACTTTTTATCAGTATATTGATACTCTTTTTCCATTCCTCCGCTAGGTTTTTTAATATTTAAAGCTTTTATGGCATCTGATAAAATTGCTTTTGCCGGTGGCCCGGCAATAACCCCACCAAATTGTTGCACACCCTTTGGATTATCAATAGCAAAATAAACCACGATTTGCGGATCATCCGCTGGCAGGAAGCCAATAAACGATAAAATGTAATTATTAACCAAATAGTGACCGTCTTGAACTTTCTGTGCTGTTCCGGTCTTACCGCCAACTCGATATCCATCAATATAAGCTGTTCGCCCAGTTCCATTTGACACAACACTTTCCAAAGCATATCTAACTTTCTCGCTAGTTTTCTCGCTAATGACTTTCCGCACTACTGTTTTTTTTGTTTGTTTAATAACAGTATTGGTTTCTGGCTCATTAATACTTTTAACTATATAAGGTTTATATAAAATTCCTCCATTAATTGCCGCGCTAACCGCTGTTACTTGTTGAATTGGTGTTACTGATACGCCTTGACCAAAAGCTGTTGTCGCAAGCTCAACCGGCCCAACTTTATCAATTGGAAATAAAATTCCCGTGCTTTCACCATTCAAATCAATACCCGTTTTACTACCAAAACCAAACTTTTTAATATAATCAAATAATTTAGCCTTACCAAGTTTTTGCCCAAGAATAACAAAGCCAGGATTACATGAATTTTCAACAACTTCTAAAAATGTCTCATGACCATGACCACCATGTTTCCAGCAATGTAAAGTAGCATTTTCAACCCTAATACTCCCCGAGTCATTATAAGTATCTTTTTCTAAATCTACTTTGCCCTCTTCTAAAGCCGCAGCTAACGTAATAATCTTAAACGTCGATCCAGGTTCATATGTAGCCCATATTGGTAAATTTCGATTTATCTCTTCTGTTGTGTACTTCTGATAATTGTTCGGTGAAAAATTTGGTCTAGCTGATATGCCTAAAACCTCACCACTATTAGGATCCATAGCTAAAGCAATAACACGATCGGGATTATATTTGGTTACCGCATTATCGAGCTCCCTTTCAATTGAAGCTTGAATATCTTTATTAATTGTTAATGTTAAATTCATTCCATTTTGCGGCTTTTCGTAAACTTCTGTTAGCTTTAATTTATTTCCCTTAGCATCACTAAAATATTTTATTGCCCCATCTTTGCCCGTCAGATATTTATCATACATAAGCTCCAGCCCACTAAGCCCTTGATTGTCAATTCCCACGTAGCCTAAAGTATGTGACATATAAGTATCAAACGGATAATAACGCTGTGATTCTTTAACTAAATACACACCATCTAACTCTAACTGCCTAATTTTATCAGCAACTTCATAAGACAATCTCCGACCCTCTGGGTGCACTCTTTCAATTGAAGTTCGCTTATTAACATGCTTATACATTTCATCGTAAGATACCCCTAAAATTTCTGCTAATTTAGAAGTAGTTTCTTTTTTATTCTTTATTTGATTAGGGATAAGTACTAATGAGGTTGTCGTAATATTATCTGCCAAAACAGCGCCATCACGGTCATAAATTAATCCGCGATCAGCTTTAACTGGTAAATTACGACTCCATAGATTCGACGCTAAATCGTTAAGTTTGTCATAATCTATAACTTGAATATAAAATACTTTACCAATCACTAAAATAAATAAAAAAATAATTATGACGAGGACTATCTTCATTCTACTATGAATATTTTTAAAAAACACTAGTTCATCACCAATTAATTATATGTCCTAGCCTATAAAATCTTGACAAAAGAAGTAAGTATTTAATATCCCAAAATATAAATATACCAACAGCTTTAATTAACCTATTTAGCATTTACTACAAAAAAAAGAGAGATAATCTCTCTAAATACAAGGTTCTATAATAAATAGTGTTGGTGAGAAAAATCACTAATACTATTTTTTGTTTAGTAAAAAAACATAAGTTTGATACAATGTAATTGGAATAAACCGTTGAAAGGAACAAACTTATGTCTAATAATGATTATATATTAAATTTACTAAATTTTAAAGATAAAAACATATATATTTTACAAAATTCTATCAAAAATAAAACAATTAAAGGTAAAAATACTAAAAT
>CALVRM010000028.1 GCA_944358695.1 uncultured Bacilli bacterium | reverse complement strand
ATAAGTTCAGCACTTACTGATAATGGAACTAATATTCAAATATACACATGTAATCAGAGTAACGCACAAAAATGGAAATTTGTATCAGTATCAGCATAAATATCATTAATTTTATTAGAGTAATTATAAAATTCCCATAATTACTCTTTTTGAATTGTAGATTCATTATAATTATTTATAGCTTCCCTATAACATAGTAGTTAAGTGTAAAGTTAAGAATAGGATAGTTTTTATATACCACAAGTAATTGTCAATTCCTTTCCTTTTCATTGACTTTACAATCTAAATAATTTATAATTTACTTATAGGATATATAAGGGTGATCAGAATGAAACAAAAAGCTTTTACACTTATAGAATTAATCGCTGTTATTGCTATCTTAGCATTAATTGCTTTGATAGTTTTTCCAGCAATTAATTCATTATTGAAAAGTTCTAAAGACAATGCCTATGAAAGTCAAAAAGCTATCATTGTGAAAGCAGCTAAAGAATATTATTTAGAAAATACAAATGAACTTCCAAATCAAACAGAAAATGCTACGACTTCAATTAAAATAAGTGACTTATTAAGTGAAGGATTTATTTCTGAGGATAATGCTATTGACCCTAGGACTAATAAGGAGATGAAAGGCGAAGTCGTCGTTACCTATAAATCAAACCAATATATTTATGAATTCAGTGCTGAAGAGACTAAGGGTACCATTGCGCAGTGGTTTTATACTAATTCACCAGATAAAGCTGTTTTAAAAGCGCAACAAGGAATCTACAAAGGACAAAATGTCAATAATTATGCTAAGTTCAGCGGCAAAAATTGGCGTATTTTAAGAGTAAACAGTGATGGAACGATTAAGTTAGTTATGAGTGATGTTTATACAAACTCCGTATGGGATACAGCTAATAATTCTTTTAATACATCGACAGTTAATACAACTTTAAAAGCATTTTATAATTCACTTTCTGGGAAAAGTTCAATAGTAGAAACGGACTTTTGCACAGGAATTATTGGCAATGAATGTTCTGAACGCACAAAAACTTATGCCGGTTTATTATCAACAGCCGATTATGTCGATGCATCCAACTCAAGTAATTGTAGTACTGACGGAACTAATTGTAACACTGGAAACTACTTAACAGCGCTTAGTGGTTATACCCTTAACAAGACGAGTGATGGTAAAGTTTATTATATCAATAACACACTTGCTACAACTGTAAAAACAACAAGTCTAGCTATTAGACCAGTAGTTACCTTGAAGGCCACAGCTAAAGTAACCGGTGGCAGTGGTCAAAACTCTAGTCCATATATTATTAGCTAGTTAATTGAAATTAAAATCTAAATATAGTATAATTATGAAAGTGTTTGAGGTGATAAAATGAGAGGAATAAAAAAATTTTTTCATAAACATAAAAAAGGATGTATAATAGGAAGCAGTTTATTCTTTGGAATACTATTAATTTTATTTATAATATTCTTTGTTGTTCCAGCCTTTGGGGACAACAATTATGGCCATCGATTAGACGATGAGGATAAATATAAAGTCTCATCTAGTACCGTTGACAATATTAAAGAGACTGTTGGAAGTAAAGATGGCGTATTAAAAATTACTTATCACAAAGAAGGAAGAATTTTGAATTTTACAGTAAAATTAGAAGATAATGTTTCATTAGATACTGCCAAAACATATGCAGAGTTAGTTGCCGACAAATTAAGTAAGAAAAATTTAAAATATTATGATGTACAAATATTTTTCGATTCCAACGGTGACGATTTTCCAATTATCGGCTACCGCGCTAAAGATAATGACAATTTCTCTTGGGGAAATGCAGGTGAACGAAGTGAAAAATAAAAAAATCTTAATTATCGCTTTAGTAATATTCATTTTACTAGGCGCTTTTGGTGTTTTTTACTATTTTACTAATGAAGATAAAAACACAACTTTAACTCTTAGTGAAAAAAAATGGATTGAAAATAACAAAAATAGATTGATTGATTTATCTATTCCTAGTGACATTCCGGTTTTAAGTAGTGATGGGGAAGGAGTTGTCTTTGATTTTTTATCAACCCTAGAAAAAGACACTGGTTTAGAATTTAATAAGCTACCATACACTAATGAAGAAAAACCTTCTAGTACATATGCTATAACCGTCACTGATCAAAAAAGTGATAAAGATATATTAGTCTATCAAGACAACTATGTTTTGGTCACAAAAAATCAAATAAAGTACGCAGACACCAGTGATATAAGCCATTTAGTTGTTGGTGTTTTAGAAGATGATATGACGAAAATAAGTAAATATCTTTTAGGGAGCGACGAATTAAATTATAAAAGTTATAAAGATACTGATGCAATGATTAAAGATATGGAAACCGATAGTATTGATGCTGTGACTTTACCTAAATTGACTTATCTTAATGAAATTATCGAGAATGAAAAGTTAAATATTGCTTACAATATTACTGAATATACAGAGGATTATGTATTAAGGCTTGGAAACACTAATACTTTGAATAAAATTTTAAATAAATATTACGATAAGTGGTATAAAAATAATTTTGAAGAAGAATTTGATAAAAATTTAGTAGATAATTACTTTAAAGTTAAGAAAATAGATGAAAAAGAACAAGTAAAATTTAGAAGTAAACGTTATAACTATGGTTTTGTTTTAAATAGTCCGTTTGACGTTACCACCAAGGATGGTTTAAGAGGATTTAATTATAGTCTTTTAAGTGATTTTGCTAAAGCTACAAATATTGAATTAGATTATAAAAAGTATTCAAGTATCGAAACACTTACTAAAGATTTTGATGAAAATAAACTAGATATTGTTTTTGATTATCATAGTAAAGATAAATATAATATGGATGTTTATAATACTGTATCGCCGTATAATGAAACAGTATCTATAATTGCTGATCAAAATACTGACGTTTCCATAAATTCAGTCAATTCATTATCTGGAAATACGGTATTGACTATCAAAAATAGTAAAATAGATAAAAATTTAAATGATCAAGGTATTAAAACAAAGACCTTTGATAATATTAATAAGCTCATTAATGGTATTGGTAAAAACGATATTGCTGCTATTGATTATTATACATATGATTACTATGTCAGAACCGATTTAAATAATTTTAAAAATTTATATACTTTTAAATTAGATAGCGATTATAGTTTTATTAGCCGTGATATTTCTGCAAACCAAACATTTAACGAATTATTTGACTTTTATTTATCGTTTGTAAATAGTAACCAAATAATTAATAATAGTTATAAAGATCTTTTAAATTACAATAATAATAATAAGTTAGTTCAAATGATTATTATTGTATTTAGTTCTATTTTATTAGTTTTAGTCGGTATAATCACTGGTAAGTTTATTAAAAACCGTAAAGCCCATCGACCAAAACTATCTAAAACGGATAAGCTACGTTATATTGATACAATGACATCGCTAAAAAATCGTAACTATTTAAATGATAACATTGACTCGTGGGACAATAGTGAAGTATATCCGCAATCTATTATTGTCATTGACTTAAATAATATTGCTTATATCAATGATAATTTTGGACATACAGAAGGAGACAAAGTTATCGTTGAAGGTGCAGGTATTTTAATAGCTAATCAATTACCTAACAGTGAAATCATTAGAAGTAACGGTAATGAATTTTTAATCTTTATGGTAGGCCATGATGAAAAATCCATTATAACCTATATTCGTAAACTTCATAAAGAATTTAAAAATTTATCACATGGTTTTGGGGCAGCAATTGGATATAGTATGATTACGGATGAGATAAAAACAATTGATGATGCAGTAAATGAAGCCACCTTAGATATGCGAAGCAACAAAGTAGAAGATAAATAATATGGAAAGAGGCTAGCCGATGAAAAAATTTTTAAAAAAAATATTTAATATTTTCATGAAACCGGAAATGATGATTCTTCCTGGGCAGCTAGCCTTTTTTATCATTTTGGCCATTTTTCCACTGTTAACTTTAATTGGCTATATTGGTTCTAATATTACGCTATTTTCAAATGCCTTCATTTCCTTAATGGATAATATTTTACCAAAAGATGTTTTTGATATTTTAATGCCATTTTTAACTGATAGCCATATTACTGGAAATATTGCTTTCTTTATGATAATTGGTTTTTATCTAATATCTAATGGTACTAATTCTCTAATAGTCACTTCAAATGAACTTTTTGGGATTGAACATGCACCTTTTCTTAAGCGGCGCACTAAGGCATTTTTCATGATAATTTTACTTATGGCCTTATTTATTTTTAACGTTTTAGTTTTAGCATACGGAAATGTTATTGCTAAACATATAATTAACTTAGAGATATTTGCTAATATTAGTGATAAGTTATATTCCATTTTCATTTTATTAAAATGGCCGATTGCTTTTATTTGCATCTTTTGGATGATAAAGTTGATCTATTCTTTAGCGCCTGATGATCAAATACCAAGTAAATATATGAACAAGGGAGCTTTGTTTACTACGGTTGGCTGGGTATTGACAACCGCTATTTACTCCATTTATATTTCCAATTTTGCTAATTATAAAATGTTTTATGGAGGAATATCGACAATTATTGTTATGATGATCTGGGTATATTTTCTGGCCTACATTTTGGTTATGGGAATTGCCATAAATTCGACAGAATATGAAGAAATAAAAAAAACATCACATAAAAAAAGTCATCTTGTTCACAATAGTTAATGGGATACATGTTTATTACCTATGTGTATCTCTCCCGCAGACTACTAGTACGAGCCTCGATTTTACTGTGAATACGAGAAGTATTAATTTGGTAATAATCTCCTAGCTTTTGACTAGTAAATAGTAAAGTGGCGAAAAACCACTTTTTTTTCTTGGCTAAACGTGATATAATGAATAAGTATAAACTGAGGTGGATTATGAAGGAAAAATTAAAAAACATCAGTCTGCAAGCCAAAAAGTTTTTAATAAAATTTGTTAAAAGTGCTAAACACTATTTTAAGCACAATGTTCTTTTTATAACTTTTATTATTGTTTGTCTGATTGATGCTTGTTTATTAAGATTTTTTACCGTGAAAAACTTTACAGCAATTAGCCCTGTGCTAGCTGATTTTACTATAATTGTTTTTGCAGGTGCGTTTGGTTATTTATTTAAAAAGAAAAATCGTTTTAAATATTATATGTTTTGGACCATAGTTTTTACTTTAATATGCGTTATTAATTCAGCATATTACTCTAACTATGTATCATTTACATCATTTTCTTTATTAGCAACATCAGTTCAAATATTTGGCGTTGGTGATGCTTTAAACACAATTATTGAAATTAAAGATTTTAGTTATATTTTGGCACCAATCATTTTAATCTTAGTTAATCGACATTTTAAAAATACTAGTTATTATGATAGCGTGTCTTCAAAAAAACAAGGACGTATTGTTTTTCTAAAAACCTTATTAGTCGCTGCCATTTCTTTAGGGTTTTTTATGTCAACTGTTACAGGTACCGATATAAGTAGACTTTATAAACAATGGAATCGTGAATATGTAGTAATGAAGTTTGGTATTTATATTTATCAAGGCAATGATTTAATTGCTAGTTTAAAACCTCAAATAAGTCCATTATTTGGTTACGATAAAGCGGCAAAAGAAGTAAGAGAGTATTATGAAAAGTACCCTTCAGAAGCTAATGATAATAAATATACTAACAAATATAAGGGCAAAAACGTTATTGTTATTCATGCTGAAAGTATTCAAAATTATTTACTTTCAACTGAACTAAATGGAAAAGAAATAACACCTAATTTAAATAAACTTGCAAAAGAGGGCTTATATTTTTCCAATTTCTATGCTCAAGAAAGCGTAGGAACTAGTAGTGATAGTGAATTTACTTTTAATACATCCCTATTACCTGCCAGTAACGGCACAGTATTTGTAAGTTATTGGGATAGAGAATATATTTCAACACCTAAATTGTTAAAAGAACAAGGCTATTATACATTTAGTATGCACGCTAACAAAGGAAACTTTTGGAATCGTGAAGTAATGCATAAACAATTAGGTTATGACAAATTTTATAATTATAAAACTGATTATGACATAAATGATGAAGATATTATTGGACTAGGTTTAAATGACAAATCATTTTTTAAACAGTCAGTAGAGAAGATTAAAAAGATCGACGAAAAATATGATAATTGGTATGGACTAACAATTATGCTTACTAACCATACTCCGTTTACCGGTTTAGAAGAACAAACTGATTTAGACTTAACTTATCATTATAAAAAAATTAATGAAGAAACTGGTCAGGAAGAGGAAATAGTAAATGATTATTTAAAAGACAAAACATTAGGTGACTATTTCACAACTGCCCATTATGCTGATGAGGCGATTGGTGAATTTATCCAGGAATTAGATAATGCTGGATTACTTGAAGACACTATCTTAGTAATCTATGGAGATCATGATGCTAAAGTTAAGCGTTCAGAATATGATTATTATTATAATTACGACCCAGAAACTGATTCAAAATTGGACCGTGATGATCCTGATTACAAAGAATTTACTAAATATGATTATGAATTAAACCGTAAAGTTCCGTTTATTATTTGGACTAAAGATAATCAAGAGAAAAAAGAAATAAAGAAAGTTATGGGCATGTATGATGTGTTGCCAACTTTAGGTAATATGCTTGGCATTCATAGTGATTATTCTTTAGGTCATGATTTATTTAGTACAGAAGAAAATTTTGTAGTTTTCCCTAATGGTAATTGGGTAACTGATAAAATGTATTATGATAGTCAAAGCGATGAAGGAATTTTATTGGATGAAAATTCTGTAATTAGTACCGACTATATTGAAAAATATTCCAAAAGAGCGGAACAAGAGGTATCAGTTTCTAATGATATCATTGTTCATGATTTAATTAAAAAAATAAAAGAAAGTGATAAAGTATTAAAGGAGAGTAAAAATGGCTAAAAGAAAAATAAGTAAAAAGAAAGTAACCATTTTCATAGTAATTCTAATTGTTATAATTGCTGCTATTATATCTACTGTTTTCTTCTTAAATTCTAATAAGAAAGATGATACTATTAAAGTAGAAAGCATTGATAAAATTGAAGGGTATGATTATACTTTAAGCAATAATGCAACTAAATATTATAAAGATTTATTTAAAGAGTTAAAATCTGTTTTAGAAGCAGACGATGTTGATGAAGATAAATATGCTGATTTGGTTACTAAATTATTTGTTGCTGATTTTTATAATTTAGATAATAAAATAAACAAAAATGACATTGGTGGTGTTCAATTTGTCTATAAAGATTTTCGTAATGACTTTAAAAAATTAGCAACTAGCTCTATTTATAAGACAGTAGAAAATAATGTTTATGGAAAAAGAGAACAAGATTTACCTGTTGTAACTAATGTTTCAACAGAAAAAAAGGAAAATGAAAGTTTTGAATATAACAACCAAACAGATGATAGTGCTTATAAAATAAACTTTGAGATTGAATATGAAACTGATCTTGGTTATCAAACTTCAGGATCAATGACCCTTATTCATAATGACAAAAAAATAGAAGTTGCAGCCTTAGAAGAATCTAGTACTGATTAAAATTATCTAGGCTTTATAACAGGATTAATAACTAGCCCTTATTTAACCGATCAATTAAATAAACGCTAGTTTTTTTGTGAGAAAAATAGTTAATTTTGTTTAAAAAACTAAAAAACTTAAGTAAAATTATTGTAAAATCATATAATTATGATATAATGTTATTGGCTTTTTTAATTTACATGGATATGGATTTTCATGCCGTGTGCCTTATTGGTGGTGTGAATTAGAAATATTCAGAGGAAAAACAAAAGGAGGGAAAATATGACAGTAGTGTCAATGAGTTATTTATTAGAAGCGGGTGTTCACTTTGGTCATCAAACTAAAAGATGGAACCCTAAAATGAAAGAGTATATTTTTACAGCTAGAGATGATATTTATATTATCGATTTGCAAAAAACTGCAAAGAAAATTGAAGAGGCTTATGCTGCATTAAAAGAAATCGTTGCCAACGGAGGTAAAGTATTATTTGTTGGTACTAGAAAACAAGCTGCTGAAGCTACTAAAGAAGAAGCTATTAGATCAGATTCGTTCTATGTTAATGAAAGATGGTTAGGTGGTACATTAACTAACTTCAAAACTATTAGAAAACGTGTTAAACGTTTAGAACAAATCGAGAAGATGGAAAAAGATGGTACGTTTGATCGTTTACCTAAAAAAGAAGTTGTTAAAATAAAAAAAGAATATGAAAAATTAAATAAATTATTATGCGGTATCAGGGATATGAATAAATTGCCACAGGCTATGTTTATAGTAGATCCTGCTAAAGAGGATATTGCTATTAGAGAAGCGAGAAAATTAGGCATTCCTGTTTTTGGTATTGTTGATACTAATTGTGATCCTGATATGGTTGATTATGTAATTCCAGGAAATGATGATGCCATTAGAGCCGTTAAATTAATTATTGGTGTTATGGCAAATGCAATTGTTGAAGCCCAAGGTGGTAAATTAGTTGACTATGTTAGTGATAACCGTAAAGAAGAAAAAGGCGATGAAATTATGCAAAAAGCCTTAGAAACAGTCAAGAAAAAAGAAGACAGAAAACCAAAGTATAATAGAAATAAACAATACGATAATAAAAAAACATATAATAAATCATCTGAAAAAGTAGAAACTCCAAAAGCTGAAGTTAAAGAAGAAAAAGCTATTAAAAAAGAAGAACCTAAAAAAGCCGAAACAGTAGATTTAACTACAAAAACCGTAGCTGAACTTCGTGAACTAGCTAAAGCTCAAGAAATAAAAGGATATTCTACTATGAAAAAAGCTGAACTTATCGAAGCTTTAAGTTAATTAAAAGGTGATATTTAATCACTTTTTTTAAATAAAAAGGAGAGAGAAAATATGATTAGTGCAAATCTAGTAAAAGAATTAAGAGAAAAAACCGGAGCGGGAATGCTTGATTGTAAAAAAGCTTTAGAAGCTAATAATGGTGATATTGAAGCTTCAATTGATTGGCTTCGCGAAAAAGGCATTTCCAAAGCCGCTAAAAAAGCCGACAGAATTGCTGCTGAAGGAACTGCTGCTATTTTAATTGATGGTAATAATGCCGTTATTATCGAAGTAAATTCTGAGACTGATTTTGTTGCCAAAAACGAAGAGTTTCAAAATTTAGTAAAAACTATCTTAAAAACTATTATTAATAGTGAAGCTAAATCGTTAGAAGAAGCATTAGCATTATCTACACCTGAGGGAACAATAAATGATTTAATTATATCAAAAACAGCTACTATTGGCGAAAAATTAAGTTTAAGAAGATTTAATAAAGTTACTAAAAGTGATAATGAATCATTTGGTGAATATATTCATATGGGTGGAAAGATTGCCGTGTTAACAGTGACAGAAAATACTGATGACACTGTTGCCAAAGATGTTTCAATGCACGCTGCTGCTATGAGGCCAACATATGTTAGTATCGAAGATGTTCCAGCTGAAGTTGTAGAAAAAGAGAAAGTTGTCTTAACAGAACAAGCAATAAATGAAGGTAAACCACAAGAAATTGCTGAAAAAATGGTTCAAGGCAGAATTCAAAAGTTTTATAAAGAAATTTGTTTAGAAGAACAAGCCTTTGTAAAAGATAGCGATATTAATGTTAAAACGTTCGTTAAAAACAACGGAGGAACTATTAAAGCAATGTATCGTTATGAAGTTGGTGAAGGCATGGAAAAAAGAGAAGAAAACTTTGCTGAAGAAGTAGCCAAACAAATGGGTAATTAACAACTTAATAAAGAGATATGTCAGTTTTGATATATCTTTTTATAATACCATTAAAAAGAGAAAAATAATTATGGCTAAAATTAAATTTTATATCAATTTCCCTTTATTAACTTGCTTTTTCTTGACAAAAGATATAATAAGCCTTTATAATCATAATTAAAGTAGGTGATAATATGAAAAATGGTTTTACGCTTGTAGAAGCTTTAGCTGTAATAGGAATTCTAGGAATTCTAGCGGCTATAACAGTACCTGCGATATTAAATGTCATAGGTGATAATCGTAAGCAAATGTTTGTTAACTCGGTTTCTGGTTTAGTAGATGCTGCAAGGCAGTATAGTTTCGATGCCGTAAAAAATGGAACTAGTCGTGAATTAACTATTAATTATGCTACCGGCTCTAACAAAGATAAACTAAAAACCTCAGGTGTTCTTCCGGATTCTGGAACCCTCAAAATTGCTAAAAATGGTGATATAATTTTAAAACTTTGGAATGATCAAACAAAGACTTGTGTTGTCAAAGAAGCAGGGGATACTGAAGTAAAAGTTGCTAAATTATCAAAGGCTAATTGTCAATAAGATGCTTAAAGAATTGCTCTAGTAATTCTTTTCTTGTATAATAAAGCAAAATATATTATAATATATAAAGATAGTGAGGAATAAAAAATGGAAAATGAATTAAAAATTCCTAGTCATGTCGGAATTATTGTTGATGGTAATGGCAGGTGGGCTAAGGCACGCGAACTTTCGCGTAGCAAAGGTCATGAGTTTGGCTTTCAAAACCTTCAAAAGTTAACTACTTATATGTATAGAAAAGGGATTAAATATATTAGTGCGTATTTGTTTTCAACTGAAAACTTTAAACGTAGTGATAATGAAGTAAATTTTATAATGAATAATTTATTAGTTGGAAGATTAAAAGAAATTTTAGAATTTTGCCACAAAGAGCAAATAAAAGCCTTGTTCTCAGGACGCCATGAAAAGTTGTCAGCAAAAGTTTTAAAAGCCATGGATCAAATTGAAACCGAAACCAAAGACTATCGAGAAAGAATTTTTAATATTTGTTTTAATTATGGTAGCCATGCTGAAATTGTAGATGCCACTAAAAAAATAGTCGAAGACGTTCAATCTGGTAAATTAAAAATTAATGATTTAGATGAAAAGATTTTCAGCAAATATCTATATCAGCAACTTCCGCCAGTTGATTTATTAATTAGAACTAGTGGTGAACAACGTATCAGCAATTTTATGCTTTGGCAGTGTTCATACGCTGAATTTTATTTCCCGAAAACTTTATTTCCTGATTTCAAAGCAGAAGACTTCGATGAGGCTTTAATTGAATATACAAAACGTGATCGTAGATTTGGAGGTATTAGCTATGAAAACGAGAGTAATTAGTGCACTAGTTGCTTTAGCTATTTGTATTCCTATTATTTTATATGGGGGAATATTATTTAATATTGCTGCTTATATTATTGGCTTAATGTGTTTAAAAGAATTTTTAGATGCTAAGTCTAATCGCAAACCTATACCATTTTTTATTAAATTAATGGCTTTTATATTTATGTCTTTAATAGTCTTAGTTGATGTTAAATCAATTTCAACGACTTTCAGTTTGGATTATCGAGTTTTAGCTGCTTTGTTTTTATCATTTTTATTCCCAGTTGTTATATATCATGACCATAAAAAATATAGTATAAAAGACGCCTTTTATGTAATTGGTGGAGTATTGTTTTTAGGTATTTCAATTGCTTTATTAATAATGTTAAGACATGCTGATTTAAAGTTATTTGTATTCTTATTTACAATTGCAATAACCACGGATACCTTTGCTTATTTAACAGGTAGCTTAATTGGTAAACATAAACTGTTAACTGAAACAACTTCAAAAAAAACCTGGGAAGGCTTAATCGGTGGTACGGCAATGGGGGTATTTGTCAGTACAATGTTTTATTATACTTGTATTGATCCCGAGTTTTCAACGACCATATTAATCTTAATATGTGCGTTCCTTTCCTTATTAGCCCAATTCGGCGATATGGCATTTTCGGCGATGAAAAGATATTTTGGTATTAAAGATTTTTCTAATTTAATGCCAGGGCATGGAGGTATTTTAGATAGACTAGACAGTATTATTTTTGTTGTTCTAGGTTTTACATTTTTTATAACAATTTTATAGGAGGTCTTATGACTTTATTATATTTTATAATTATTTTAGGAATTATTATTTTTATTCATGAACTTGGGCATTTTATCTTTGCCAAAAAGTCTGGAATTTACGTTTATGAGTTTTCTTTAGGAATGGGCCCAGTAATTTTGAAAAAGAATCGGAAAAACGATGAGACTGATTATTGCTTAAGGCTTTTTCCAATTGGTGGTTTTGTCCAAATGGCGGGTGAAGAAATCGAAGATGATAAAAGTATCCCTAAGAATCAAAAATTTGGTTCCAAAACATTTGGTCAAAGATTTATGACAGTTATTGCTGGTATCATGATGAATTTTATTTTAGCAATCGTATTATTATTTATTGTTGGACTAGTAAATGGAGCACCACAGAATAAAGCTATCGTTGGTGAAATTGATCAAAATTATCCAGCTTATACATCTGGTCTACAAGAAGGCGATCGTATTTTAAAAGTAAATGATCGTAATGCCAACACCAATGATAAGTTAGTGCTTCAGTTACAAGTCTTTAACGGTGAAAAGATTACATTAGATGTTGAGCGTGATGGAGCGATTAAACAGGTAACTATATCGCCAAAAAAGGTTAAAGAAAATGGTGAAGAAGTTTATAAATATGGCTTTAAAATCAATGACGAAGTTGAACACGGATTTTTCCCAGCCCTAGAATATGCTTTTACTAAAACTTTAAGTTTGATTCATCAGATGATATTTATTGTTTTCTACTTAATAACTGGGCAATTAGGCTTGGGATCGTTATCGGGGCCTGTTGGAATATACAATGTAGTTGGTAGTGCTGCTAGTACTGGACTCATGTCATTATTATACTTAACTGCTTATATTAGTATTAATGTTGGATTTATTAATTTCTTACCGATACCTGCTTTTGATGGTGGTCGTATCCTATTTTTGATTATTGAAAAGATAAAGGGCTCACCTGTAAATCCTAAGCTTGAAAATACAATTCATTCGATCGGATTATTTTTGTTAATGGCTTTAATGATACTTATAACTTATAATGATATCATTAGAATTTTTAAGTAGAGTTCTTAAACAAAATAAAATGTTCATTTCAATATAAATAGGACAGCCAAAGTAGATAGAGTTAAAACTCTAGTCTACTTTTTAAATTGCAAATTGTTTGTAAAAGATATTTCTTATAATTATGAAAAGCTTTACTTATTTAATTAATTTAAAAACAGATTTTTAAGAAAACATTGACTAATGTCCTCAGCTTTGATAAGCTAGTAGTAACAGTAGAAAGGGATATAAGATGGTATGGATAAAAAGATTTTGGTATATAATCTTTATAATAATAATGTTAATTGTCATTTTGTTAATGAGTTCCAACAGTAAGAAAAGTAATTATACAAAAATAAATGAAGGTGAGGCCTTAAAAATGATGGCTGAAAATGTTAAAATTATTGATGTGCGTACTAAAGAAGAATATACATCTGGTCATATTAAAGAAGCTATAAATATTCCTTACGATCAAATAAGTAAAAGGGCAGTAACTTTTGACAAAAACGAAAAAATAATTGTTTATTGCCAAAGCGGTAATCGTAGTCGACAAGCCGCACAGATCCTTATAAAACTGGGTTATACGAAGGTCTATGATATGGGAAGTTTAAATAATTGGACAGGTGATTTAGTTAATTAGTAAAGGAGTGAAAAAATGCTTAAAGTAGAAAATATAACAAAATATTATGATAATTTTTGTGCAGTTGACAATTTGTCATTTGACGTAAAACCAGGGGAAATATTTGGCCTTTTAGGTGTTAATGGTGCCGGTAAAACCACAACTTTTAGAATGATTATTGGGCTTTTAGAACCAACCAGTGGCAGTATTACTTTAAATGGAAAACCTATTGATTATAGTGTTACTGATAACATAGGCTTTTTAACTGAAGAACGTAGCTTGCTTACTAAATTGACAGTTCAAGAGCAATGTGATTACTATGGTGTTTTAAAAGGGATGACTAGAGATAAAATACATCAAAGAGTTGATGAATTGCTAAAAAAATTTGGGATTGAAAGTTATAAACATAAAAAAATCAAAGAGCTTTCCAAAGGCAATCAGCAAAAGATTCAATTTATCACCGCTATTTTAAATGAACCAAAGCTTTTAATCTGTGATGAACCTTTTTCAGGGCTAGATCCATTCAATGTAGAATTGTTCAAAAATGAGATTAAAGAAATGGCCGAAAAAGGTAGTATGATAATATTTTCATCACATCGTATGGAACACGTTGAATTGTTTTGTAAAAAATTAGTTGTTTTAAAAGATGGTAAAGCAGTATTGTCTGGCAATTTATCTGACATAAAAAAACAATACCGTAAGAAAAATATTGAAGTTAAAGGCAATTTGGATTTAGAAAAAATAAAAAAAATTCCAGGAGTTCTAGAAATAAATCCAAAAGCCGATGCTTATGAGATAAAAATTGCTGAAGAAAGTGTTGCTAAAAAAGTGTTCGCCGAAGTCAGTAAAAGTAAAGATATTACTAAATTTGTGGTTGAAGAGCCTTCTTTAAATGAAATTTTTATTGCCAAAGTAGGTGAGAATTATGAAAAATAAATTAAAGTATTTAATTGGTGTTAGTTTAAAAAGAAAAATAAAAACCAAGTGGTTCGTTGTAGTTAATGTTTTATTGTTAGTACTTATTGCCGGACTAATTAACATTGATAGTGTAATTAAATTATTTGGCGGTGATTTTAACGAAAAACAGCTGGTTTATGTTATTGATAATTCTGGAAAATCATTTGATATTTTAAAATATCAAAATGATAATTATTCTTCGATCTTTGAGAAAGATGAAGATGATGACAATCCAAATTTCGAAGTTAAAAAAACAACAAAGTCTCCAGAAGCGATTTTAAAAGAAAAAGAAAACAAAGATGCTTGGGTTCTTGTTATTGATATTAGTGAAGAAAATGTGATCAAAGCTAAATTAATATCAGATGGCTATGTCAACAGTAATGAATATTCAGAGTTTGGTACAATTTTAAATAATACTAAATCACAAATCGCTTTAATAGAAACTAGTATTAATCCTAACGACTTATCTAAGATATCGACACCAATTGAAATTGAAAGACAAGTATTAGATGAAAATAAAAAAAGCGAAGATGAAAGTATGCAGATGATCATGTCAACCGTTTTTCCAATTTTCATATTACCGTTTTTTGCTTTAACAATATTTTTAGTTCAAATGATAGGTGCTGAAGTTAATGATGAAAAAACAACTAGAGGTATGGAAATAATCATTTCTAATGTTTCACCAAAAATTCATTTGTTATCTAAAATAGTTGCTAGTAATTTATTTGTCTTGATTCAAGGTGGATTATTAATTCTTTTTGCGGCTATTGGCGTTCTTATTAGGTTTATGTTAGGCACAGGAAACTCTATTGGCATGAGTGGCCTTGATATTGGTAAAACTATTAGTGAATTGCTAGCAAGTGATATTGGAGCACAGTTAATATATATAATTCCACTAACTTTAGTAATGATGATATTGACATTTGTCGCTTATTCGTTATTAGCTGGTGTTTTAGCATCGATGACCACTAATATCGAAGATTTTCAACAACTGCAAACGCCAATTATGCTTATTTCGTTAGTTGGATATTATCTTGCTATTATGGCTGGCGTATTTGATGGCTCTATATTTATTCAAGTATTAGCTTTTATTCCATTCATTTCAGCTATTTTAGCACCATGTCTATTAGTCCTTGGGCAGTTTAGTATACTGCAATTTATAATTGCTATTTTACTAGTATGTTTAACAATTTTCTTATTAATTAAATATGGCTTTAAAATTTATAAACAAGGAATTTTAAATTATTCTTCAAAAAATTTATGGAAAAAAATGTTTAAAGCAGTCAAGAGTAAATAATTTACTCTTTCTTGCGAGGGTGGCGAAATGGTAGACGCGCTACTTTGAGGGGGTAGTGGAGATAGTTCTGTGAGGGTTCAAATCCCTTTCCTCGCACCATTGGGAAATCTGTTCGAACTATTCGAACTTTTGATATAGGAATCAATCAGAAATGATTGATTTTTTCGTTTATATGAAAAAATCAACCTAGAAGAAAGGTTGGTGCTTATGATTA
>CALVRM010000027.1 GCA_944358695.1 uncultured Bacilli bacterium | reverse complement strand
AATGGAGCTACCAGCATAGGAAGTAGTAGTTTATCATGTTATAGATATAATGGAGCAAGTAGTTGTAATATAACAACGCCAAGTATAACAAGAAGCGGATATACAATAACCGGCTGGGGGACAAGTGCGAGTGCTACAACAGCAACGGTAAAAGTAAGTACAAGTGTAAGTTTAACAGCCAATGTGACATATTACGCTATAACAAGTAAAGTAGTAACAGTGAGCTTTAGTAAAGGAGCGAATGTAAGTGCGATAGGAACGAGTAGTGGAACATGTACAATCCAAAATAGTGCAACAAGCTGCGCAGTAGCAACACCAAGTATAACGGCAAATAGTGGATATACATCGGTAGGCTGGAGTACAACAAATGGAGCTAGTAGTGGAATAGCAGCGGGAAGTAATATAACGGGATTAACAGCGAATGCCACTTATTATGCCAATGCCTTAGATAAGACTGCACCAACGATAAAATTATTATCTAATGGTGATACTGCTTATACCCAGGTTAAAAATGTGAATGTAAGTGTATCAGACGATGGAAGTGGATTGGCTTCTGATATATGTATTAAGTATGCTTGGAGTACGTCAAAATCAACTGAACCGCCGCAAAATGAATATCAACAAATTTGTAGTACTATTACTAGTGGAACAAAAAATTATAATTTTAATGTAGTTGGCTCAGATTATACGGGAAATTATTATTTATGGGTAGTTGCCTATGAGGTAGAAGATATAAGTAATAATCAGACTACTTCTACCATAGTATCAACTAACTATTTTATGTTTGATAATGAAATTCCAACTTTAAATATAAATGCCGATAAAAAAAGCGATAGTATAAGTATTTCAGCTGTGGCGAATGATGTTCATAGCGGAATAGATAAGTATTATTATAGTAAAGATGGTGGGAAATCTTATTATGGAAGTACAAATGCTAATTATTCGTTTACATCGTTAACCGAAGGTGAGTACTTAATAGTTGCGTATGTTGTTGATAAGGCGGGAAATCGATCAGAATTGGCCACCGCCTTGGTTACAATTCAATTTTCTAATTTCTGTGCTAGAAATGGGATAACTAATTTAGGAGATTGTGTTATTTCCTCAGAAGCAATGCAGACTAATTTATCACAGGCTAAAAGCAAAATAGAAGCTAAAGGATCTCCTGACTTTTCCAATACTAGTCCTAGTGCAAAATATGCATCTATAAAATCAACTCAGGCTACAACTATATCAAGTACAAGGTCTGAAATTTATGTTGGTACTGGAGTAACTTTTAACGAAGATACAGGCAGATATACTTTGGTTAATTATGATGTAGTTGATCCACAAGATCTTGATTTATCTAAAGGCCCATATTATATAGTATCCAACTTTAACATTAATACTAATCTTGCAAATTATATAAACGGAAATACAGTATATGAGATTACAGGAATTAATACTGTTGTAGATAAAATAACGGGAGTAACAACCTATACATATACTAAACATAATTATACACAAAGGGTTATTTCATATGACACATCAAATGTTGGAATGTATGCTTCTGATGATGACGATGGAAAAACGTATTATTTTCGTGGTTCAGTTGGTAGTAATTATGTAAAATTTGCAGGAAAATATTGGCGCATTATTAGGGTTAATGGTGATGGAACTGTTAGGATGATATATGACGGTACTGAAGCACATTCAAATGATGAAGTTTCTTCGGATAGAATAATTGGCGAAAGTGCTTTTAATAATTATTTTGGTGATAATACGTATGTTGGATATATGTATGGGGATCCTAGTAAATTTGCTGAAACTGATAGTGAAGATTCTCATTCTTATATTTTAACTGGATTAGGCAGTACGACTAATTATTATTACGGTACTAGTTATACATTAGATAAAACTACGAGAAAATTTAAATTATCAGGAACCTTGACATCTGGCCCTATAAATTCAAATAGAGTTGGAAAGTATACATGCCAATCGACTTCAAGTACTGGGACATGTCAACGATTAGCTAAGATTCAAGAATATATATCGGATACTTCATTAAGAGTTACTTACAAGAGTTATGGTACTACATCTAAAACTAATTCTCTGGCAAATGTAACCAACAGCACGATAAAAACATATTTAGATAATTGGTATACTAATAATATAACGGCTTCGCAAGCCGCTGCACTTTCAAAGGATACTATTTTTTGTAATAATAAACTAAATTCTGCAGTTCCTTCTAGTGAGTATAATCATAAAACTTATGGTATAAATCCAACAATCTATTCTGGATATCAGAGGTTGTGGAGTTTTGAGGGAAATGATCCGCTAGGGCCTAAACTACTTTGCGGACCTACTAGCAGTTTTAGTGTCACAACCACAAAGGGTAATGGTAAGTTAACAAATCCAATTGGACTTATAAGTATTGATGAAGCTAATATGGCAGGGTTAGCGGTAGGAAAAGTTAATGTTTTATCGTATCTCCATACAGGAAATGCTTACTGGACTATGAGTCCATCAATGTTCTCTCCGTCCGCAATTGCAATTAATGATATAATAGGTACTACGGGGACTGTGGGAAGGTATCAAGTAAGTACTAAATATGGTGTAAAGCCGGTAATAAATATAGATCCTACCAAAATAAAATTTAGTGGTAATGGTACTAAAGACGATCCATATGTAATATCCTAGGAGGTTATATGAAAATAATATTTAATAAAAAAAATCAATTGTTGATAGTGGGGACTGTGGCAATTATATTAATTATGTTAATTTATATTTTTGTGTTGAATAACAATAGAATTAATATTATAATTAATTCAAAGGTAGAGCCGACTACTGCCGAGCAACTTTATTATGATTTAAGAAAGTCACTAAAACAAGAAAATATCGAATCAAAATTGTATGGTTACACGTATGATAATCATAAAAATCTTGAATTAGTAGTTAAACAAGCTTACCTTATTGATAATGAACTTTATGATTTACATGGAAATAAAATTGGCGATTTTTCTGAAAAAACGCTAAGTGAAACTTTGGAAAATGCAACCACCAAAAAGTATTATTATGAATATAATTTAGGAATTTATAAGGAAATTAGTGTTAATTAAATTGTTTGTAATATGAGACTTTGATAAAATAAATAACTGTCATGCTATAATCTATAAAACTTTATAAATTTATTACTAGCGCATATTTGGCTATTAATTAATAGCAAGTATGTGTTAGTTTTTTTATAGAAAAATCAATTCAATTAAAGACAATATTATGAAATTATAGTATAATGTTAGTTAGAGGTGAATCATGGACTATCTTTTTCAAAAACTAACTGATAATATAAAGTCGCATTCAAATATTATATTAATGACACACAAACGCCCTGACTTAGATGGTATGGGTAGTGTGCTAGGGCTTTATAAAATAATCAAGGATTTAAAAAAAGAGTGTTATGTTTTGAAACCTACTTCGAAAATCGACTATTCACTAGAAAAAGCTTTTCAATTGATTGAAAATAATAATATGTATATAAAGTATATAGAATATCCGAAAGTATTAGAAATTATCGATAACAATTCTTTGTTAATTGTTGTCGATGTGCAAAAACCAGAATTGGTAGAATGTAGACAGCTTTTAGAAGAAATTAACGATATTTTTGTAATTGATCATCATATGAATACTTCTATACATATCGAGAATACGGTGTTTGAATATATTAATTCAAACAAATCTAGCGTTGTCGAAATAATCGTCGATTATTTAAAATATCTTAATAAATCCGTAGATTTTTTAACCGCAACTTTGATGCTGGCGGGAATGGAAATTGATACTCATTCATATCAATTAAAGACAACAGCTTATACTTTTAGTGCAGCAAGTGCTTTGGCTAGAATGGGAGCGAATTTAAATTTAAAAAATGAGCTTTTAAAAGAGTCTATGGAAGATGTCGTCCGCAGACACGACTATATAAAAAATAGCTATTATATTAAAGAAGGTTATCTTTTGTGTGATATGGGAACTAAAGAGATAAATGACACTGTGGATTTAGCGATTTTGGCTGACGAGCTTTTACGTTTAGATGGAGTTCAGGTCTCATTTGCCGTTGGTAAAATTGACAATAACGTGGTTGGCGTTAGTGCCCGTTCAATGGGAAAAGTTAGTGTTGAAGTTATTATGAGTGCTTTAGGTGGTGGAGGACACATAACTGATGCTGCCGCTACTTTTGAAGACAAAGATAATGCCGAAGTAATCGAAATGATTAAAAAAGTAGTTATGGAGGGATAATATGAAAGTAATTTTGTTAGAAGATGTAAAAAAACACGGTAAAAAAGGTGAAATTATTAATGTAAAAGATGGATATGGTAATTATTTAATTAATAATAAGCTAGCAGTCTTAGAAACAAAAGGTAGTAAGAAAATTTTAGATATGCAAAATGAAGCTGCTGCTCAAAAAGCAGCGATTTATTTAAAAGAATGCCAAGAGCTTAAAAATAAAATTGAAAAATTAACGCTTAATTTTAAAGTTAAAACTGGTAAAGATGACCAAGTGTTTGGATCAATTAGTACTAAACAAATAGTTTTAGAATTAAAAAAGAACGGTATTGATGTTGATAAAAGAAAGATAAATATCGAAACGCCGATTAATACATTAGGGACAACTAAAGTGGAAATTAACTTGCATAAAGATGTTGTTTGTAATTTAAAAGTTCATTTAGAAAAATAAGGTGATATTATGAATGATAGAATAATGCCCCATAATACTGATGCTGAACAGGCAGTTTTGGGTTCAGTATTTTTAAGCAAATATGCTTTACAACAAGTATTAGAAGAAATAAGTAGTGAAGAATTTTATCTAGATTCTCATTCCAAAATTTTTGATGCAATTAAATATTTGGCTGAAAAGGGGTCACCAGTTGACATTACGACGGTAACAGCTGAACTTGACAATCGAAAACTTTTAAAATCTGTTGGTGGTGTTGAATATTTAACAGAGATTGTTACTTGTGTCCCAACTGCAGCTAATGTAAGTCAATATGTAAAAATTGTCGAAGAGGCTTATTTAAAAAGAAGTTTAATTGAAGCTGCAACAACGATAGTTAGTGATGGCTTTGCTTCTACTGATAATATTGGGGATATTTTAGATAGTGCCGAAAAGAAAATTGGAAATGTTGTTCGAAATCGAAAGGGTTCAGAGTTTCGACCGATTCAAGATGTATTATTTAAAGCGCAATCTGATTTAGAGGAACTTTCAAAGAAAAAAGGCGAAATTACAGGAATTCCAACGGGTTTCTATGATTTGGATAAGGTAACAAAAGGTTTACACGAAAATGAGTTAATTATTATAGCTGCTCGTCCAGCGATGGGAAAAACGGCGTTTGCGGTAAACTTGGCAGTTAATATGGCGGTTAATGCTCATAAAAGTGTTGCGATGTTTAATATGGAAATGAGTGCTGAACAGCTAGTTAACAGAATGTTATCGTCAGTTGGGCAAATTGAAATTTCCAAATTGTTAACTGGTAGATTAGAGCATCAAGACTGGAAACGAGTTAATGAAGCAATTAGTCGTTTGGCTGATACAAAAATGTTTATGGATGATACACCAGGGCAAACAGTTAGTGAGATTAGAGCTAAATGTCGTAGATTAGCCAATTCTAGTGATGGATTAGATGTTGTTATTATCGACTATTTGCAATTGATCAATGGTTCTGCTAAATACGCTGGACAAAGACAACAAGAAGTTTCTGAAATCTCACGATCTTTAAAAACAATGGCAATGGAGCTTAATATACCAGTAATTGCTTTAGCTCAATTATCGCGTAGTGTTGAAGGGCGTGAAGATAAAAGGCCACTTCTTTCAGATTTAAGAGAATCGGGTTCAATTGAACAAGATGCGGATATAGTTGCTTTTTTATATCGCGATGATTACTATAATAAGGAAAGTGCGATTGACGAATTTACTAGTAAAAGTGAATTTATTATTCAAAAACACCGTAATGGACCAACTAGTACGATTAATTTAGTATTTAAAAGAAATATGTTTTCTTTCTTTAACATGGAAAAAACAGAAGAAGAGTAGGTGTTATAGTGAAAAAATTATCGATATGGGTTGTTATGGCAATTTTGCTTTCGGCTGTTTGTGTTTTGGGTTTTGGGTATAAAAAATCAGCTGAACCTAATTATTATTATCAAGTTTATATGGATGATGATATTTTAGGCACAGTGAAATCGAAAACAGAATTAGAAAATTATATTGATGAAAATGGAAAATATTATAAAAACAAGTATAAAGTTGATAAAGTTTATGCTCCAAACGGCTTGCAAATAAGAAAAATTACAACATATGATGGTAAAGTTGATTCTGTAAAAGACGTTTATAAGAAAATAAAAAAGGAAGCTCCTTTTACAGTTAAAGGATATGAAATGACCATTAAGAAAAAAGCTGATGATAAAGATGATAGTACTGAACGCTTAAAAACGACAAAGTTTTATGTTTTAGATACTAAAGTTTTTAAAGATGCCGTTAATACATTAATTTATACATTTGTTGGTAAAGATAAATATGAGGCTTATAAAAATGAAACGCAGGATAAAATTGAATCAACTGGTGAAAACATTGAAAATGTTTATGTTGAAGAGGATATAACGGTGAAGGAAGCTAAAATTCCTGTGGAAGAAAAAATTTATATTGATAGCGATGATTTAACTAAAAGTTTATTATATGGCACGGCGGCAAAAGAAAGTGAATATACCGTTAAAGCGGGTGACACGATTGAAACAGTAGCCTTTAATAATAAAGTAAGTCCCGAAGAATTGCTTTTATCAAACGATAGTTTAACTAGTGAAAAAAATTTACTTTATCCGGGACAGAAGTTAAAAATAGCAGAAACTAATCCTCAGATAAGTATTGTTGAAGAATCTTATGTAGTTAAAGATACGCCAAGCAATTATAAAACAGAAGAAAAGTATGATAGCTCAGCTATCATTGGTAATGACAAGGTTATTCAAGAAGGTGAAAATGGGCTAGATCGTGTTTCACAAAAAGTAAAACAAATCAATGGAGAAATTGTTTATGTTGATCCAAAAGGGAAACAAGTTTTAAAATCGCCAGTTAATAAAATAGTTTTAAAAGGTAGTAAATATGTGCCAGATGTGGGTAGTTTAACTAACTGGGGCTGGCCAACGGATAGTGGTTGGACTTTAAGTAGTGGTTATGTTTATCGTACTAGTCCTATTAATGGATCACGTGAGTTGCATTCAGGATTAGATATCTCTGGAACAGGATACGGATCAAAAGTTTATGCTACTAACAATGGGAAGGTGGTAACAGCTGAGTACCATTATAGTTATGGTAATTATGTGGTTATCAATCATAACAATGGCTATTTGACTTTATATGGCCATATGTCTAAAATTGCTGCCAAAGTTGGTCAAACGGTAGCTAAAGGCCAAGTAATAGGTTATGTAGGTATGACAGGAGCGGCAACCGGGCCTCATGTTCATTATGAAGTTTGGAAAGGGTGTCAATATTGTCATGTTAATCCTTCAGTATTATATCCTGGGGGTTATAGGTAATGCGAATTTGTGTACTAGCAAGTGGAAGCAAAGGAAACTGTACATATGTGGAAACTGAAAAAACAAGGTCTTTGATTGATGTAGGAATGAGTACTGCCTATATTGAAAATGCTCTTAAAGATATAGGGGTAGATCCTAGTTCAATAGAGAGAATATTTTTAACACATACTCATTCAGATCACATCAACGGACTACGCGTTTTCTTGAAAAAATATGCACCAACCGTTTATTTAACTGAAAAAATGGATGATGAATTGCAAATGATTATTGATAATGTTTGTTATATTGATGGGGATATGGAAATTGAAGATTTAGTAATTAAACTAGTCAAAACTTCACATGATGCGGCGGATTCAAATGGATATGTATTTACTGCTAATGGCAAATCGCTTATGTATATGACCGATACAGGATATATTAATATTCGCAATTATAATAAACTTAAAAATCATGATGTTTATATTTTAGAAAGTAATCATGATATCGAAATGTTAATGAATGGGAAATACCCTTATCATTTAAAACAACGTATTTTAGGAGATAAAGGTCATTTATCAAATAAAGATTGTGCATATTATTTAACACAATTTACTTCAGAAAAAACTAAACAAGTTGTTTTGGCTCACTTGAGTGAGCATAATAATAATCCAGACAAGGCTTTAGAAGCTTTCTATAACACTTATGAAAAATGTAATAAAAAGCCACCAAAGGTTATTGTTGCGAAGCAAAAAGATAGAACGGAAGTTATAACTATATGATTAAAATTGTCAGTGTTGGAAAAATAAAAGAGTCATTTTTTCGCGAAGCTATTTTAGAATATAGTAAAAGATTATCCAAATATGTTAAATTAGAAATAATCGAGGTAGCTGATGAACCTTTAATAGAAAAAGCTTTAGAAAAAGAGAGCGAACGTATTTTAAAAAAAATAAGTGATCAAGATTTTGTTATTACACTTGAAATTGATGGTAAAAATATGAATTCTTTAGAATTTTCTCATTTTCTTACTAAAACAATGAGTTTTAATTCTAATTTAACTTTCGTAATTGGTGGTTCTTATGGCTTGCATGAAAATGTTAAAAAACGTAGTAATTATGCTTTATCTTTTTCTAAAATGACTTTTCCGCATCAAATGTTTAGAGTAATTTTATTAAAACAAATATATCGGTCTTTTAAAATAAATAATAATGAAAATTATCATAAATGAATAAAAAATAAATTATCTGCCCACTATTAAATAGAAGGGTGGATTTTTTATGAAAAAGACAATTATCGCACTTATTTGTATTGGATTATTTTATTGTTTTATTTCTAATGTTATGGCTCAAAAAATAGAAATACCAGAGGATGCAATTAGAATTAGAGTTGTGCCTAATAGTAATTCTGATACTGATCAGGCAGTTAAGAGAAAAGTGCGCGATAGACTGGAAATAAAAATGTATAATTTGTTAAAAGGTGTTAAAAGTAGTGAAGAAGCAAAAACGATTATTGAAGAAAATTTGCAATCTGTTAAAGACGAAGTTGGGGATGTTTTGAAACGCCAAAATTATGATAAAAACTACCAGGTGAATTTTGGTTTTAATTACTTTCCTGAAAAGGAATATAAAGGGGTGAAATATGAAGAAGGTTATTATGAATCTCTATTAGTTACCTTAGGAGAAGGTAAGGGGGATAATTGGTGGTGCGTTTTGTTTCCACCATTATGTTTGATTGAAGCCGAAGAAAATACTGATGTTGAATATAAATCAATTGTTAAAGAATTAATCGAAAAATATTTATAGGTATATTAAAGCCTTCTATTAATAAAATTTTATAGGAGGCTAATATGGAATTATTACTGGTGCTGACAATTGCAGTAAGTTTGAGTATGGATGCTTTTTCTTTATCTTTAGCCTATGGTACTTTAGGAATTCCTCGAAAGCAAATTTATTTATTATCTATTATTGTTGGAGTATTTCACTTTTTTATGCCAATTATTGGGATGAATATTGGCGGGGCAATTTTAAATTTTTTCAAAATAAATCCTAATTTAATTGTCTGCGTTGTTTTATCGTTGATTGGAATTCAAATGATATATGAGAGCTTTAAACAGCAAGAAGAGTTAAAAGTAATGAAAACGATTGAGCTTTTCTTATTTGCCTTTGCTGTAAGTTTGGATAGCTTTTCAGTAGGGCTAACGCTGACGAGTATTAGTGAAAATTATTTATTTTCGGCTTTGATTTTTGCAATATGTAGTTCTTTTTTTACTTTTATAGGCTTGCTATTAGGTAATAAAATTAAAAAATCGGTCGGAAAAATTTCGACGATTTTTGGTGGCATAGTTTTGATAATAATTGGACTAGTTTACGTTATGTAAGTGTAAAGGTTTTATCAATTATAATTGCATTTTAATTGTTTAAAAGATACAATTATCATGGGTGATAATATGGAATCATTGAAAATGCTTTTAAATAATGCCAAAACTGGTGGTTATGCAGTAGCAGCTTATAATATTAATAATTTGGAATGGACACGATTTATTTTAGAAGCTTCTATGGATAGCCGGGCACCATTAATTTTAGAAGTATCCGAAGGCGCTGTTAAATATATGGGTGGCTTTAAATTAGTGGTTGATATGGTTAACGATTTGATCGAAGAGCTTGCTATTGATATTCCAGTTGCCTTACATTTAGATCATGGAAGAAGCTTTTTAGTATGTAAAAAAGCCATTGATGCTGGATTTACTTCGGTAATGTTTGATGGTTCAGATTTGCCATTATCACAAAATATTGCTTTAACTAAAGAAGTTGTTGATTATGCTCATTTACAAAATGTAACTGTGGAAGCAGAAGTTGGGCAAGTAGGTGAAAATAATAAGATAGGAAAGCGTGCTGAAGTTGGTGATTGTGATAGATTCGTAAGAGAAACTGGAGTTGATTGTTTAGCCCCAGCTTTAGGTAATGTACATGGATTATATAATAGCAATATTCAGATTGATTTAAAAGCAGCACGTGAAATAAGTAAACTTACTAATGTACCTTTAGTTTTACATGGGGGTTCAGGAGTTTCTGACGAAGAGTTTTTAGAGCTTGTTAATAATGGTATTTATAAAGTTAATATTAATACAGCGTTACAAATGGTTTGGGCTAAGGCGGTTCGCGAATATTTAGATTCTAATGCTGATGTATATGATCCTAGAAAAATTATTAAATCCGGAGAGCAAGCGATAAAAAATGAAGTTATTCGAATAAATAATCTATTAGGTTCGATTAATAAGGCGTAATGGTTTTAAGTGGTTTAAAACCTTTTTTTGACTTTTTTATTATTTAATTATAGGATAAAATATAATAGAGGTGAAAATAAATGGAAAATTTAACGATTGCTAGTTTAAATGTTCATAATAATTATAGAAAATTGAATGTAGAACTGCCCCATCATTTAGCGCAAATAATTAGAGAAAATGATATTGATGTTTTTTGTGCTCAAGAGATGACTATGGAATACCGTGATGTTTTAAGAAAAGAACTTGATAATTATTCTTTTAATGGCTTAGCTAGATGTGGTAATAGTCAGCAAAGGGGTAATGAACTATGTGCGGTGATTACTAAGTTACCAAAAGTTTCTGTAAAAACTAAATGGTTGTCTGATACACCTGATATAGTAGGTAGTAGATTTTTTTATTCTTGGTGCCCTAGAATTATGACTTCGGTAATTACAGAATCTGGTTTGGAAATTATCAATTTGCATTTGGATAATATATTAAGCTATACGAGGAAACGGCAATTAGAAGTATTATCTTCTATTTTAAAAGAAGATTTGAGAAAACATAGACCAAGGATAATTACTGGGGATTTTAATACTTTAGAATATTTGGCAGACGGAGGGAAAACTAAATTTGGAAATATTAAATATTTTGAAGATTTTAAAGATGAAATGAAAGAGTATGGATTAAAGCATTTGGAAATACGTGGGGGAACGATTAAATTTTTTGGCCGTGAAAGAATAGTTGATCACATGTTTGTCCCTGAGTCTTGGGAAGTAACTAGTGCTGAGCTCAAAGATACGGAAGTTAGTGATCATAAAATGATACTGACTAAAGTTAAGATGCCATATTAAAAATGTTAAATAAAAAGTAAAAGTGCAATTTCAATAGAAACTGCATTTTTTTCTGCAAAATTTGTTAGTGTAAACCTTTATATTTTGATACCCAAAAATATTGTCATAGGGAGTATAATGAAGTAAAAATAGTAAATCAAGACAAAATAAGGGAGGAAAAGAATTGAAATATAAGGAATAATCCGATATAATAAAAATGAATAAAATAAAGGAAAAGTAAACACAATAGAAGTAAGGAGTGAGAGAATGAATAGAATGACAAGTCGCCAAAGAAATATAATAATAGGAGGCTTATGTGCCATAGTATTATTAATGGTAGTAGGATATGCCGCCTTTAGTAGTGTCTTAAATATAAAAGGAACAAGTAATATAACAAGTAGCTGGAATGTTGAAATAACAAATATTGAAGTATTAAAAAAAAGTAGTGGAGTAACAGATAATCCAGGAAGTCCAACCTATGATAATACTAATGGATTAACAGCAACCTTTAATACAAACTTAACAAGTCCAGGGGACTATGCAATATATAAAATAGAAGTAACGAATAAAGGGAGTTTAAATGCCGTGCTTTCAAGTATAACGGAACCAACGAGTAATAATAGTGATATAGTATTTTATTTAAATAAAGATCAAAATAATCAAGATATAACCGATACCTCAAGAATGATAACAACGAATGATATATTAAATAAAGCTGGAGATAGTAATGAATTAAATAAAGGATATGTATATGTAACAGTCTTATATAGAGATTACGAAGGACAAACAAATCCAAGT
>CALVRM010000026.1 GCA_944358695.1 uncultured Bacilli bacterium | reverse complement strand
AATTATTTTCTAACTCTTGTAGTCTATCATCAATATTTTTGATTTCTTCTGTAAATTCTTCTAAAGTGATTATACTTGTTTTATAAGCATCTTTTAATCTATTTCTTTGTCTTTTTAAAGATTCTATTTCTGTTATTGTTTGTTCTTTGTGATTTGCTCCAAAGATAATTAGTGCATAGATTCCATGAACTAGAAAATCATATTCTACTAATTCATAGATGATTTCTTTTAGTTGTTTGATAATCTCTCTTTCATTTACATAAGTGTGGCACTTATGACACCTGTAATAAACATAATCATATTTTTTATTGCCACCTGGACTTCTTCCTGCCATTAGGGTATGACATTTAGGACAATATAATTTCTGTAGAAATAAGTAGTAGATTGTTCTTGTATAATTTCTAGAATTCTTTCCCTTTTGATTTTGACAATCAAGCCATGTTTCTCTACTAATAATTCCTTCTACTACATTTTCATAAATATGTTCATCTTTTTTACCTTTATGATAAACAAAATCACCACAGTATATTCTATTGTTAATGATGTTTTCCACGTTGGAATAAAGCCATTTCTTATTTAAAGCTTTTCGTTTATTTAAATCATTCATAATCTTTTGTAATGACCAATCTGATAAGTATTTATTGAAAATATCTATTACTACATCTTTAGTTTCTTCATCTGGCACTAGTTTCTTATTTACTCGTTTATAGCCAGTTAAATTTTTCATGGGAATATGTCCTTCTTTAATCGCTCCTACTAATCCCATTTTGGTTCTCTCACTTGTTCTTTCAATTTCATTTTGACTAACACTCATTAAAAGTCTTAATATCATTTTTCCATTGGCAGTCGTAGTATTTACTTCATCGTTCGCACAATCAATATATGCTTCATTTTCTTCCAGAAATTTCATAATGAATTTCCAATCATAAATACTTCTTGTTACTTTATCTAGTTTTAAAGCAACAATGGTATTTACTTTCTTACTTTTGATATCTTCTAATAATTCATTGAAAGCCGGTCTATCTTTCATATTTTTAGCACTAATTCCAGCATCTTCATAAAACTTATAAATTTGATAGCCTTTAAATTTGCACATGGCTTCGAGTCTTTCTTTTTGTTCACTTAAGCTAAAGCCTTCCCGAGCTTGATCCTCGGTACTAACTCTTAAATATACCCCAGCAATTTTATTATCTATAATCATTCCTCCTTCTCTTGCTTTGGTAAAAATTTTTCTATAATACCATTATCTTAAGTTCAAACGCCCTTTTCAAGAACAAAAACGTCCTTTTTCGTCCATTTTTGAACATTTTCGTTCCTTTTCAGTTTTTGACATTTCTAATTACTTCTTCTAGTTCTTGTAATGATATTTTATTTGTGATGTTATTTTTACTAATATACATAATCTCATTCTCACCAAAGATTAGATATGTATCACCATCTATTTCCAACTTATAAGGCTCAATGTAAGCGATATTGGTTTTAGGTACAGTGATAATACTACCTTCCACTAATTTTAGTTTCTGACCATTAAACTTACCTAGGTTGTTTATTTTTCTTTGTAATTCTTTACTAATCTCTAATTTTTGTTTAATTACCAAATATTACCAGTTCCTTTCTAACAAACAAAAAAATCGACTCATAAGAATCGATTTCTATCTTGAAGTCTTTCGACTTTTTTCCATTCTGGGGCGCTGTGTGGGGATCGAACCCACGCATGTCGGAACCACAATCCGATGTGTTAACCACTTCACCAACAACGCCATGCAACAGATAATATTTTATCAGTTATTTCATTTTTTTACAAGGCTTTTATTATAATTTCCCATATAAATGTAAAATTTAGTTAATAACCCATTCACATTATCCAAAATTTCATAACATAAAATTGAGGAGGGTAATTAGATGAATAACTATTCAAATATGAATTATTTTATGCCAAATGATTTTGCCTACTTAAATCAAATGCAAAGTATGCCTAGTCAAAACCAATTTCAAAATGATCAAATAACGCTTAGTCAAATGCCAGCTACACAAATGCCACAAAACCAAATGTACGTGACAAACAAAAAACAAGATAATTTAACAAAAGATTCTAAGTTAATGAAAAAATTATCGGCCCAAGCTGGAGACAATATGAATTTTAATAAATGTAATTATAACCAACAAGTAGACCCAAATAATATATATGACGTTTATGGGGGATTTATTCGTGGTAATATGTTTCCCGATTTATATAACACCTATAAAGTCACTAAACCATTTGATATTGAACCTATGAATGAACAAGCAGAAATGTTAACGTATATTGATGCTTATAGCTTTGCTGCACATGATTTAAATCTATATTTAGATAACAATCCCAACGATAGAAGTATGATTCAATTATTCAAAGAGTACACAACACAAGCAAATAAAATCATGGCAGAGTATGAGAAAAAATATGGTCCATTATTTGTGGACGCAAGTACAACATACCCATGGGCCTGGAATGACTCTCCATGGCCATGGGAAAACAAATAAGGAGGAATTTTAAGCATGTGGAAATATGAAAAAAAATTACAATATCCAGTTAACATTAAGAAAAAAGACTTAAAAATGGCAAAATATATTCTAACACAATACGGTGGTCCAGCCGGTGAATTAGCTGCTGCTTGGCAATATCTAGATCAAAGATATATAATGCCTGACGATCGTGGGAAAGCCCTACTAACCGATATTGGAACTGAAGAATTGGCTCACGTTGAAATTATTTCAACCATGATATATCAACTAATGCAAGGGGCAACAACTGAAGAATTAAAAGCCGCTGGACTAGGTGAACAATATGCCCAATTTGGTAAAGATCTGTTTCCATCAGATGCATTTGGAAATCCATTTAATATGACTTATATCAAGGTTTCTGGTGACTACATTGCCGATCTTGAAAGTAACATGGGAGCCGAACAACGTGCCCGCGCTACTTATGAACATTTAATGGACTTAACAGATGATCCAGATTTATTAGCGCCACTATCTTTTTTACGAGAAAGAGAAATTGTTCATTATCAACGTTTTAAAGAACTACGAAATTATTATTTAAAAAATAAAATTCAAAAATAAAATACTTACACAAGTATTTTTTCTATGCTTTTAAACATAATAAAAATGGGTGATTACTATGAAAAAGGTCCTAACCTGTCTAGCTATTATTTTTATTCTAACCGGATGCACTAGCAAAGTAGAAATTGAAGGAAAGATAACTGAAATAAAATACAACGACACAACTATTTTAAAAGAAGATTATGAAAAAATAACTAACCTATTAGATACTACTTTTACCACCAATAAAAACATTAAAAAACTAGACAACAAATTAACAATAAAAACCTCTAAAAACATCTATTATTATACTGTTTCAGATAATTACTTAGGTTATGAAGATAAATATATCAAAAATAATAAAATAGGTCCTTATTTAAAAAAGTTAGAATCTAAATATAATGATGCCAATTTTTATAACATTTCATATGAAAAAAATCAAGAACTAATTAATGATAATATTAATATTCTTCTAGATAAAACCTCTAATTTTATTATTATCGAATTAAAAAAGCAAATAAAAAATTTCAAAATTAATGCGATTGAATTAAACGACGACGAATACCAAGATGTTGATTTGTTATATCATAAAGAAGATATCAATCCAGGGACTATTGTTATTAGAAAAAGTATCAATTATAATACTCCTGATATAAGAATATCATTTAAAAATATTTATAACTATGAAATATCTATCATTCCAACCTACGATAAAAAAGGAGTAGTAAAATTTGATACAACATATCAAGCAAAAGAAAATACGTAACTTAAAATAAAATATTATTAAAAAGGATTTATTTTCCCAACATAAATCCTTTTTATTTTGTTTTAATTATTTTTCGTATCAATTATTAATCCGAACTTTTTAAATTTTGTTCTAGTCCTTTCTCCGTATTATAGAAAATTACTCAATAGCTATTTTTTCTTGTTTTCATATTTTTTTCGTTCGTTAGCATTCAATATTTTCTTTCGTAAACGATAGCTAACTGGAGTAACTTCTACTAATTCATCCTCATTAATATAATCTAAACAAACTTCTAAACTCATCTCACGAGGACGTTTTAATACAACCGTGTTATCCTTACCAGCTGAACGAGTATTAGTTAAATTCTTCCCCTTAACAACATTAACAGCTAAATCATTGTCGTGATTATTTTCACCAACAATCATTCCCTCATATACCTCGGTCCCAGGCTCAATAAACATAACACCACGGTCTTCCAACGCTCCTAAAGAATACGCCGTAGCTTTCCCATTTTCCATTGAAACAAGCACACCATTTTTTCTTTGGCCAACAGTCGTTGATACCATAGGTAAATACTCCTTAAAAGTATGATTAATAATCCCATAACCTTTAGTTAAAGTCATAAATTCTGTCATAAAACCAATTAAGCCACGCGAAGGAATAGTATAATTCAAACGGACTTGTCTTTCACGATTTTCCATATTTTCCATTGTTCCACCGCGAGTGCCCAACAATTCAATAATATTACCAACATATTCTTCTGGAACATCTATTTGAACATCCTCAAACGGTTCACAAATAGTACCGTTAATCTCCTTAGTAATAATTTTGGGTTTAGATACTTGAAGTTCGTAACCTTCACGTCGCATATTTTCAATCAAAATTGATAAATGCAACTCTCCTCGCCCAGAAACCATCCACGACTCTGAGTCAATTTGTTTAAATTTTAAAGAAACATCCCTTTCCGTTTCTTTCATTAACCTTTCCTCAATTTTACGAGCCGTTAAAAATTTCCCTTCACGTCCACTGAACGGACTAGTATTGACACCGAACGTCATTTGTAAAGTAGGTTCGTCAATCCGTAAATGTGGCAAAGCATCTTCTTTACCAACTTCACAAACTGTTTCACCAACTGAAATATCTGGAAGCCCGGCAATCGCAACAATATCTCCAGCATGTGCTTCAGTAATTTCTAACTTCTGTAAGCCTAGATACCCAAATATTTTCTGAATTCTAAACTGTTTAATACTTCCATTTAGCCTCACACAAGATACTGTACTATTTAGTTTTAAAGTACCACGTTTCACTAAACCTATGCCAATACGACCAACAAAATCGTTATAATCTAATAGTGCTGGCTGAAATTGTAACGAACCATTAGGATCAACATCTGGTTCAGGGATATATTTGACAACAGCATCTAAAATTGGATCCATCGTTGGTTTTTGAGTATTTACATCTGGATCCAAAGAAGAAGTTCCAGCTAACCCAGAAGCGTAAATTACTGGAAAATCTAGTTGTTCAATACTTGCCCCAAGTTCAATAAACAAGTCCAAAACTTCATCGACTACTTCTTTAGGACGCGCTGAATCTTTATCAACTTTATTAACGACAACAATAGGGGTTACTCCAGCATCCAAAGCTTTCTTAAGAACAAAACGCGTTTGTGGCATTGTTCCTTCATATGAATCAACAACTAATAATACACCATCAACCATGTTCATAATTCGCTCAACTTCTCCGCCAAAATCAGCATGACCAGGGGTGTCTAAAATATTTATACGATATCCTTTATAGTCAATAGCAGTTGTTTTCGCTAAAATAGTAATCCCGCGTTCCCTTTCAATTGCATTAGAATCCATTACACAATTAACAATTTCTTCATTCTCTCTAAAAGTTCCCGACATCTGTAATAATTTATCAACTAGAGTCGTTTTCCCATGATCCACGTGAGCAATAATTGCTATATTTCTTTTTTTCATAAAAACCTCCATTTCGTTCGTGACTGTATCACTCCAACACAACTCGTTACGAAAAACATTTTTATTTTTCAAACTAACCTCTCTCCGGCACTAGGAATAATTATATCACGTCTCAAATAAATTGTAAATAAAAGTAAAGTACAACAAGAATATAATAATTAAAAACACAATCCTCATCAATGTATTAGTCGATTTAAATCATTCTTTTAGTATACTCAATATAATAAAAATGCCAAAGCCAAAAATGTTCATGCCTCCATTACTATTAAAATTAATCAGCTATCTCGGAGCAAAGCTACCTGATCTTTTAGAAAATCTTCACTAGCGTTCTTTCGAACTATTGACAAATATATTTATTGGAAAAATGGCAACTTACAACATTACATTTTTTTATATTAACTAGGATTTCAGCACATTTTTTTGTATAATAATATAGTAAGGTTGAAAAAGACATAATTAAAGTACTAAACAGAAGTTCAAAAATAAAAAATTTATTGACTGAAAATTAAAATCAAAATATACGATAAAGGTGATGATTATGGAATTTATTATATTATTTACCAGTTTAATAATTATTTTAATAGCTGCTGAATTATTCGTAAACGCTATTGAATGGCTAGGAAAACTTTTAAAATTATCAGAAGGAGCAGTTGGATCGGTTTTAGCAGCCATCGGAACAGCTTTACCAGAAACTTTAATTCCAATAATTGCTTTACTATCTGGCGATAACGTTCACGCAAATGAAATTGGAATAGGCTCTATACTGGGTGCTCCTTTAATGTTGTCCACTTTAACTATGTTCGTAACCGGATGTGCCGTCATTGTTTTCAAGAAAAAAAGAAAGCATCATGACAAAGTAATGGTTAACACAGAGAATATATCACATGATTTAAAGTTTTTCATTTTCGCTTTTATTATTGCTCTTAGCTGTGGGCTACTACCAGAAAACTTTAAAAATCTTAAAGTCTTCTTTGCATTTATTCTTTTTCTAAGCTATTTTATATACATTCTAAAATTAGTTAAAGAGCCTCGGGAAGAAAATCACAAGTTGCCAGATCTATACTTCTCCTTCCACGAAAAAAAGATAATGAAACACAAAAACATCATTATCTTAGTTATTATCCAAGCCCTTTTTGCTTTAACATTAATTATCATTAGCGCCGAAAAATTTGTAGATGCCGTAACTAATATCTCAATACTTCTACACATTCCAGCCTTTGTCCTAGCTATTATAATAACGCCAATAGCTACTGAACTTCCAGAAAAATTTAATAGTATCATTTGGATTTCAAAAGAAAAAGATACCTTAGCGTTAGGAAACATAACCGGAGCGATGATGTTTCAAGCCTCTATTTTACCAGGAATTGGAATTTTACTTACTAATTGGTCTTTAACTAATTTTAGTACCATATTATCAGCCCTTATCGCCATTACATCAGCTAGTTTATTACTTCTTAAATTAAAACTGAAAGGCTACATAACTGTTAAAATGTTATTAAGTTGTGGAATTTTTTACCTTGTATTTCTTACCCTTGTTTTTTTAGGAATCATTCGTTAAAAAAGTACCTCAAATATGAAATCCCAAAATAATTCATATTCGAAGTACTTTTTTAATTTCCGAAATAATTTTTTAAAATATAATCCATTGTAATTTTAACATCAGGAAATATTGACAAATTTTCTAATTCTTTACGGGAAAACCAACCAATACCTGTACTTTCACCACTTACTACTAATTCAGCATCACCATTGTTAGGAACCGCCGCATAAATAATATCAAAATGTTTATCGCCATTATCTTTACGATTACACTGAATTCCCAAAGGCCTAATCAAATCATCCTCTCTTGGAAAATGATCGCCTAAAAGCTTGATTCGAATTCCCGTTTCTTCAAACACTTCACGCATTGCAGTTTCTTCTGGTGTTTCATTATCCTCAATATGTCCTCCAGGTTGCACCCATTTATCAAACAAATGATGTTTAACTAATAATATTTTCTTATTTTTTGGATTAATTACAAACGCCGAAGCACAAAAATGTCTTGCCATAATTATCACCGATACTTAGTATAACAAACAAACAACATTATTGTCTATTCTAAAACATCTACCACCTCTTGGTTGACATTTTTTTCGTAAACCAACATTTTCTGATTATTATCTAAAGTTGCTAAGAGTACATTTTCGATTTTCTTACCTTGAACTTCTAATTCATGCATTATCCATTGCTTATCGACATGCATATTATTCATCGCATCTTGCATTAATTTCCCATCAATAATAACATTCGCACATAAGCCAGCTCTTTGACCTTTAATATTTAAATCTTTTAAGGTAGGCTGTTGATATTCACTTTTAGGCAAAATGCTAATTTTTCCATTAGCCTCCATAACTGCATACGCAATTTGACTAATATCAAAATATCCGTTTCCACGGCATTCCTCTAACATGTCATTAACGTCAAATTTAACTTTTTTTAATCCTTTTATTAATAATTTTCCATCTTGAATCAACAAGGTAGGCCTTCCCATAAAAAAGCGACGTAAATGAATACTTTTCATGGTTACTAAAGAAACTGAATAAGCCACTAAACCAAATACTAAAACCGCCACAGTCCCATTCATATACTGTGAATCAACATTAATTGTCATCTCAGCAGCAAAATTACCAATAGAAATGCCAATAACATAGTCAAATAAACTAAGTTGTGATACTTGCTTTTTACCAAGTAATTTAGTAACTAAAAATAAAGTAAATAATGAAATTATCGCCCTTATTACAACATCTCCAACCTCTATCCAATTTGTTTCCATAGAATCACCATTTATATTATGAAAGGAATAAAAAAAATTATGCACGAAGCATAATTACTTTCTAGATACTTTTTTTAGTTTTTTTTCAAATTCTTTATGATTAAACACGACATCTGTTTTCAAAACCAAAAGCATTACAATAATAACCAACACAGTATATATAATATATCCTAAGGTTCTATCCTGTAAAACATATACAATTGAGGCAATAGCAAACAAAGCTTGAATGCCATAAATTATTAATACAGATACTCGGTATGAAAAATGCATATTAAGTATTTGATGATGAATATGAGACTTATCTGGTGTTGAAATACTTTCACCTTTTAATTTTCTCCTTAAAATAGCAAAAAACGTATCTAATATAGGAATTGCCAAAATCAAAAGTGGAATAATTAGTGAAGTTAAAGTTACATTTTTAAAGCCCAATAAGGAAATAACGGCTATCATAAAGCCCATAAACATTGAACCAGAGTCGCCAGCAAATATTGTTGCTGGATGAAAATTATGAACCAAAAATCCTAAAACTGCTCCAAACATTATAAATGTTAATGTAACATCTAAACCCATACTTCCCATAATTGCCGCAATAATGCCAATCGTTAAAAAGTAAATAGCGCTTATCCCACCGGATAACCCATCTAATCCATCTATTAAATTAACACAGTTAATACAGGCCACTATAAAGAAAATAGTAATTGGGTACGCTAATATTCCAAAGTCTACATAAAAGCCAAAAGCACTTATATCTTGCAATAATATTCCACCATAAAACGTAATAACAGCTGCTGCCATTACCTGACCAGCAAATTTAACCGAAGCCTTAATAGAATGAATATCATCGATTATTCCTGTTAAAACAATTATAAAACTCCCTATCAATATCGAATTCATAGTACCACTTGGTTCTCCAAAAAACATATAACTAAATAAAAAACCAAAAAACATAGCAAGTCCACCCAGTTTAGGTGTTGTTTTCTTATGAATATGTCTATGTCCTTCTTCAGAACGTGGTATATCTAATGCGCCGATATGAAAAGCCAATTTTTTCACAAAGGGCATTGCGAAAGCTACAAATAAAAATGTTGTTATGATCATTAAAAAGATCCTCGTAATTGCTTCTTCCCCCACGAAACTCACCTCTGTTATTAATTTTACCATATTTCGCAAAATAAATCTATTTATGACAAAATTTTTAACATTTAACAACAAAAAACTAACTGTCCAATAATTTTGACACCAATTTTTATTTAAACCAAATAAAACCATTTTAATCAAAAATACCAATTTTTGATCATCTTGAATTTTCCAAACATTAAAAAAATACACATCCCTAATTATCGAATGCGTATTTATAAAAAAATGCAGATTTCATAATGATTTATTATTAGTTTAAGCTCTCATTTACTGCATATATTCTGTAATTTACATTACTTCTATAAACTACAAGGAGTATTCTTGTTTCCAAGCCTTATAAATATGGATTTTACACTCATAAACTTTAGTCTCTTGGAAATTGCTGGACTACCGCAACTACTCACCGCAAGCCGCATTGCCATTGCTGTTGACAGAGCAACTAGCAATCGTAGTGGGATCATAAGCTCTGACACTACCATCAGAATAAGCATTTAAACCGATGGTACCAGCATAGCAGTACGAATTACTCGAATTGAAGGTGCAAGAGCCCGAAGCATCTTTA
>CALVRM010000025.1 GCA_944358695.1 uncultured Bacilli bacterium | reverse complement strand
AATTAAAAACATTAAAAAAGAATATGCTTTTTCACATATTCCTTGTTTTATAAGATACTTTTTTAATTGATATAACCTCAAACTTAATATTTTATAAAAGTTGTGTACTTTTGTGTGTCATAACATAAACACCTTCACTGTTTTTTAAAATAATTTGCTCGTGATTGTTAGTTTGGTTTTTTAATGATACTCTAAATTTATCATCTTTCGCATACGATGCTTCTACATCATATTTATACACATCATCATTATTAGTTATGTCTAACTGGCCTGTAAGATTATAACCTTTCAAATTATTGATTTTCTTCTCCAAATCTTTAGCTGCATCTTTACTACTATAATTACCGCACCCTACTAATAATAAACATGCAAATAAAACTAAACAAATCTTTTTCATTTTTTCACCTCATATTCAATTTCATTTAAAGTATATGGAGATGTTTTTTAAATTATGATGAATATTTTTTGTTTTTTAGTTCAAGATAATAGTAAAAGGGAAGGAGCAGTTTATGGAAATTTTTCAAAAAGTATGTCTAGTAATAACAATTATCGGCGCCATTAACTGGGGTTTGATCGGTTTATTTGATTTTAACCTTGTGGAAACACTTTTCGGCGTAAGCGTTTTTTCAAAGATTGTTTATATCTTAGTTGGTATTACTGGCTTAATTAATATTGGTATTTTGTTCAATCATATTGAAACGAAATAATAAATATCCCTGATTCAAAAAGGAACAGGGATTTTATGTTTACATTTTTAATGAAAATTATTAAAAAAATTAATATCGCTTACATTTTCTATGATAAAATACAGAAAAGGAGTATTTTATGGAGTATGTATTATTAATAGTCGGCTTCTTTCTTATTATTAAAGCCAGCGATGTCTTGATTGATGCATCTAGCAGCATTGCTCTAAAATGTGGCGTTTCTAAAATGCTTATATCTTTAACAATTGTGGCTTTTGGAACATGTGCTCCAGAGATAGCTATTTCGTTTAATAGTGTATCTAGTGGCAATGGAAATATGGCATTAGCTAATGTAGTAGGTAGCTGCATTGTCAATGTATTTTTAATAATAGGGATTGCAGCTTTTATTAATCCAATTCAGATTAAACATGTTACGATAAAAAGGGAATTACCTATTTTAGTGCTTATTACTTTGGGGTTCTTTGTGCTGACTTCTGATAGTATGTTTGTGTCACAAATTCCCGATGTTTTAACTAGAGCTGATGGGATTATTTTAATGATTTTGTTTTCACTTTTTATTTTATATTTATTCAAAGCAATTCGTTCAAAAAATAATAGCGAGGAAATTTCCGAGACAAAATATGGAACAAGCATGAGTATTATACTAATAATTGTCGCTATTGCCGTTATTGTATATAGTAGTGATTTAATTGTTAACAATGCTATCACAATTGCCGAAAATTTTGGAATAAGTCAAAAGATTATTACTTTATTTACAATTGTTATCGGAACAAGCTTGCCTGAACTCGTTATGACTGTATCGGCAGCTAAAAAAGGTGAATTTGATATAGCTGTTGGCAATATTATCGGCACTAATATATTTAATATATGTATTGTTTTAGGACTGCCAATTGCTATTTTTGGGGGCCTAGAGATTGTTGGTTTTAATTTAATTGATATGCTCTTTGTTTTAGCTTCTTCTTTAGTACTATATATATTCGCAAAAAGTGATAAAAAAATAACCAAAATTGAAGGAGCCTTGATGATCTTATACTTTATCGCTTATTACACATATGCTTTATTATCATAAAAAAACATCTTAATTGATGTTTTTTTCGATTTTTGAATAACTTAATGCCGTGAAAGCATTGGAAATACCGTCAAGAATTAAAAAGAAACCTAAAACTCTAATAAATATTATAAGAGTCTCAAATGGGTTAAAAATCAGTAATATTGCTAAAGCAAATATAATAAATGCTGCCACTAGTACAACCCACCACTTATTGTAATTATACCTTTTTAAACTAGAGGCTGATTGCATTTTAGCAAAAGCATCAATAGCTAAAATTATCCCCATAATCATTGGAATGAATGAAGCAAAAACTGTTGGATTTGAGACAATGAATACGCCTAAAACAATTAAAACAATTGCAATTACCAATATACCATAGGCAAGCGGTCCATAAACTTGTGAACCAACGTAGGTGTAAATAGCTAAACCTCCTAAAATCAAACATAATGTACCAATTAAATAACAAATTGAATTGGTAACAAAAACTGGTGCCAAAAGCATAATTAATCCGGCGATAATACAAAAACCAGCGATAATAAATAAAGTAGACTTTATTTCTTTAATGAATTCCATAATTTCCTCCTATTCTTTTATACTTAATATATTAGACTTTTTACAAGTTAATGTCAAGTATTAAACTTAATCCATATATAATCATTTAGTAACTATATAAGGTTTAAGTCTTTTTAACAAAATAATATATTTTCTTAATTTTGGTGAATTTTAAAACAAGGTATACTAATATTAATTACAACTAACTTTTATTAATCGTTTTAAGTTAAAAAAATAAGGCCATAAACCTTATTTTTCAACAACTCTAATTTTAACTTTTTTAGTTTTAGAAACATATTGAACCCTTGAATCTGTTCCCTCAACTTCAACCGGAATTTCATATTCGCCCGGTTTATAATCTTTAAGATCAATATAAGCTATGATATCTTCTGATTCCAAGTTCTTCAAAACGGATGATACTCCTTTTACATTGACCGTAACTTGAATATCATTTTCGCTTAAGCCTTGAACACTATAATTGTCATCTAAGTTACGAACGTCAATATTAACATTACTAATATCTTTATCACTTGAAGCTCCTAAAGTAAATTTCAAGGTTACATTGTTAATCGACATTGTTCTAACACCTTTTGGTTTTGTTAAATCTAGTTTATACTCACGATCTTCTTTTAAGCCGCTAACATCTACTTCAACCGGAATATATTCTAACTCGTCTAAAACAGACTTGTTTCCATACACAGTAACACTAGACTGACTCATTTCAATATTGCTTATTGCTTTTCCAAAGCCGATATCGCCTTTTGGTACCACTTTAATTGGCACTTCTTTACTTGGTGAATCAATATCTAACTCAACATTAATTTTAGATGGGACAATTTCAATATCCAAAATATTTCCGTCTTTGTCATAAGCTTTTAACGGGACATCTTTAAGTGTCGTTGTGCCCTCTTCTTGTTTGGCTAAATTGTCGATATCAACCAAAGCTTTAACGTTGGCCACTTTAGTTAAACTATTAACTGCATCTTTGTCATCGGTTCCTTTAATGACTACCTGATCAACTTCAGGCGTAATATTACTAATAACTAGTTTATCGTCTAAATTATCTTGATTTAAAATATCAGTAGTTAAAGTTTTGGTATCAGATACTTTTGAGTATATATTTACTGTTGCTATCGATGGATTAACGCTATAACTAATAGAACTAAGAGGCTGGCTATATTCGATGTTTACTTTGTGAGTTCCAGGTTTTAATCCAGACAAATCAACTGTAACTTTTGAAGAGGTTGATTGTTTGGCGATAAATAAATCAGAACGACTACCCATAAGGGTAATGTCAACTTTTTCTGGCAGACCTTCAACTACATATGCTTCCTCGTTATATGTAGTCTCAATTTGTTGATCTTTTATAACTTCAGCACTTTGATTAGTGAAAACAATAATTTTCTGATCAATCATAACAAAAACTAAAACGGCTATAAATAGTGAAACAAATAGCAATGTATTGGGTTTTGATAGCCAAGTTTCAATAGTTTTCTCTGAACGCCCTAAGCCTTTAGCAATTGTGACAATTACCTTGGTAATAGGTACAACGATTTTTTTATCAATAAAACTGGTAAATTTTTGTAAAATGCTTTTCTTTTTAGTTTTCTTCATGACTATTCACCTCTTCCTTATCACCTACAAAGAGTTTTTTTGATGGTGAAAGTCCTTCTAGTAAACGAATTTTTAATTCGTCTATTGAAAGATTATACAATAAAATTCCACCTACTGCCAAAGAAATACGACCGGTTTCTTCAGATAAAACAATTGCTAGACAATCTGTTTGTTCAGAAATTCCTAAGGCAGCACGATGTCTAGTGCCTAAACGCTTGCTAATGTTAAGACTATCGCTTGTCGGAAAAACTGCGTTAGCACAGGCAATTTGATCTCCTTGAATAATTACTCCTCCGTCATGTAATGGGTTATTAACAAAAAATACCGCAGTTAATAATGGACTGGTTACTTCAGCATATATTCTTTGAGCATTGTTAATATAAGTAGCTAAACTATCGTCTCTTTCAATAACAATTAAAGCTCCCATTTTCTGTCTTCTTAAATTATCAACTGAAGTTACAATTTCATGAACCGTTTTTTCTTTTTCACCTAATGAAAGAGTTTTGTGACGCCCTAAAAGTTTGGTATGGCCTAAATGTTCTAAGGCATCTCTGATCTCAGGCTGAAAAACAACAATAAGAGCGAGTGGAGCCCATTCTATAACATAATCAATTAGATAGCTAATCGTTACTAAATCTAAAAGATCTGAAAGTACTTTAACAATCACTATTATTAAAACACCTTTAAATAATAATATCATTTTCACATTTTTACGTAAGCTTTTTAAAACGAAATACAATAATCCCCAAACTAAGAGAATATCTAAGATTTTCTTTAAAAGTTCGATGAACGAATCTATTGTCATATTTACCTCCAATTTTTTAGTTATACCAATTATAACATATTTACTTATATATTTAAAATGATTTTTCGATTTTTTAATAATATAGACAACATATATTTTTACTTAAAATTGATCTATTGCATTAATAAAAAACAAAGACCATTATCTTAGAATAATGGCCATTAGATTGACTTAAGCTTTCCATATATCGCTGTCAGAAGAAGCTGAATTATTAATTTCTGGTTCTCCTACCAATTGTGATGGTTCTAAATCGCCTGGTTTTATATCTGGAAACATTTCTTCGTTTGCTTCAGTTTTATTTGGATTATCTAATTGGATTTCTGGCAACTCTGTGCTTGCCTCGGGATTATTAGTTGGCATCATCGACCAGTCATCAATGGTTGGAACATTGTGAATAGTTTCTTGCCTGTCGTCAACTTTTGGAATATCGTCCGACCAAGCACTTGGCTCTTCTTTTACGTTCAAGACTTCAATTGGTGCATCAGCAGCAACAACACTATTATTAAACTGATTATCTAGATTTGTCTGCCATTGCTCCTGGCCAGGGATAGCCGATGGACTTATACCGGCTGTGGCAATCGGCACTACTTCCTCTACTGTTGTCTTTGGCTCTTCTTTACCTTTGTTTTCTTTAGGCTTTTTGCTTAATGCCTTATTAGCTAAATCAGTTCCTTCTGCTAAATATCCGATTAAAGCCATAATTAAAATAATAGCCCCAATAATGATCCAAAAAGTTGGACTAGTTAACACATTCATATTGCCCCTCCTTATTATATGATATCATTATTTTTTCATTTTTTCAAGTTTTTATTCTTCTAAATAATTAGCCCCTTTAAAAGGTTCTTCACGAAGCAGCTGGTTATAGTCTTGTTGTCTTAAAGCTTCATAAACCATAATAGCTACACAATTAGAAAGGTTTAAAGCACGTACTTTTTCATTCATCGGAATTCTTAAACATGTATCTAAATTATTTTTTAAAATCTCTTTAGGAATGCCAGTACTTTCTCGGCCAAAAATTAAGTAAATGTTCTTCGATTTATCTGAATAGTCAAAGGATGAATGAGTTTTTTTCCCGTATCTAGTTAAAAAATAATATTCGCCAGGGTTTTTGGCTAAGAAATCTTCATAATTTTCATATACAGTATAATCACAATTATCAATATAATTGGCTCCACTTCTTTTAATTGTCTTTTCATCTAAACTAAAACCCAAGGGTTTTATTAAATGGAGCTTTGTATCAGTAGCCGCACATGTTCGCATTATATTCCCCGTATTTTGAGGAATTTCTGGTGCATAAAGAACAACATTAATCATTTTCTATCATCCCATACTTTTTTAATAATACATCGATCTGTTTTATGCTCAATCTTTCAGCGTTTATAATAACGTTAGTTAACTTGCCGTTTTCAAAAATGAACAGGGAAACATTTTCGTTAATGTCGATCCGATTTTTAATATTATCATCGATAGCATAATCTTTTAATTGTTTACTAAAAGCTTCAAAATCTAGTGAATCGGTATTTATATATATCATATTGTTAGCTAAGTTATTATCAACCATGTATTTCTTAAAGTCCTTTTCAAAACTTTTAATGGTTCCGTTTTGTCCTGATGAAGCATATAAAATAAACTTTGGATTTTCTAAAGTATAGTTATTGATTTCATCTTTATTAATTTCGCTAATGACACTTAACATTGTTGAATTATTGGCATTATATTCCTTGGTTGTGTTATACCAACTACGAGCATAAAAAACAGCTAAAATTGTTAGTACAACAATTACTGCTAAAATTATATAGTTTTTGGTTGGTATTTTTTTGTCCACACTAAAAACCTCCATTCTAGTATCATTTTAACACAATTGCTTTGATTTTTCCACCGCTTTTATAAAAAAGGAAATGACTTTTTTATAAATCGTTTCCTGTATCAATCTCTTCAAGTTTAACATCTGGTAATATAATATTTTCTTCTTCACAAATACGCCCAAATTTTTCTCTAAAGGCTTTACACTCTTTAACTCTGCTATCTGGATAAATTCGTTTACTGTTACGAATGGCCATATAAACATCTAAAATCCCCACTATCTCACGGTTTTCAAATAAAGCATTCGAAAAAGCCCCTGATAAAACAGATAAAGAAACATCGGGATACATTGCTGAAAGTCCATAAACTCTTTTAAACTCTGAAGTTGCTTCAACAATTGACTCCATTAAAAGCTTAGTAATATAGCCATTAGGTAACATTTTTATACCTGTTTTAAATTCCATTTTAGGAATAGTTCCTAAAAGGATCTGAACGGTGGCATCAAAATCTGGTTCAGCAACATCGATTCGATCAAATCGTCTTAAAAAAGCTCGGTCTTTAACAATATAAGTTTCATATTCGATAGTGGTGGTCGCACCAATAGCTTTAATATCACCACGATCTAAAGCTGGTTTTAAAATATTAGCAAGGTCCATAGGTCCATCACTTCTTCCACCGATTAAAGTATGAACTTCGTCAATAAAAAGAATTGTCTTTGGCGCCCTTTTTAATTCGGCAACTAATAAATTAACGACACTTTCTTCTTTACCGTTTACAACCATTGTTCCAATTAATGAAGAAGAGTTCACCTTAACTATCTGATAGCCCATTAAAGCGTTTGGAACTTCATTCTTTTGGATTTTATAAGCAATGCCTTCGACAATTGCAGTTTTACCAATACCAGGTTTACCAATTAACAAAGCAGATTTATCTGGAGTTAATAAGACAAGCATAGTCTTTTTTATTTCGTCTTCTCTGGCAATTGCTGGATTACTAACATAAGTCTTGGTTGTTAAATTTTCACAATAATTAGTTATGATTGGAAACATGCTTGGATCTAAGTTATTTGTGATGGGATTTATTGAATTGTTCATAAATTGTTCGTTCATAATCTACTCCTTTATATAACCGTTTTCTTTGATTTTTTCTATGGTTTTGCTATATTTTTCGTTTCCATTTATACGATTATAAGTGTCTTTTTCTTCACCGTCAGTTATAAAAATAGTAGTTGGAGTTCCCGAAAAAGCAAAATTAGAGGTAAATTCACTATCTTCTTCCTCATTTAGTTTTGAAATGTCTAGATACTTAATATCAACTCCATATTTTTCAACAATTTTATTAATTGTTACTTTATATGCAGAGCAAGCACTACATGTTTCTGAGCCAATAAATAAAATAAAATCTTGCTTATCATCTAACATTTCATTTAATTGCGTATAACTAATTTCATCATAAGTTTTAGGTCCGCCGCAACCTACTAGAAAGAAGATCCCTAAAACGGCAACTATTGATATTATTATCTTCTGCATTTTATCACCTAATATTAATTATATAATAAAATTTTATAAAAAAAAAGGCTTATAAGAAATTATTCAGGATAAAAACATGAAAAAAAGAGATATAAGTATTGACAACGTTTGTTTATCAGGGTTATAGAAGATAAAGGAAATAAAAATATTGATAATTTTGCTGAAATTTTCGTAAAATACCTGTAAAATA
>CALVRM010000024.1 GCA_944358695.1 uncultured Bacilli bacterium | reverse complement strand
TTAATCCTATTATTATTTTATTTCTTTTTCTTGCTTCTCTTCTCATACAGCACCTACTTTAGATTTATATTTATATTATATCGGATATCTCGTTACAATTCAATTGTATTATCTTTCTTTTTATTTTTTTTTTTTTCTTCTCTTTTTTTTTTTTTTTTTCTTTTTTTTTTTTTTTTTTTTATTTTTTTTTTATTTATATTCCAACCCCCCCCCCCCCCCCTATGTCAATATTTTCAATACCAAAAAGTCACAAAAAAACTTTAGTTATTCTCCTAACTAAAGTTCAATGTAAAAAGAGGGGTTATACCTTAACCTTTTTTGTTAATTTGTCACATATTCCACTGAACATATTAAATAACATAACTGCAATCATTAGCAAAATTAAGGCTAAAATTATTAAATGCGGAGTCAATAATGTTAATGAGAATAAATCTCTCAAAATAACCACACCGAAAATAAATAAGCAAATTAATGTTACAAATAATATTCTTCTTAAATGGTTAAATGGTACACTAATACGATACAAAAGCATAAATCCTGTAAAGCCGGTCAGTAAAACGGCCAATGTTGACACCTCATTTTGGTTCAACCTAATAATTTCTGGCAATATTGTAATAATTAAAATATTAGACACTATGGTTAAAGCTGTTGGTAAAGACTTTTTAAGTACATTAATAATAATTCTCCCATTGATTCGTTCATTATTTGGTTCTAACGCCAAAATAAATGAAGGAATACCAATTGTCACTACACTTGTTAATGTAAGTTGAATTGGAATAAAAGGATAAGCTTGATCTAAGAATAAGAAAATAAACGCCAATAATGTAGCATATGTTGTTTTACAAAGAAATAATGATGAAGATCTTTGAATGTTATTAATACTTCTCCGACCTTCAGCTACTACTTTTGGCATTGAGGCAAAATTCGAATCTAATAAAACTAACTGGGCAACATTTCTAGCAGCATCACTTCCACTATTCATTGCTACACTACAATCTGCTTCTTTTAAAGCTAATACATCATTTACCCCATCACCGGTCATAGCCACTGTATGACCTTCTGCTTTCAAAGCCAAAATAATCGCCTTCTTTTGATCAGGTTTAACTCTACCAAAAACATTATATTCATCAACTAACTTTTCTACCGGAATATTAGTACTACTCATATCAATGTATTTAATATTTTCTAACCCGACTTTTCTGGCTACTCCAGCAACTGTCTGAGGATTATCACCAGAAATTAATTTTATATCAACATCTTGGGCCTTAAAATACTCTAAAGTAGCCCTAGCATCAGGCCTAATTTTATCGCTGATTAAAATTAAAGCCATGGGAACTATATCATTTGGCAAACGCTTATTTAATTTTGACTTTGATTTGGCAAGTAAAACTACTCTATTATCAACTGTGTAACGGTCTAGTTCTTTTTTAATACTTTTAATATCACGTAAAACAATCTCAGGAGCTCCTAGAATATAACTTTCATTTTCAAAAGAAATACCCGACCACTTTGCCTGTGATGAAAAAGGTACTATTTCTTTAACTTTATAATCATTTTTTCTTGAATATTTTTTGCTAATGGCCTCCATCGTTTGATTATCATTTTCCATGTGATAGCTAATAATGCCTAGTGCATCAGTAATATCACTCATTTTAGTCATTGCCAAAGGGATGATATTAGATACTTCCATTTCTCCTTTAGTTAAAGTACCGGTTTTATCTAAACAGATGGTATCTACTCTGGCTAAGGTTTCGATGCAATACAGTTCTTGAACTAATACTTTATATTTTGCCAAGCGAATAACACTAATTGCTAAAACTGTGCTTGTAAGTAATACTAAACCTTCGGGAATCATACCAATTAATGCAGCAACGGCATTAACAACTGCACTGTCAAAATTATTGCCTTCTAAGCCTAATTGATGAATAAACAAAAGTATTCCAATTGGAATAATAGCAATAGAAATATATTTAATGATTCGTTTAATGAAATTCATAATTTCAGAGTTAACTTTTTTAATATATTTAGCTTCAGCTGATATTTTAGCCGTATAATTATCCACACCTACATGTATAGTCTTGGCATAACAATGCCCCGAAACAACAAAACTGCCTGAAAGTAATTCATCACCAATGGTCTTTGTCTCAGGTTCTGACTCTCCAGTAATTAAAGATTCATTGACAAGGATCTCCCCCGATAAAACCTTACTATCAGTAGATATTTGATTACCTGGACCTAATTTAGTCACCTCATCCAAAACCATATCATGAATGTCAATCTGTACTTCTTGACCATCCCTAATGACATTAGATGTAGGTTCATTTAGTAATGATAATTTATCAACGACTTTTTTACTTCTAATCTCTTGAATAGTACTGATCAAAGTATTACAGATTACTACACCTAAAAATAAAAGGTTTTTATAAGACCCAACAAGAAAGATTGCCGTAGCTAAACCCAAGTTTAGAAAATTAAACAATGTGAAAAAATTAGTCATAATAATCTGGCCAATTGTTTTAGTTTTTATATCGGTTTTATAATTTACCAAACCAGCGGCTTTACGCTTTTGAACTTCTGTCGTGGTTAATCCTTTTATTTTTTCCATAAAATACCGTCTCCATAAATATTGTATCATAATTTTACTAATTATCAAGACAGTTTTTACTTACATTTTTGTAAGTAAAAGTGAAATAATTATCAGTTCAAGATACTTTTTGCTTATGATTAAAAATTATGTCACTTAGAAACTATGAACTTCATAAATCTTATCTTTTTTAATATGTTTATATTATTTAATAACATATTGAAAACAGGGAAAACCTAATTAACTCTATATAAATAATTGTCATACAAAATAATTATAACTTATTAAATAAGCAAGAGTTTATAAACTCTTGCCAGAAAATGTAGAAGGCATTATAACTTCTACATTAATAGCTTGTCCAATTTTATAAAATATATACACAAAAGTCTTGACAAATACATATTATAGTTGTATCATTGTATTAAGCAAGTGATACAACTGAATCGAGGTGATATTTTGCAATGGTCATTTAATAACGATAGACCCATTTACATTCAATTAGTCGAAAACTTAAAACTATTTATTATTTCAGGTACTTATAAACCTGGAGAAAAACTTCTTTCAGTTAGGGATTTGGCCGCTTTAGCTAAAGTAAATCCTAATACAATGCAGAAAGCTTTAACTGAATTAGAAGAATTAGGATTAATTTATACCGAAAGGACTAATGGAAAATTTGTCACTTTAGATAGTAAACTAATCCAAAAATGTAAAGAAAAACTTGCGAAAGAAAAATCATTTATATATCTTAATGATATGATGAACTTAGGGTTTTCAAAAGAAGAAACTATTAAATATTTAAACAAGGAGGAAAAATAATATGTCTTTATTAACTTGTCATAACTTATCCAAAAGTTACGGAAAAACTTTAGTCTTAAATGATATTAATTTAGAAATACCATCAGGAAAAATAATTGGTTTGCTGGGGCCTAATGGTAGCGGGAAAACTACCCTTATTAAATTAATAAACGGTCTATTAATGCCTAATAGCGGTGAAATATTAATCAATATGAAGCCAGTTGGAATAAATAGTAAAAAGGTAATTTCTTATTTACCTGAACATAGCTATTTAAATTTTAACATGAAGGTGAATGAACTTATTCAGTATTTTAGTGATTTTTATAAAGATTTTGACAAAGAAAAGGCTTATCAATTATTAAAGAAGTTAAACATTAATGCTAAAGATAAATTATCTGCCATGTCTAAAGGCATGAAAGAAAAAGTTCAATTGGTTCTAGTAATGAGTAGAAAAGCTGATCTGTATATTTTAGATGAACCAATTGGTGGAGTTGACCCAGCAACTAGAGATTACATCCTAGATACCATTTTAACTAATTTTAATAAAGAAGCTAGTATAATTATATCTACACACTTGATTTCTGATATTGAAAAAATTTTGGACGAAGTTATATTCATTAAAAACGGACAAATTTACTTATATGGCGAAGCTGATGAGTTACGAGCTCAAAAAGGTAAATCAATCGATGAAATTTTTAGGGAGGAATTTAAATGTTAAAAAAGGTTCTAAAATATGACTTGCAATCTATGGGAAAGTCTTTATTTCCATTGTATGCCGCTTTAATAATCATGGCAATAATTTTAAGATTATTAAATTTAGTAGCTGATAAATTAGTTCTTATAGAAATAATTTATGGTTTTATGCTATTGCTTTTCGTTTTGTTGATGGTTGGAGCTTTATTTTACACTTTTTTCATTGCAATTAAACGTTATTACAAAAACTTGTTTTCAAATGAAGGATATTTAACCCATACGCTTCCAGTTAGTGCTAGCTCATTACTTGTTTCGAAAACAATCTCCGCGTTTGTTTACTTAATTGCTACCTCGATAGTTATGATTTTAGCATTAATGATTGCCATCGATACATCACAAATATTTGAAATACTTAAGCAAGGAATTGAAATAATGGCCTTGTCAATGAAAGTTAGCAATTCAACAATTATTATATTTAGTATATTATTTATAATATTAGGATATATGTCTTATGTTCTAATGGTATATGCAGGCATATCATTAGGACAAATACACAATAATAATAAACTAGTATTCAGTGTGGTTTGGAGCATCGTTTTATATTATATCAGCCAAATTATTTCAATTGTGATGCTAGGGGTTATGGTCGTGCTAATTAACCCAGAGTTGATTGACATGATTAATCAAAATTCACCAGCTCCAGACGAAATGAACCAAATTATAATATTTTCTTTTATAACTAGTTTAATTTTAATAGGAATCTATTATATAATTTCCCACAATCGCCTTAAACATTTGAATTTACAATAAAAGACTGTTGAAATTAATTCACAGTTTTTTTATATCATAATTCTATATTACTTAAATTAATGACTGGACTTATATTATCCATTTTATGTTTTTAATCAGATTCCCCCCCTATTTATAATGCCTTAAGCACAAAATTAAAATTAATTAATAAAATATTTAAGAAAGAGGTTTTTTCAATGAGTATTTATTTAACTTTAATTTTAGCACTTTCATTAGATACATTTATGGCTTCTTTGACATATGAAATTAGCAAAATTAGAATTCCTTTAAAATCTAATTTAATTATTAGTTTTGTATGTTCGACGATTTTAATCATTTCACTATTTCTAGGCAATAGTTTAAGCTTAGTAATTCCTAATGCTGTATTAAAATGGATATCATTTTTTATTTTATTTTTTATTGGTATTTTGAAGATATTTGAGAGCCAAGTAAAAAAATTGATTAAAAAAAACTCATTTAAATCTAAAAAAATTAACTTTTCCTTTTGCAATTTAAAATTTATATTGCAAATATATAGTGATTACGCTAAAGCTGATTACGATAAATCTAAAAATTTATCAGCGATTGAGGCTTTTTCCTTGGCTTTAGCTTTATCTATCGATGGATTAAGTGCTGGATTAGCTTTTAATACCGCATCAGAATATTTTTTAGCAATATTTTTAACAAGTTTAATAATTAATATTGCCTTGATTTTTTTAGCGAAATTCTTAAAATTCATAATTAAAAATATTAAATTTGACTTTTCTTTGTTAGGAGGACTTATTTTTGTTGTTTTAGCTTTTTTTCGACTATGATTTGAGAAAACTATAATAATTAATTCATATAATTATTACAAAAAAGTGAGGTTGAAAATGAATAAAAAAAATATTATTGTGAACGGATATGCTTATCCATTTATTGAAACTAATACATTGGAGAAAACGCTTCCCTATTTAACTTTCTTAACGATTTTCAGTTATCATATTAAACCGGATGGTAGTTTAACTTTTATAGAAGATGAAAATTTAATTGCTCAAGCTAAAACGCAAAATACTATGCCGATTATGGCAGTAACTAATATGGATGAAAATGGATTTGACAGTGAGCTTATTCATAATATCTTAAGTAATAATGAAGTCCAAAATACTTTAATTAATAATATTTTAGAAGTCGCAATGGTTAAAAATTATTATGGGGTTAATATTGATTTTGAATATATTAGCCCCGATGATAAAAATCTATATAATGAGTTTATCAGAAAAATTTCAAATATTTTACATCAAAATAATTTTATCTTAATTACTTCTTTAGCCCCTAAGAGCAGTGAAAACCAACCAGGAATTTTATATGAAGCTCATGATTATAAATTCCATGGTAAGTACGCTGATTATATAATATTAATGACCTATGAATGGGGTTATTCTTATGGACCACCAATGGCCGTAGCCCCATTAAACCAAGTCGAAAAAGTTGTGCGTTATGCGGTTAAAGAGATACCTAGTGAAAAAACATTAATGGGAATACCTAATTATGGCTATGATTGGAAATTACCCTATGAAAAAGGAACTAAAGCGGAGTCTTTGGGTAACGAAGAAGCTATTAATTTAGCCATTTCTAAGCAAACACCGATTGAATTTGATGAAATCGCTATGGCTCCTTATTTTTACTATGATAATAATTCACATATTGTTTGGTTTGAAGATGCTCGAAGTATATCTGCCAAATTAAATTTAGTAGATAAGTATAATTTAGCTGGAGTTAGTTATTGGAATATCAATAAATGGTTTACCCAAAATTATATGATTTTAAACGTTAGGTATAATATATATAAAATATAAACACATTTCAATTTTTATGTGTTTTTTTAATTATTCGATCTAATAAGTTACTTAAGCATGTAAACTTCTGTATATTTTTAAATTTATATAACCCAAAATATTTTTCGAATGTTAAAATATAGTCAGTATATAAAGTTTATCATTAGGAGGCAAATAATGGATAAATTTATGAAAGTTGCTAACGAGGAAGCAAAAAAAAATAAAGAACAAAATTTTAAAAATGGGGGCCCGTTTGGAGCTGTAATAGTAAAAAATAATAAAATAATTGCTAAAGCTCATAATACGGTTTTACAAGACAATGATCCTACTGCTCATGCTGAAATTAATGCAATAAGGAAAGCCGGCAATATTTTAAAGTCATATGATTTAAGTGATTGCATCTTATATACTAGTTGCTACCCTTGCCCAATGTGTTTATCAGCGATCATATGGTCTAATATAAAAACAGTCTACTATGGAAATACTAAAGAAGATGCTGCCAATATTGGTTTTAAAGACGATTATATATATTCGATTATAAATAATGCCAATAGTTATTTAAACTTAAAAAATATCGACAGAAATGAAACGATTAAGTTGTTCGAAGAATTTAGTAAGTCCCCAACATTATATTGAAAAACACATAACACATGTTACAATAGAATATGAAAGGAAGATGCTATGGAAAATAATCACATATCAGAAGACAATTTGTTAGCCCAAAATACCCCAGTTATGTTTACAGATGGAACTTTTATTTATGAAGAATTAAAAAAACAATTACGATGGCAGAATTAAAGGTAATAATTTAGAAAAAATAAAAATTAATAGAGAGCATTTTGCAAGATTTAAAAAAGACGGCGTTCCAGTTTTTACAAGCATCGCTGATGCTGTCTCGTATCTTGAAAATCAATATCATAATACTTCCCATTAACATTAGCAAAAATATTATTCGAACGATCAATAACTAATGATATACCGCCACAATAATTCACGCCAACATAATCAGCTTTATCATATTTAAAAACGGTTTGTTTAGCCAATGGGCTTATAACATCGTAATGGGTTCCACACCAAACAAATAATTTACTGTCAGAATGTTTTTCAAATTTAAAGTATGAATTTAGAAAATTGTTAATTATACATTTTATTTCAATAATAGTATTTTTCAGTTGCCTTCTACGAATAATATCTGGATTCCACTCGGTTTTTCCAATTTGTTTTTTGTTACCTATATAATATTCTTTATATTATGAATAATCATTAATGTCACAAATAAGTAAATTATTTAATTCTGATAATATGTTTTCATTTAGGCTACATCAAATGCAATTCCAAAATAATTTTTTGAAAAATTAAATATTGTCATTTGAATGTAATCAACATATTTATCTATTTTCTTTGGATATATATGTCCTATACTACCAAAAGATTGACAATTTTCATAATTATTAAAATTTTTAATTCTTGTTATATAATCATTGTCAATGATTGTCGAAAAAATATTTTGTTTCATTGGATTATCATAAAATAGTTTCATTAAGCAAGAGCTTATAAATTCCGTTTCTGCTTTTGAAAAAGTATACAATAGTATAATATGTTTATTATATTTTAGAAATTTATTTTTATCAAGTTTTGTAGTTTTATCTTTGTTTCTACTTGGGAAAAATAATGATTGTTCTAATAGTGTACATTCATTAATATCTTTATTTTTATATTTTGAAGCTTTTCTTCTCATTTTTTTATTTAATTTTATAATCTTTTGTGTTAATTAACTCATTTTTAATTTCCATTTTATCACTCCAATAAAAAAGTATCATTCTATGGTTCTTTGTCAAATAGTGTTGGTGAACATTAATTTGATAAATGTAACTATAATGAAGGATGAAGAAAATCATCCTTTTATAATACCCTTAATTAAGAAAACTCTGGCAATAAAATGGGAATATTT
>CALVRM010000023.1 GCA_944358695.1 uncultured Bacilli bacterium | reverse complement strand
GTTTGGAACGCTGCATATCCTACGCTCATTAATACTACTATCACTATTAATCCTATTATTATTTTATTTCTCTTTCTTGCTTCTCTTCTCATACAGCACCTACTTTAGATTTATATTTATATTATATCGCATACCTCGTTACCATTCAATTGTATTCTCTTTCTTTTTCTTTTTCTTTTCCTTCTTTCTTTTTTTTTTTCTTTTTTTTATTGTTTTATTCTCCCCCCCCCCCCCCCCCCCCTATGTCAATATTTTCAATGCCAAAAAGTCAATTTAATTTTTTATTTAACTTCCCGATTTTTTCAAAACGAGAAGTTAATTTTGGAATGCTTTGGGGGGAAGTGTTTTTTTGGTAATATTGAAATTTGTTTTTTATTCTTCTTTTCTTTATAATATCTCCTGTATTTTGGCTTATTGGAAAGGAGCTTATTTTTTATGAAAGCTGTAAAATACAAACATCTTTCTTTTGAAGATAGATGTGTTATTGAAGAATTTTTAAATCGTGGTTACAATTTTACACAAATCGCTAATAGACTTGGCAAAAACAGAACTACTATCTCTAAAGAAGTTCTTAAACACAGATTCTTAAGAGGTAATTCTACCCCTGATAGACCTTGCTGCTTTGTTATTTTTAGGTGCTGATAATATTAATAAATTTAATATAAAAAAGATCGATTATGACGATATCGACCTTTCTTACAGATTATTAAGATAATATTCTACAAATAAAATTTAATTTAAGCCAAAATACTCTTTTTATATATTAATTATCTCGGGACGTTAACTCTTTCCAAAAAAATTTTTTTAACTTCTCGTTCCTTTTGTATGTATTTTTTTGGCTAAAATCCTTTTTTATTTTATCACTTTTTTACTTTTTAAGCAAATTTTTAATATCTTTTTCTTTGATTTACGTGACTTTACTTATTAAATCTTTATTTTTACTCTTACGTGACTTTATCTCTTTATTTAACGCTTTAGAGCGCAATCATGAATTTATTCGTTATGTTTTACCTAAATGGACTTCTTTTGCAGGCTTGTCACAAATGGATTGTTATTTAATCGCTTCTCATATTAATTCTATTCCTAGGCTTTCTTTGAATAACTTTTCTCCTTATGAAGCCGCACATCTTTTTATTGGTAAAGATAATTTAACAAGATTTAATATTAAAAAAATCGATAATGACGATATCGATCTTTCTATAAGACTACTTAAAAAGTAGTTTCAAAAGCTATTAAATTAAGCCAAAATACACCTTAATAATTTTTGTATAACAACGGGACGTTACCTTTATTCAAAAAAAATTTTTCGAACTTCCCGGCTTTTTGGGTGGGTAAATTTAACTTAATTCGCCTTTATTCTACCATTTTAATTTGTTTTTTTCTAGACCTTGCCCTTATTTTTCGGAATTTTACCTCTAAAAGGTTTTCCCACTTTTTAGCGGGAAGTTTTCCCTTAATTTAACGAGTCACAAAAAAACTTTAGTTAAACTGCACATAACTAAAGTTTAAAATTATAACAACAATTTTAGAATAGTAATTGAATCTTAAATAAAAAATGTATTTTTCTTTTAATGTTGCCAATGAATACATTTTATAAGATTTTTAGCTATTTTATCGATATATATGACTAAAATTAATTAATAGAAAATAAAAAAGCCCTTTGAAATATGAAGGACTTCTTAGCATACAAAATGGTGTCCCCGCACGGGCTCGAACCGTGGACCCATTGATTAAGAGTCAATTGCTCTACCAACTGAGCTACGGAGACATTCAACTATTTAATTATATCATTTTCTTAATCAATTAACAACATTTTAAATAAAAAAATCTAAATAAACTAGAATAACCTCACTTGTAAAAGTAAATGAAAGATTAGAAACACTTCTATTTTATTAACACATACATACTTTATTAAAATTTATGTTATAATTAAATAAGGAGCTGATATTATGAATCAAAAAGACTTAGTCATTAACACCTTAAACAAAATGAATATAGAATTCGAAGAAATCACACATAACGCTGTTTGGACAACTGAGGAAGCCGATAAAGTGATTGCTGGTAAAGACGGAGTGCCTTCTAAAACTCTATTTATGGCTGGAAAAAAAGATCGCCGTTTCTATTTAATTATTATGGACGATAATAAAAGATTAGATCTAAAAAAAGTCGGTGAATTAATCGGCGATAGATTGCACTTTGCTTCTGAAGAAAAACTAATAGAAAAATTAGGTCTCGTCCCTGGTATGGTTTCTCTTTTTGGCCTAATTAATAATCAATCACATGACATCGAAATTTATATCGACAAAAAATTACAAAATGAAAAAATAATTACATTTCATCCCAATGATAACACTGCAACTTTTTTCATAACTATTAATGATATGTTCAAATTCCTCGAAGAATTAAATTACAAATACTATTTAATAGATTTATAATTATAAAAAATCCTTCCTCTAAACTGCACATCATACCACTTCTTATTTACAAAAAGGCTATAACATACTTTAACTCTAGCAATCAACTAAATGTGTTAAAACTTCCATGACAATAGCTTCTTTATTGTCTTTACGTATGCATTTATTAACAACGAAATTGAAAGTATCAAAACTTTTATTATCATTATCATAAATAGAAATAAAAACTTCATTATCATTACCGTTTAAATTATAATGATCCACCCTATTTAACTTTCCAGTTATGCCAACCCCGTAATTACTATTGGCAAACTCAGCAATAGCTTTAGCCATCGCCTCAGCTACCTGCTTACTATAAACAGTATATTTATCAATTATCTCCTTCGAAACTCCCATTTTAATTTTATATTCATTAGCATAAGTAACTGCACTAAATTTGATTATTTCACTAGCCCCTTCAATATTTGTAAGTGCATTCACTAAGCCTCCACCTGTACATGACTCCATTGTACTGACAGTTTTATTTTCTAAAGTTAGTTTTTTAACTAATTTTTTTAATTTCTCTTCCATTATTATTCCTCCATCTATATTATAACTCAAGAAAATAGATTTTAACATTATAATTCATTACTATTATATAAACATTGTCATAGTTTTTTTCACATCGTTAATATTTAGACTATATGAATGTTATAAACATTAGTAGTCACAAATCCACCATTCTTTACTTCCTATATTTCTTCATAAGTAGCTTCCAATTTATCATCATCAGTCTACCCATTAATACCAAGAATTACTCAATCTAAGTTATTTTTTCTTATAATATCTTCTAATTTTCTCTTTCTTTTTTCTATTAACAAATTATTAATAACAAATAATTCTCTCAACCCTAAAATGTAAAAAAAGATAAATAAACTTATTATTTACCTTTAATCAACATATTTTAAATAATCCTCAAAGCCTTCTAAAACCATCTTATCTTTAGGAATAAATCTAAGCGCAGCACTATTTATACAAAACCTTTTACCACCATAATTTACTGGACCATCATAAAAAAGGTGCCCCAAATGATTTTTCCCAGTTTTAGACATAACTTCCATTTTAATTGTTAAATTTCTTAAATCTATATGTTTTTCGATTTCATCTTCAAATGAAGATTTATAAAAAGTAGGCCATCCACATCTAGCATCATACTTATCTTTTGAAGAAAAAAGTGGTTTATTAGTTTCTCTGTCAACATATATACCTGCTTCAAAATTATCAACATATTCATTATCAAAAGCTGGTTCCGTTTCTTTAAACTTAGTAACCCGATAAGTCATATTATCAAATTGCTTAGCCTTAATTTCCTCAAACTTTTCTAATGGTATATGACAATAGCCAAATGGATTATTCTTTAAAAAGTTTTGATGATAACCTTCAGCCTTAACAAAATTTTTTAACTTTTCAACTTCAATAACGATTTTCTTTGCATACTTTTTTTGGAGTTCTTCCAAAGACTTAATTATTAAAGGAACATCGTTTTTATCAGTATAATATATTCCTGTCCTATACTGCTTCCCAACATCATTGCCTTGTTTATTCAAGCTAGTAGGGTCGATAATTTCATAATAATAATTAAGTAATTTCTCTAAAGGTAATACTTTAGAATTATAAATGATATGCACCGCTTCAGCATGAGAAGTTTTGGAAATTTTTAAATAACTAGTTCGCTCACTCTTTCCATTCACATACCCTACTTCTGTTTCCAAAACTCCAAAAATCAAATCGACATACTTCTGCACTGCCCAAAAGCAACCACCGGCCAAATATATTTCCTTCATAAGTATCACCTTCTATTAATATGGAATTAATAACCAATATTATGTTTAAAAAAAGACAATTTCTGTCTTTTTCCGTATTTTATAAACCACATACAAAATCTAATTTTCAAAATAATTAAATTATAAGTTCTTCGTTAATATTACGCATTTATCATAAAGCAATTCATTTCATTATGAAAAGACGCCATCTATTATAGCGCCTTTTTGTTTTTTGTCAACCTATTCAGTACGTAGTGCTTCCACCGGGTCTTTTTTAGATGCCATATTGGCTGGAATTGCTCCACCAATTACCGTTAATGCCATACTAATGAAAATTAAGATAAGGGCGTGAACCGGATTTAATTTAGCCACATTAGCTAAACCTGATAAGTCTTCAATAATAATATTCGTTGGAATGGTTAATAAATAAGCAATGCCAATTCCTAACAATCCAGAAAATACCCCAATTATAAATGTTTCAGCATTAAACACTCGTTTAATATCCTTTTTACGCGCACCAAGGGCTCTTAAAATCCCAATCTCTTTAGTTCGTTCCAAAACCGAAATATAAGTAATAATACCAATCATAATAGACGATACAACTAACGAAATTGAAGAAAATGCTACAAGTACCACAGTAATAGCATCCATAATGTTACCAGTTAAAGAGGAAATCATTTCTGCTGTGTCAGTATATTGAACAGTGTCTTCTTCATCTTTATTTTTATTATAATTATCTAAATAATCAGTAACATAATCCTTAGTGTCAAAATCCTTTGGATAAATATAAATAGCAACTGGTAACGCTTCCGCACCCAAATATCCCATCATAATATCTTTCGTATTTGTACTCCCAGCTTTATCATCAAATTCTTGGTGGGTTAAAACATTATAATTAACTTTATCTTGTGCTTGCACAATTTCAGAATTTTTATTTTTATCAATAATAGCTTCAGTTAAAGCATTAGTATAGCCTAAACCACTATTATTGGTAACCATTTCTTTTCCGTCTTTACCGCGTATAATCGCTTGGACTTTAACTGTAATACTATTAGTGCTATTGTACATTTTTTCTAAATCTTGATTTGGAATAAAATTGCTGCCAATTTTTTGATAATAATCGTCATTAACTATAACCTTAAGTTCTTTTTTCATAATATCAGCAAAACTAACCTGATCTTTGTCATCGAAACCTAATTGTTTAAGAATAGAAGCTGAAACCTGATTTTTACTATTAACTTGTAAAATCAAGCCCGGAGTTTTCTCATCAAGTTCACCAGCTAAAATGTCATAATTAGTTTCAATAACTCCATCCTCACCTTTATTAGGATTACTAGGTAACAAAGTCCATAATTGCATACTATCGGTTACAGTTCCACTTGGCATTTCCACTTTTGAATAAGTATTGTCATTATTTTTACGCACAATATTTATATTTGTCCCTTTTTCATAAGTATATCCTGATATTTTATCTTTATCGAGTTTTTCAAGATAATCAATATAATCTTGAGTAATTTTGTTATTATGCAACACCGAATCTACAACATCTTCCTGTGCATACACCGTTTTAGTTTTTGGGTACTTTTCAAGCTCATCATTTCCATAAATTTTCTTCACCGTTTCCTCATCCATTTTCATAGCCTGACTAGTAACCATAATTGGTGATTGCGCTAATGAATTTTGCTCGAAATTATCAACCTCAATTTTAAAACCATTTGAAAGTGACAAAATAAGGGCGATACCGATAATTCCAATACTAGAAGCAAAAGCTGTCAACGCCGTTCTTCCTTTTTTAGTTTTGATATTATTAAAAGATAATTTTAAAGCGGTAAAAAAGCCCATTGAAGTTTTATTTAAAGAAAAACTATTATCTTCTTTAGTAGTATCAGTTAAAGGATTGCTATCATTAATAACTTCGCCATCACGCATTTCCACAACTCTACTAGCATATTCATTAGCTAACTCTGGATTATGGGTAACCATAATAACTAACTTATCTTTAGCAATTTCTTTAATTAAATTCATAATTTGTTTGCTAGTTTTTGTATCTAAAGCTCCAGTTGGTTCATCTGCCAAAATAATATCTGGGTCATTAGCCAAAGCCCTAGCAATCGCCACTCTTTGCATTTGTCCACCAGATAACTGAGCAGGTTTTTTATGACTATGTTCTTCAAGGCCAACTTTTTTTAACAGTTCTAAAGCCTTCTCTTTACGGCTTTTAGTGCCAACTCCACTTAATGTCATGCCCATTTCGACATTTTCTAAAATAGTAATATGCGGAATTAAATTATAACTTTGAAAAATAAAGCCAACTGAATTATTACGATAAGCATCCCATTCAGCATTTTTAAAGTGTTTAGTTGATTTACCATTGATAATTAAATCACCACTATCATAATTATCCAGTCCACCAATAATGTTTAACAGCGTTGTCTTCCCACTGCCAGAGGGACCTAAAACAGCTACAAATTCATTATCACGAAATTTTAAACTAATACCCTTTAAAGCATGCTGTTTAAAATTACCAGTTTTATAACTTTTTTTTACTTTCGTTAATTTTAACATTTTTTCACCTCGCTATATTAATTATACGTCAGTAATAACATAAAATCAAAAAAATATCAAGCAGCCTTCTGACTTGACATTTTAGTTTTCGTTGCTCCCTTAATAGTTTGACTTATATAATTCTGTATCCCGCTATCAACCATAATTTGATCACTTTCATAGCCCGGATCCATAACAATCAAGTTCATACTATTATCTACCTCATCTAATTGTCTAGATGATATTCTAGTTAAAATAGGATATTGGCTTTGATAGCTCGGTCTAAATTCCATATTTACAGCATCATAAGCATGTCGAACGTCAAGGTCCATACAAATTAATGAACTATATCCCTCATTAGTTAAAACCTCAGCTAACTTCTCAACAGCCATAATAGATGATAAAAATTCCTCTTTATTATCAATTAAATCTCGCAAGGCTGGATTATTAACTTCATAGCATATAACCCCAGAATTAACCGTTTCACTACATAATTTAATGATTTTTAAAGCCTCTTTTGGCACCTTTTCCAATGAAACAGCTTTACCACTGATAAACGCGGCTCTAGGAACATTAGGTATCACACCTTGAAGCAAATCAATATTATCACTAAAAATTGGCTCACTTTTATTAGAAATCGAACTAGGAACAAATATAATCTCCATATCACGTAATGAATCACAATCAGATTTTGCTAAACGTTCATCATCAGGCAATTTAGCGTACACCGTTTTCATTTCTCGTAAAGCTTTTAATCTAGCATAATCAACTCTAACACGTTTTCTCGTTGGTGCTATTTCTTTTTCTTGGGCCATCTTTATCTCTTGATTTACTGGCGCTATAACCTCTATGGTACTATTTCCATTATAGCTATCAGGCTCAGGAACAATCGCTTTTTTTTCTAAATCCATTTGCTTACTAGTAACATGGTAAGTTCCCGTTGGTAAACTAGTAAGTTTCACATTTCCACTTAACACATCTTCCGCTTTTGATTTTTTAGGTACACTATCAACTGGATCTAGTGGCACAGTGATTTTATGAACCGCAATTGGCGAAGGCGTGATTGTTTTTTTACTCTCCTCCGCATAAGCCGTAGAAACTGCTTCTAGCATGCTGATATAGTCAATACTATCCATTTCATCATTAAACGCAAACTCACGTTTACCAACTATAACTGTGTTACCATCTTCTGAATGATTAATTTTCCCTGTTCCAAACAATACGGCAACATTTTCTTTTAAATAATCCAAGCAACCTAAATAAACATCAACCCATGCTTCTCTAAAATGCATAAGTGATTGTTTAAATTCTAAAATCTCTTTTTCAGTAGCGTTATCACTAGGTTTCAAAGGCTTTAAAGGAATTGTATATTCTTTTACCCCAGAAAGCGAATTAACAGTGACAATCCTACTAGTTTTATCATTCTTTAATATTAAATTATTAGGCTCATCTAAATGTTCTTGAAGCCAAGTTTTTATCTCACTGAATTTCGGTTTTTTCATATTTTCTTCTGCCACCCTGATCACCCATTTTCCAAGTCTCTATTACCTATTTACATTATACCGCTTTCTTACACTTTGTGTCAACAATTGTAAAGAAAAAAGACTAGCCTATTTTTTATCCTTAAACATTTCACTTAGCGTTGTTCCAAGCGTTGCCAAATTTTGCAGCTCAGATGGCACAATAATTTTAGTCGCATTACCATTAGCAACTTTAGCCAATGCTTCAAAACTTCTTAAAGTAAGTACTGTCTGATCAGCTTTAGCCTCTTTAATCATCCTAATACTCTCAGCCTCAGCTTGATTAATTTTTAAAATTGCCTCAGCTTCACCTTCAGCGATCCTAATTTGTGATTCTTTATCAGCTTCAGCTCTTAAAATTGCACTTTGCTTTTCACCTTCCGCAATCAAGATACTAGATTTTTTTTCACCTTCGGCTTTTAAAATAGATTCACGACGTTCACGTTCCGCACGCATTTGTTTTTCCATCGCTTCTTGAATATCATGCGGTGGCAAAATATTTTTCACTTCCACACGATTTACTTTAATACCCCACGGATCAGTAGCCTCATCCAAAATAGCACGCATTTTAGAATTAATTACATCTCTCGAAGTCAAAGTCTGATCTAATTCTAATTCACCAATAATATTACGAAGTGTCGTTGCCGTCAAATTTTCGATCGCATTAATCGGATTTTCAACTCCGTAAGTATATAATTTAGGATCAGTAATTTGAAAATAAACTACTGTATCAATTTGCATAGTAACATTATCTTTAGTGATAACTGGTTGTGGAGGAAAATCTTTAACAATCTCCTTTAAACTTACTATGGCTGACACCCTATCAACAAACGGTATTTTAAAATGCAAGCCATTACTCCAAGTTGTATAATATGATCCAAGTCTTTCAATAATATAACATTTTGATTGTGGTACCACCTTAACGTTAGGTATAATAATTACTATTACTAAAACTAAAATTACTAAAAAAACACTCATCTTTCTTCCCCCTTTAACTGTTCAACTTTTAACTTAACACCGTTGATTGCTAAAACTTTGACAACTTCGCCTTCTTTTATTGTTTTATCAGCATAGGCTGTCCAATATTTCCCATCAACTTTTACTGCACCTGTTTGATTTCTAGTTATCTTATCTGTAACTACCGCTTCCATTCCAATAACCCTCTCAGCATTAGTCGCCTCTTTTCTAGACTTTAAAGCTTTTTCTAATAATGGTTTAGTAGTTACTAAAAGAATAACCCCTAAAATGACAAAAACGCCAAACTGAATAATGTAATTATCGGTAAAAAACGAAATAATTAAAGCTACTAACCCACTGGCAACAAACCAAATAGTCGTCAAATTAACTGTTGTAGCTTCTAAAAATGCTAAAATTATTACCACTGCAAGCCAAACATACCATTGTTCCATCTTATCCCTCCTGCTTATATTATACTATGGTCAATAACAAAAAACAACAAAATTCGCTATTAAACTAAAAAAGAACAAGCGCCTAACTTGCTCTAATTACTAACTTCTTTAACGATTCCAAAAACTGTATTAAGTTTTTCTTCAAAATCCTTAATTTTTGCTGCTTGTTTCTCATTCTGCTTTTCCAGATCGGCAATTTGTGCTTTCTGCTTTTCGATTGTACTTTGCAATTCACTATTTTCATTAGTTAAATTTTCGATATTTTGTGATTGATCATTAATCGTATCAGTTAAAGAATCATTTAATTTCTGCGTTTGAATTTTTTCAACTCTATCAGCTTCAGCTTGCTCCTTAGCAGCCTCTGCCATTTCAGTCAACTTTTCAACTGATGCGGAATATTCAGCAGAAATACTATCAACATTTTTGGTAAATTCCTTACCAAGTGTTACCACTTTTTTCTTTAATTTTTTATTTTCGTTATCGATTTTATTATATTGTGTAGCTCGTTTTGTTTCAAAAGCCTTTTCTGTTAAGAAATCTTTAACATCATCTAAAGCCGCAATTTCAACTGGAGTTAAAGCATCCTTAGCATAATGTTTTTGTCCAAAAGTAAACACATAATCAGCATAATCTTTAAATAAAGTTAAATTTTTTAAATCTCTTTCTTTTGGCTCTTCTTCAGGCCTAACTCCAACCTCATCATATACTTGATCTATCACTGCCTCGGTGCTTACAGGTGCTGGAACTTCAACTATCGGAATACTCTGCTCAATATCGTTGTGAACTTCTTGCTTAATTTCTTCTTCAGTTTTTTCCGGCATAACTTGCTCTGGCTCACTAACATTATCACTAACAGTCTCTACTTCCTTTAATGGCTCCGAAACTGGCTCATAATTTGTAGTTTCATCATACATTTTAGGTGCTTCAGTATCATATAAATCGATATTTTGAAGTCCTTCCCAAATCTGGTCAGCTTCACTTTCAGTAATATTTAAATCATCAAAATCACTATAATCTGGATTAATTGGTGTAGGATTAACTGGTACTGCCGGTTCATCCACCGTAGGTTCAACTGTTGATTCATCAATTTCAAAATCATCATCTAATTCAGAAGAAAAATTGTTGTCTGATTCCGCTGGCAAATCCGATTGTTGTACATTATTATTCGCCGCATTATTTTCTTGTTCAAAACCAACCGTTTCTCCATCTTCAGTTATTGATGGATTAGCCAAAGTTCCGCCTTCATCAATTTCGTTTTCCATTTCATTCTCTGATACATTTTCTTCCGCTGGCTGAACTGGTATTTGATCAGGGAACTGTGTGATAGGAGGAACGACTGTTACAACTGGCATTTCAACTTGTTCCGGTTGCACTGGTGTCATTTCACCATCCTCTACCACCTCTTGATTTTCGATTTTTTCTTTTTCAGGGAAAGAATTTAAAGTTACACCAACTAACTGAGTTTTATTATGTTTATCAGTTAGTTTTTTCATTTTATCACGCATATGTTTAATATTATCATCAATTTTATTTATTTCTTTTTCTAAAGATTTTATTTTCTTGGTAGCCTCTTTTACCTCTTTTTTATCCTCACTACTAGCTTGAACATTTAACTCTGAAATTTCAGATTTTTTCTCATTAATTTCCTGTTCTTGCTTAGCAATTTCTTCTTCAAAACTAGCCACTTCCTGTTTTCTTTGATTGTAAGAATCCAAATCACGGCGCATTATTTCCGTAATTTTAACAGCTTTACTACCCCCATATATTATTTCTTTTATTTCCATTTTTATTCCTCTTCATTCCTTATAATTTCGCGCATTACTTCTTTTACAGTTTCCCAATCTTCATCAGGCATAGTTTCTAGTTTATAACCGTCTTCAGACTTATTTAAAATTGAAGCGTGAATAGTCTCCATCTTTTGATCATCTTTTTCCCCAAATGTATATAAGATATAATCATTTCCTGTACTGTCTAAACTAAAATATAATAGTACCTCTGCTTCTATCTCTTCCCCGTTTTCATTAATAACTTTAATCTTTTTTTCCATATTTAAGCCCTCCTATTCTAAAGTACATTATAACATATTCAAAAAATCATGACAATAATTTTTGCAAATTTTAAATAAAAAGCCTATAATTTTAAACCCTTTCTCGTTCTAAAATGTCATAGAACTGGGGCGTATCTACACCCCAACTACTTAGTGACATGGGATAATTATTGAAATAAGATTACATCTAACTTCCCACCTACTTGCTTGTGCGGAAACTTTATGAGCTATAATTTTCTCAATTTCTTGAACAATAGCGCCATAACTAATAGTCCTTTCATATGGAATATGCCTAAGAACATTCCACACCGTTATCTGAAATTCACTTTCTTAATAATATCACCTATTTAATTATAATACAGCTAATAAAAAAGCGCATAACTAATACGCTTAATTAATATTTATCAATTCATATTCCTTAGTTCCAACCCCAATTTCCGCAGCATAGTCTACGGTATGACGTCCATTTCTTGTTTCAATTCTTTCAACCAAATGATCACGTCCAGGGTCATCAGAATTATAAACTAAATCTAAACAAGCCTCATCCAAAGCAACAGGATCTAATGATGCTAAAATTCCAATGTCCTTCATACAAGGGTCTTCAGCTACTGCACAGCAATCGCAATCAACTGACATATTGCACATTACATTAATATAAACAACATTTCCTTTAAAATAGTTAACTACTGAAGAAGCTGCTTCCGCCATTGCTTCCAAAAATTTTGTTTGATCAACTTTAAACATTTCTTCAAACGTTCCATTCTCATTACCCAAACAATGGATATAACTTTTACCATGACTTGAAGCAATTCCGATCGAAAGTTGCTTTAAAGCTCCACCGTATCCACCCATTGGATGACCTTTAAAATGTGATAAAACCAACATTGAATCATAATTAGATAAATTTCTACCAACATAATTTTTATTAATCACTTTACCGTTCGGAATGTCTAAAACCATATCATCGCCTTTAGCATCCATTAAATCAACATCAAAATATTTTGTCCAGCCATGATCTTCCACTAATTTAAGATGACGTTCCGTCGTATTCCGTGCACCATCATAAGCCGTATTACACTCTACTACTGTACCTTTAACATATTCAATTATTTGACGCATAAACTCTGGGCGCAAATAATTTTGATTGCCAGCTTCTCCAGAATGCACCTTAACAGCAACCTTGCCATCCAATTCCTTATTTACTGCTTTAAAAATCTCTACTACCTTCTCTGGGGTAATCTCTTTGGTAAAATAAACTTTTGCTTTTTCCATTATCTCATCTCCTTTATTATTTTATATCATAAGCAATATAATTCTCTACCAAGAATCATCTAAGTCTATTATAATCATTCTCGTTAACCGGCTCAAGCCATTCATTAGCAGTTTCTTCGCCAGGTACTTCAACTGCAATATGACTAAACCATGAATCTCTTTTAGCACCATGCCAATGTTTTACATTAGCCGGTATTGTCACCACATCACCCGGTTTTAAACTAATAGCTTCCTTGCCTTCTTCTTGATACCAGCCCTCACCTTCAACACATAATAATATTTGTCCACCACCACTTTTAGCTAAATGTTTATGCCAATTATTCCTTGCCGCCGGCTCAAAAGTCACATTAGCCAAAAACAAATTGGTTTCCCTAGGGTTAGTTAATGGTTTTAAATATGAATTACCAATAAAATATTGCGCATAATCCTTATTAGGCTCACCTAAACCAAACATCCCGCCATGGCTTTCTTGTATATCATCCAAATATACCTCTTTGGCCATATTAAAGACGGCCCAAGCATTTGGCCATCCAGCATAAAAAGCCGCATGAGTGATAATTTCTGCCATTTCAACTTTAGTTATTCCATTATTTTTTGCATTTATCAGATGATATTTTAATGAATCGTCAACTAAACCTTTACCCATAAAAACACATATTGTCACTAGCGAACGATCTCTTAAAGATAGCTTGTCTTCTCTAGACCATATTTCTCCAAACAAAATATCATCATTAATCTCAGCAAATTTCGGAGCAAACATCCCTAACGAATCTCTACCCGCAGTTTGTTTTTCCATTTGATTTTCCTCCTTAATTACAAATTTTTTCTTACTAAATTCTTTTCCAAACTTTTATTATCATACATTTCTATCTTTTTATTCAACTTTTCATAAGCTATATTCATATCAGCAATTTTACACTTTAAAATATCACGTTGCTTAATCAAAAGTTCTTTTCTCTCTTCAGAAGTCGAATCCCCACGATCATAAAGTTCCATATAATGTCTCAAAACAGCTATCGGCAAAGATGCTCCGCGCATACATTTTACAAACTCAATGCGCGCTAAATCATCTTCAGTATAATCACGAATACCATTTGGCGTTTTACTAATCGGTCCAACTAATCCAGATTTCTCATAATATCTAAGTGTATCTTCAGTCATTCCAAACATTTGTGCTACCTCTTTAATTCTCATCTGCTACCTCCATTATTATCATATACCTTAAAGCAAACTCCAAGTCAAGCATTTTATTTTAATTTATCAACCCAAAACTAATTTCTTTATCACCATCGCCTAAAACATCTTGTAATCCTTCTGGGTTTATTATTTTTCCAATTCTTGTATAATTATAATTAGTTGTAAAAGTCTTGTAGAACAACACAACCGTTTTACTACCGTATAACATTAGATCACCACTTTCAATTTGCGAATAATAGTCTTCCGATACTGGAAGATCATTTAATAAATCATAATATTTTTCATTAGAATTAAATTCCTTCATTGTTATAGTCATCGGTAAAAGCTCAATAAACGCTAACGCCGCTTCATTATTTTCCAAAGTTGCTATATAACTTTGGCTAGCTATTTTTATCTCTATTTTCGGCATTGTTTCACTAACCTTCTCTTTATCATCATTCACAACTCTGACTTTATTTTTGCCACTATTAATCAAAACAAAATAAATTACTAGACACATTAAAATAACGCCTATTACTAACACAATAATTTTTTTTAACATGCCCTTCCCACCTCTTATATTAATTTTACCATTTAAAGCTATCTTCAAGTCAAGCATTTATTCAACAAAAAAGAACAAATTTTATTTGTCCCATAGTCATTTTTTAATAAAAGAATTCTTTTGAACTATCTATTACAAGTCTTTATTATCGACAATATTAAAAATATTAAATCTTTCAGCATATTTATATAATAAATCGGAAACAAAATTACTAAATGATAAATCTTCAAGTTTTAAATCAAAATCTAAAGAAATCAAATTATCAGCTTTTAATTCTTCAGTTGTATTATAAATTTTAGGAATATCTCGTGAAAAATCAACAATTAATAGTGTACACCTTTCATATTTATACTCAGCATCCTCACTACTTTTTCTATTATTTATAGCGGTAAAAAAACTAATATACTTTTCCAAATTCGTTTTTTTCGAAGAAAAAGATACTTTATTTCTTTTTGCATCCGCCTCATTATATTCATATACTGGAATTAAATAAACCTCTCCCAAAACAATGTCCTTATGAATAATATGAAGATTCAACGCTTCAGCAAAAGTTCTTTCGAATAAGGTATCAGCATTTTTAGCTAGACTACTAAGCTGACTTCTAACATTTATTATTAAACAATTAGCTGTGTACTCAGCCCCAAAAGGATCCTTCTTATTTTCATGACCCAAAGGTCCCCAGTCAATTACTTGCTCATGCTTCTTTAACCCAGAAGGAATTACTGTTATATCTTGATCTTTTTGTTTTAAAAAGCCGGTAATCTTAATTTCAGGCACTGAATTTCCTAAAGGCGGAAAAATATTTCCGGGCTTCACGCCATTATTAATCAATTCATACTTTACCCATTCATGTAAATAACCAATTAATCTCGAAGACCGAATTAAACTCATTTTGGCACGTGAACCATTTTCCAAAACTTTTCCATTGTTTTTACCCGTCAATATACAAAGTTCTAGTTCTTTTTTTATTTTAAAAAGGCACTCTTCCATTTTCATAAAACACCTCAGCTATATTTTAACACTTTTTTCAGCTTTTTCTCAAATAATATTAATAATTTATAAAAAAAACGAATTTTTATTGTATAATAAAAATGGTGATAATAAAATGAAAAATAGTATTAATAAATTATTAGAACATCACTCTATTAAAGAAATTGAAAATGCTGCTATCAAACTATTTTTAGATAACAACAACATTAATAAAATAAATAATAAACTTATCGCCGAAAAAATAGAAAATGTTAATTATCAACTTTATAATAAAATTAAAGGTAATTTTTCGATAACCGACATAAATTCCTTGGATAAATTTTTTGAAAACTTATTTAACGAAGAAGAAAAAATAAAAAATGGGATTATTTTTACCCCCGAATTTATCGCCGATTATATTATTCAAAACACAATTATTAAGTTTAATCGTAAATCCAAAATTATCGATCCATCATGCGGTTGCGGAATTTTTCTCATTGTGGTGCTTAAACATATTAATTCTAAATATCATATCAAAATTAGCGATATTCTAAAAAATAATCTCTATGGTATAGATTTAAAGCAAGAAAATATTTATAGAGTCAAAATTTTGTTATCGCTTTTTGCCATTACTAACGGTGAAGATCTAGAAGAATATAGTTTTAATTTAATCTGCGAAGATAGTTTATTCTGTGATTGGTCCAAAATATTTAATGTCCATAAATTCAATTACATCGTAGGTAATCCACCGTACATTAATAATCACGATTTAAATAAAAAATATATCTGTAAACTCAAAAACCATTTTCAAACCACGCAAGAAGGAGTCTTTAACATATTTTACGCTTTTATCGAAAAAAGCACCCAATATATAACCGAAGATGGCACCATCGGGTATATAATACCTAATAATTTTTTATATATAAAATCAGCTTTAAAATTAAGGCGATTTATCAAAGAAAATCAATTATTGAATACAATTATCGACTTTAAAGACAATACCCTATTCTCTCCAACTTTAACTTATAATTGCATTGTTATATTAAATAAAAATAACCAAAGCTTTAACTATTGCCAAATATATAAAGCTTCAAATGTTAATGCCATTTTTAAAAACATGAAATTTTACAAAAAAAACCTTAATACTTTAAACGATGAAGGCTGGTATTTAACAAGTAATGATACGCTAAACAATCTTAAAACCATCGAATCCTATAACAAATTAGACAAATATATCAAAACTGGAATAGCCACTTTAAGAGACAAATTATTCATATTAGATGGCTACGATCAAGAAAAAAAACTTTATTATAAAATAATCAAAGATAAAATTTATTATATTGAACCAGAAATAACAAAACCTTTTATCAAAATATCAAAATATAAAACAACCAAAAGTATAGATAGAATTATTTTCCCATATTCAATTATTGAAGGGAAAGCAATTATTTATGATGAAAATACAATAAAACAAAACTTTCCACTATGTTATAAATACTTTACAAAAAATAAGACAATCATTGAAAAAAAAGACAAAGGTATTTTACTAAAGCCATGGTACGCTTATGGACGGACTCAAGGTTTAAATATGTTTGGTGAAAAAATAATATTCTCAACCTTTAGTAATATCCCAAAATTTATGGACTGCCCTTCTAACGAAGCCCTGTTATCAAATGGTTATTGCTTAACAAACTTTACATATGACAAACATGTATTACTAAAAATACTTAATTCCGATGTCATGAAATATTATATAGAAAATACTAGTTATAGTATTGCTGGCAATTTTAAATGTTTTCAAAAAAAGTATATAAAAAATTTTTCGATTCCTGAATTATCAAAATATGATATTCAAAATATTTTAATGCTTAATAATGAGGAATTAAACAAATATTTATTTTCACTATATAAAATTGATGTGTAAGTTCATCTTTTTTTATAATAAAATAAACAAAAAACGGAGCCACATGGCTCCTTCAGGGGGTTTTGGTCGGAATACTCACATTATATTCGTAAGTCTTCCTAACATAGACAGTTACGTCTATGCTATTACAAGTATAAAATATTTAACATTAAAAGTCAACAGATTTAATCATAAATTAACTATACTTAACACTAATCCAAAGCGCTCGATTTTTCGGCCACTTCTCTTATATGACTATTCTCTTCATTTATATAATCTTGACTGTTCAAAAAATGTTCGCTATCTACTTTAACCGTTAATAATAATCGATAATCTTTTTTAATATCAGCCAATTTAAAACTCATATCACCACTTTGACGAAAGCCAAATAAATCTCCACTACCTCTTAACATAAAATCTTCTTCACTAACTTTAAAACCATCATTTGTCTCAGTTAAAACCTTTAAACGCTTAGTTTCACGATCGCTAATTAAAATACAATATGAGTCTAAATCGTTACGTCCAACCCTTCCCCTAAGCTGGTGTAAAGCCGATAACCCAAAACGATAACTATCAAATATTACCATCATCGTTGCATTAGCAACGTCAACTCCAACTTCAATAACCGTCGTACTAATTAAAATTTGAATATTATTATCTTTAAAATCTCTCATAACTTCGTCTTTTTCGGTCGACTTCATTTTACCATGTAAAACCCCAACCGTACATATTTTACCAAAAGCTTTATTCATTTTCTCCTCAAGTTCATAAACATTTTCCATGTCAATTTTATCTGATTCTATGACTAAAGGAGCAATTACATATATTTGATGGCCCTTTTTAATCTCATCAAGCATCATATATAAAACGTCTTTAATCTCTTTATTACTTTTTAAATAAGTCTTAACGCTCTTACGTCCATTGGGCATTGTTTTAATACTAGAAATATCCATATCACCATAAAGCGTTAAAGCATAAGTTCTCGGAATTGGTGTAGCACTCATATACAAAATATCCGGAAATATACCTTTGTTTTTTAAATTAGCCCGTTGATTAACCCCAAATCGATGTTGTTCATCCGTAACAACTAATCCCAAATTTTTATAAATCACATCATCACTTATCAAGGCATGAGTACCAATAATCACATTAGCTTCACCATTCTCTACCAGCTTCAATAATTCCCGTCTTTCTTTAACTTTTAATTTCCCAGTTAACAAAACCGTTTTTAACTGCGGGAATAATTTTTGAATATTATTATAGTGCTGAATCGCTAAAATTTCAGTTGGTGCCATCATCGCTCCCTGATAACCACTTAAATAATTAATATATAAACTAATAAAAGCCACGACAGTTTTTCCGCTACCAACGTCTCCCTGTAATAATCTATTCATTCTTCTAGAACTAACTAAATCTTCATAAATATCTCTTACACTTTTCATCTGGTCATCGGTTAATTTAAACGGTATACTTTCAATCGCTTTTAAAATCAAATCATAACAAACATCCCGTTTAAGCCCCGTTCCTTCGCGATTACAATTTTTTAAGTAATTCATCTTAAGCATAAACAAAAATAATTCTTCATACTTCAAGCGTTCAATAGCCCTATTGACCATCTCCATATTTTGGGGATTATGCATTAAATATATTGCTTTATTTTTATCCATAAAATTATAATGTTTTTTTAAACTACTGGGAATATAATCAGGCACTATAACTTGTCTAATCACTGAATTTATAGTTTTATTTATTTTTCGGCTATTAATTTTAAACGAAGAATGATAAATTGGCTCAATAATCGTTTCTAATAATTTACCAAATTTCAAATCACTTGCCGTAATACTATGATGTTTAATATCGTATTTTCCAATGACTATAAGCTCCGTTCCTGGATTGATATTACGCTTTAAAAAACTACGATTAAAAATCGTTATATTTAATAGCTTTTCACCCGTATTCAATCTAAAAGTCATCTTATTTAACTTTTTAGAAAAGTGGTAAACATTCGGTGTATTTTCACAAATACCATCGATAATAATCTTACTACCATCTTCTAAATTATTAATATCGCTTCTTTCAATAACTTCATATCTAAAAGGATAATACGTTACTAGATCGATGTCATCGTTTATCCCAAGTGCTTTCCAATCTTTGACCGAATTAATTCCGATTCCTTTTACTTCCTGTATCTCCATGCTTCCCACCTTTTTTATTTTTTTTTAAAAAAACTGTTGACATATTTTTTTTTTATGATAATATATTAACCACCAATTCAATTTATGTTGAATTGGCGCTAGTGTAAACTAGCCAGCCCCTTTTTATTCTTTTATTTGGACAGCCCTTCAGGGGGGACTGTCCTTTTTGTTTATTTAATTATAAAACCAGCATACTACTGGAATAATTATATATTGAAAATTATTAAATAGCAAGAAAAATTAGTATATCTACAATTTGACAACAATGCCATAAATGATATAATTTTCACTAAGAGGTGGTTCCGTGAAAAAAAGCAAGTGTTTTTTCATTACTATTGGTGTAGCAATCGTACTACTCATTATTGCTGTTTTAAATTTTTCTAATTTTACTAAATGGTATAATAAACAAGCTAAATTTATTGATTTAGCAGTCAATTGGAATTTACATATTCCTGTTGCTGACAAAGTTCTTTATCAGCAGGATGGTGCTCCAGGAAGAGACCAACAACATTATTATGTTTTAAAATATAATGACAAAGAAAAAATTAAAAAATTCAATTCTCTTGATTGGGTATATAAAGAATCTCCTGATATCCCAAGGCAATGGAAAGAATATGTAGAAAAATATAATATTCCAGAAAAATATGTACCTAGTGATGATAAACCGTTAAATTATTATTTAATTAAACACGATGATAATTCTAAAATATTTATGTTTTATGATTTAGAAGATAATATTTTATATGTTTATGAAGCCTGGCAATAAAAACAATCATTCGCTTAAAAAGTAAAGTGTGTAAGTTATAAAAACTTAGGCACTTTATTTTATATTCTCATAATTTATACCTCTATTACCATCTTACCACGATTAAATCATTTTTCCTTGTTTAAATAAATTATTTAATGACAAATAACGTAAAAAATAAAAAACTTTGGATTATTTATTTTCCAAAGTTAAACTTTTATAATACGCAAATCGTTTAATAGCGTTTTGTTTGTTTTCTAAAAGTAACTCGTCAGCTTTAGAACTATTAACTGTCTTAAGCATTGCATATCTGGTTTGTCTATTTAAAAATTCCTCATATAAATCAAAATCGGGATTTTGGCTATCTAATATAAAATGCTCACCATTATATCTAAATATAGGAAAATATCCACATTTAGTAGCTAAAGCTTCCATATTAACACTTTCCTTCATTCCGCCTTTAATTCCGTGCGCAATACAAGGAGTATAAGCAATAATAATCGATGGTCCTTCATGCTTTTTAGCTTCTTCAAACGCTTTAATAACTTGCATCATATTAGCCCCTAAACTAACCTGCGCTACATAGACATTTGGATAGCTCATGGCAATTCTAGCTAAATCTTTTTTATTATGCTTTTTACCATCACTTGCAAACTCGGCCACTGCCCCTTTAGGTGTTGCTTTTGAGGCTTGACCACCGGTATTAGAATAAACTTGACTATCTAAAACTAAAATATTTATATTGTCATTACTAGAAAGAACATGATCAATTCCGCCAAAGCCAATATCATAAGCCCAACCATCACCACCAATAGCCCAAACAGTACGTGCTGTAATATAATTTTTAAGCTCTTTTAATTTCGGATGTTTTTCATAATCCAAATTATCATAAACCTCTTTAGTAACCTGGTAATCATTGCTATTCAAAAGCCATTTGTTAAATAATTCATCTTCATGAGTGCTCATATACTGTCTAATTCTACTTCTTGCCGTTTCATAACCAACTAACATTCCATAACCATATTCGGCGTTATCTTCGAACAAACTATTTGCCCAAGGTATCGCATACGGAATATCTGGAATACTGCCACCATAAATCGATGAACAACCAGTTGCATTAGCAATCATTAAATTATCTCCAAATAACTGAGTTAATAATTTAATATAAGCGGTCTCGCCACAACCTGCGCAAGCTCCATGAAAAGCAAATTTTGGCTGTTTAAATTGACTTCCTTTAATGGTATTTTTTTTAACTAAATCCTTTTCGCTAATATTGTTAACTAAATAATCAAAATCATCTGATAAAGCAAGCTTTTCATAAACTAAAGCTTTCTCACCTTTCTTGCCGGGGCAAGTATTAATACATACGCCGCAGCCAGTACAGTTTTCCAAAGCTATTCCAATTATATAATAATATTCAGCAATCCCCATTGCCGGTAAACATTTATCTTTAATACTTTTAGGTGCTTTTTGATATTCTTCCTCCGACAATAAAAACGGTCTAATAACTCCATGCGGACACACCATCGAACACATGCCACATTGGATACAATTACTATTTAACCACTTCGGTACTATATCACTGATACCGCGACTATTTGGTTTAGTATGAGTTACCGTTCCATCTTCCATGCCCTTAAAATCTGACACCTTAAGCAAATTACCTTGACGATGAGCAATCATTTGATATATATCATTAAGTGCAAAATCTAACTTACTTTCTTCATCATCTAAAGTAAGTTCTTTTAAATAATTAACTGTCTCTTTAACTCCAAGCATATTAGCTTTAACAAGATCCATACTTTTTTTAGCAAATTTATTATTAATAAACGTTTCCATCTCTTTAATCGCTATCTCGTAATCTAATAGACCCGTGACCTTAAATATAGCACTTTCCATAATCATACTAATCTTATTACCAAGTCCGCATTTACGCGCCAGTTCATAAGCATTGATAATATAAACTTTAACATTTTTCTCTTTTAGTAACCGTTTATACATTTTTAAAGACTCAAGTATTTCTATTTCCGTTTTTAAAGTATTAATAATTAAAATACCATTTTGTTGGATATTACTAATAGGATCAAAATCTTCTAAATAAGTATCTTTAGTAATTACAACAACTCTAGGGTTAGAGACAAAATAAGTTGATCTTATCTTATTATCAGAAAAACGCAAATGACTAGCCGTTACGCCGCCCGATTTTTTCGAATCATATTCGAAATATCCTTGGACATATTTGTCGGTATTATTACCAATTAATTCGATAATTGATTTGGCAGCACTAACAGTTCCATCACTACCATAACCGTAAAGTAAAAACTCATCACTATTATTTAAATCAAGTTCTTCATACACTAAACTCAAATTAGTAACATCATCATTAATTCCAATTGTAAAATTATTTTTAGGATTATCCAAACTATCATAAACAGCTTTAATCATTCCCGGAGTAGTATCTTTACTAGATAAGCCATAGCGGCCACCTACTATCACAATATCTTTACTACTTAAAGCACTAACGATATCGAGATATAGTGGTTCTCCATTACTGCCAGCTTCTTTAGTGCGATCTAAAACAGCTATTTTTTTTACTGTTCGTGGTAACACTTCTAATAAATATTTAACACTAAATGGTCGATATAAGTGAACTTCTATTAAACCAATTTTCCCCTTTAAATGATCAATTGTCTCCTTAATCGTTTCACAAACCGACCCCATTGCCACAATAACTTTTTCTGCATTTTTATCACCGTAGTAATTAAAAGGTTTATAGTTGGTTTTAGCTAATTTATTAATTTTATCCATGTAATAACAAACATTTTCTACCGCAGCATCGTAAAAACGATTACGTGATTCAGTCAGCTGAAAATAAATATCGCCATTTTGATTAGTTCCCCTAGTCACTGGATCATGAATATTTAAAGCCTTATTTCGAAATTCTGCTAAAGCTTTTTTATCTAATAATGGAATAATATCTTGTTGATCTAAAATATCAATTTTATTAAGCTCATGACTAGTTCTAAATCCATCAAAAAAATGCATAAATGGCAGTGACGATTTAATTGCAGACAAATGACTAATAAGCGCTAGATAATAAGCATCTTGCACGCTAGAAGAAGCAAGCATACAAAATCCCGTTCCTCTAGTAGCATATACATCTTGATGATCACCAAAAATACTTAAAGCATGAGTTGCTAACGAGCGAGCCGCCACATGCATTGTACAAGGAAGCATTTCACCAGCGATTTTATACATATTAGGTATCATTAAAAGCAATCCCTGACTAGCTGTATAAGTACTTGTAAGGACCCCCGCTTGCAAACTACCATGGACCAACCCAATAGCTCCAGCTTCACTTTGCATCTCTACAACTTTAACGAAACTTCCAAAAATATTTTCTCGTCCCATACTACTCCATTTATCAATGTTTTCTGGCATTGGGCTAGAAGGAGTAATTGGATATATTCCAGCCACTTCTGTAAACATATATGAAGCTAAAGCACAAGCTTCATTACCATCGACTGTTATTTTTTTCATCACGCGCCTCCTTTATTTTGAACACTTTTCTGACGTACTGCCATAAACCACCTCATACTGATAATCCTTCCCCGTTGGTGCTACTTCTTCGCAAACAGTCTCTTCATTCGCTTGGCCTTTATTATGCGTATAACATGTTTCAACCGGCGTTGTTGAAACAAAAATTTTAACGTATGTTCCAGATGTATAAGCCTTTTGTGTCATTGGACTAACTAACCCTTCTTCAACATAACCATTGGCCTGCAACTCATTAACCAAAGAAACATTAACTGTTGGTTTAGATAAATTCGGTAATTTGGTTCCATTATCAACTGACCATGCTTTAGCCCCTTCAATAATATTTTTTTCTTGAACCTGGCATGTCTTATAACGACTACTTTTAATATTATTGTCTATTGCTAACGTCACAATTGTCGCGATAATTCCTAAAATAACAATAACCCCCATTAATTCGGCTAAAGTAAATCCCTTTTTCATAATGCCTCCCTTAACTTTGCAAACTGAGCTTTATAATCATTACTATCAGTAATATAAGAACCAACTACTACTATATCCGCCTTCTCTACCTTTTTAATCGTTTCATCATTAATTCCGCCATCAACTTCTATCAAATATTTAAAATTATTAATTTCTCTTTGCTGCGCTAAATAAGTTAATTTATTCGAAATATCGATAAATTTTTGTCCACCCGCTCCTGGAAAAACAGACATAACCAAAACTAAATCCACTATATTTAAATACGGTTTTAACAAACTAACATCAGTATTAGGATTAATCGAGATTCCCACCTTGATCCCAAGAGATTTTATATAATTTATAACCTCATGGATATTTTCAGTGGCTTCATAATGAAAAGTTATAAATTCTGGTGATAATTTTTGATATTTATCAACATAACTATAAATATCTTTAACCATTAGATGAATATCTTTAGGTTTAAAAACATGTTCTGCATTTTCCTTCATTACTTCATAGCTAACCGTAGTAGCTTCGACAAAATTCCCATCCATGATATCAAAATGCATATAGTCACTTAATAAATCTAACTCTTTTATTTTATTTTTATCATCTTGAATCTTTAAAAATGATGCAGATATTTTCATTGTCTCACCTCTTTGTTATAAAGTTTAAATAATTAATATAGCGGCTTTCCAAAATATCAGAAGATCGCACTTTCTCTTTAACCATGCATTTATCTTCTTTATAATGCATACAATCACGATATTTACAGTCAACTCTATAAAGATTAAATTCTGGTAAATTATCGCGAATATCCTCATTACTCATATTACCAAATCCTAATGCTGAAAAACCTGGAGTATCAGCTACTAAGCCACCACCCACTGGTAATAAAGCTGTATGCCTAGTCGTATGCTTCCCGCGATTAAGAGCTAAGGAAATCTCTGCAGTTTTAAGATTTAAACTATTATCTAATTTATTTAATAACGTACTTTTCCCAGCTCCGCTTTGCCCAGTGAAAACACTTACTTTGTTATTAAAAATTTTTTTTATCTTGTCAAGCTCAGTATTAAAGTAACATTCATAGCCTATTTTCTGATAATAGTCAAAATATATGTTAAATAATTCAAGTTCATCTTTAGTAAGCAAATCTGCTTTAGTAAAAATAATTATTGGTTTAATACTATTATAACTAAGTATAATAAGTAATTTATCTAATAAATTAGTATCAAAGTCTGGACTTTTTAAACTGGTTATTATAATGGCTTGATCAACATTGACAATAGCCGGTCTTTCCAGCTTATTTTTACGAGGTAAAATATCTAAAATATAATTTTCTTTATCGTCAAACAATACCTCATCACCAACTAAAGGAGAAACTTCCATTTTTCGGAATTTTCCCCTAGCTTTACATACGTATTCAAATTCACCACTTTTAACCGTATAATCATTACTAATTTGTTTAATTATTTTCCCCTGCATAAAACTCCTTATTGTTCACTACCTATGTCTTCACTACTTTGACTATTAGTAACTTCATTTTTTACAACTGTAATTGTCAATGTCGAACCAGAAGTCACTTTTGTTCCAGCCACCATATTTTGATAAATGATAGTTCCATCAGCTTTAGCATTATCGGTCTGATATTTAACTTCTAAAGAAATTTCGTTTTCAGTACAGAAATTACGAACATCAACTACGCTATAACCATCAGCCGCAAAATCCGGATAAGTAGTATAAAGATTCGGCACCGTTAAAGTAATCGAATCGCCTTTACCTAACTTCTCTCCAGCTTCAACATCCTGGCCTAAAATAATATTTTCTTCAGTTTTGCCGTCATTAGCTACATCTTTTTTATCCGTAGCTACTTCAATGCCTGCTGCTTCTAGTTTAGCTTTAATTTCATAATAATTTTGTCCAGTGTAATCTTCAATTGTTAGCTTTTTGCTTCCTTTAGAAACAATTAAAGTAATTTTCGTTCCTTTTTTTATAGTTCTTCCAGCCTCTGGATCAGTAGATATAACTTTTCCCTCTTTAAATTCGTCACTTGTTTCCTTTTTCGTTTTAGTAGCCACCTCAAAGCCCTTATCTTCTAATTTTTCCTCGGCTTTAGCAATGCTCATGCCAGAAACATCAGGAACTTCTACTGACGGCTTAGAAATAAACCTTGGATATATAAAGAAGATAAATATGACAACTAACAATAAGCCTCCAGCAATACAACCTGTAATTAATAATTTTTTATTTAATTTTTTTTCTTTTTGATCTTCTTCTTTTTGCGCTGATCGTTCAGTCCTTTTACCTAAAGCAGGTTCTTCATTATCAAAATCACTTTCAGGATACTCGTAAACATTTCTAGCTTCGTTAAAACGATCCTTATCAAGTGCTGTTTCCAAATCCTCATGCATAACTAGTGCTGACTCATAGCGGTTCTTAGGATTTTTAGCACATGCTCTTAAAATAATGTTTTCAATACTTTGAGGAATATCCGGGTTAGCCGATGTCAAATCGGGAATAGCCTCCTTCATCTGTTTAATCGCTACTTCTACCGGACTATCACCCTTAAATGGTACTTTTCCTACAACTAACTCATACATTAAAATTCCTAAAGAATATATGTCACTTTTAATCGTTGCCGCCGTTCCATTGGCTTGCTCCGGCGGTAAATAATATACTGTTCCCATTACACTATTAGTCTGAGTTAATTCGTTACTATTAAGCTGAGCTGCAATTCCAAAATCCATTATTTTCACGCGGCCATCTTCAAGAATAATAACATTCTGCGGTTTAATATCACGGTGAATAATATAGCTCTCGTGGGCATGTGAAATTGCCGAAGTAAGTTGCAACATAATATCAACTACTTCTGGAAGCGTTAACGCCCCGCGCTTTTTAATTAACTGCTTAAGAGTCTTACCTTCAACATATTCCATGACGATAAAATATTTACCATCATCTTCTCCAACGTCATAAACTTCAACAATATTTGGATGATTTAAAGAACTTGCTGAAATAGCCTCTCTTTGAAAACGGCGAACAAATTTCTCATCTTCGGCTAAATCGCCTCTTAAAATTTTAACCGCCACTTTCCGATCTAAGATAGTGTCATAAGCTAAATAAACATTAGCCATTCCTCCTTCGCCAATTGAACGAATTATTTCATAACGACCATTGATCTTCTGTCCTTTTGATATCATATTACTTTACCTCCTTAGTCAAATATGCCACTGAAATATTATCAGTACCCCCGCGATTATTGGCTTTTAAAATAAGTTTTTGTAGCTTCTCATCAATACTTAAATTGTCATCTAAAACTTTCTCAATTTGCTCATTGTCAAGCATATTGGTTAAACCATCACTACATAAAAAGATTCCATCGACATCAGTTTCAACATCAAAGATATCCATTTCTACCGTCATATTAGCTCCAAGTGCGCGCATAAGGACATTTTTACGTGGATGATCTTTCGCTTCCTCTGGCGTTAATTCTCCTGATTTAACTAATAAATTCACTAACGTGTGATCCGATGTAATTTTATATAATTTCTTATTTTTAATTACGTAGCCAGATGAATCGCCAATATTACCAAATAATAGAAAATCTTTAGTTAACAATGCTAAAACTATGGTAGTTCCCATGCCGGTACTTTCAGGATTCTCGCCGGTATATTTATATAAAAGAATATTAGCTTCGCTAACAATTTCTTTAATAAAAGCAATTGCATCTTCCTTATTTCCTACTGTGCTAGTACCCATAAAACGTTTGCCAATGTTAGTAATAGCAATCGATGAAGCAATTTCACCGCCCTTATGACCGCCCATTCCGTCAGCCACTGCCATTAAAATCTCGTCATTGCCATTCTTGACAATTGTCACACTATCTTCATTATGATCTCTAACTTTTCCGGGATCTGTTAAATAAGAATATTCCATTAATTTTCCTCCTCGTAATTTGATCTTAATTGACCACATGCCGCACTTACTTCCGAGCCAAACTCTTTTCTTACAGTCACGTTTATTTTATTTTTCTTTAAAACATCATAAAATTCCATAATTCTATCCTCGTTAGCCTTTTTAAAGTCAATATGGCTTGTCTCATTATAAGGAATCAAATTAACATAAGCATTCAAGCCCTTTAGCAAGTAAGCTAACTCTAAAGCACATTTTTTACTATCGTTTATATCTTTAAGCATAATATATTCAAAAGTAACTCTTCTATTAGTTTGCACAATATATTCTTTAACTGCTTTAATTAATTCTTCAAGCTTATATACTTTATTTATTTTCATAAGTCTATTTCGAAGTTCATCATTTGGAGCATGTAATGAAATAGCTAAGTTAACCTGTAAATTTTCCTTAGCAAACTCTTTAATTTTCGGCACGATTCCACAAGTAGAAACCGTTATATGCCTAGCCCCAATATCGATTCCTTTACCACAATTGACAATCTTAATAAACTTCATCACATTTTCATAATTATCAAATGGCTCACCAATTCCCATTAGTACTACATGTGATATTCTAATATTCAAATCTTCTTCTATTAATAAAATTTGGCTCACCATTTCTGAAGGCTCTAAATTTCTTTTTTTCTTACGCCTTCCACTTTCACAAAAAGCGCATCCCATATTACAACCAACCTGTGTCGAAACGCACAAACTATTACCATAATTATGAATCATTAAAACCGCTTCCACTTTAGCCTTATCATCTAACTCAAACAAATATTTAAATACATCTTTACCAATTTGTTTCGCAATTATTTTAGGCTGAGAAATTGTAAAATCACGGGCCAAAGTATCAATTACCGTCTTTTTAATATTGCTCATTTTCTTAAATGATTTTACCCTTTTTTTATAAAGCCAGTCATATACTTGTATAGCTTTAAATTTTTTTTCATCTATACTTTCAAAATAATGCTCTAAATCTTCAAGTGTCGCACTATATATGTTCATATTCCCACCCTAATATAAATTATACCAAAAAAAGCAAAAAAATAATAGAAATTTCTATTATTTTACAAACTAAAAGACAAAATTGCTTTTGTCTTAACTTCTCGTTCCTAAACTTTTAGCTTTATTGTTATAATAATCTGGACTAGTTGGAGCATGGAATCTAGGAATACCATAGTTATCAACTAAAGTACTAATGATTCCACAAAACTCTGATTCTGAATATTTGTTTCGCTCGAGGCTATCAACTGCCATAGTCACGGCCTTTGCAAAACCTTCGTAATCAGGCTCACCATTTCCAAGATTCTCAAGTGAAACATATGACGAAGTACGTATTACGTCACTGCCAGAAGGATATGTTTCAAATCGATCATTCATTTCTTCCATTTTAACACCTCCAATTTCTGTGCTGCTTATATTAAACATCTATTAATCTTTATGCTGAATAATTTAAGTTATGATAAAAAATAATAGCCGTAGCTACTATCCAACAAATTCCATTGCGATACAAATAACAAAAAATGCTACACCTAAGACCGCGGTAAGCCTAGTGATAAATAGTTCACTACCTCTTTCTTTACGATTAGCAAACAATTCATCGTTCCCGCCCATAATACTGCTACTAGCTGTTGCCGATTTACCACTTTGTAAAATGACAATAGCAATAATTAAAATCGATACAATAATTAACAATACCTGCATAGTATTCCTCCTAGCTCTATTAATTTATCACATTTTTTAAGAAATTGCAAATTTTCCTAATCGGGTTAATAAATTCTTTTTTATATAATATAAAAAAGAATAGACTCATTTATTCTTCCTTTTTAATAATTCCGATTGAATAATTAGAAAAGTCTAAACTCTCTATAAATTCTTTGCAATCTTGATAGCTTAAATTTTTATATTTATCATAAAAATCTGTATGAAATTTATCATATAGAAGTTCTTGATTGACGATTAAATTAGCAACCCCATTTACATTTTCCGTCGATAAGATTGCTGATTTAACAAGATTTTTTGAAATTAGTTTAAAATCTTCTTCAGTAAACTCTTTTTGATTAATTGTATCATTAATTTTCTTTAAAACACCCTCATCATCTATAACCTCAATATCAAAATAAATCGCCACATAATCTTCAACATTTTCAATATAATATTCTATCTGCCTTAATATGTTTTTATCATGGTGGTTCTCGTCATATAAATCAGACATCTCACTAAATAAAATATCTAAATAAATTAACAAATAAAGATTAGTAAAAAACTTCTCACATTTAGTATTATCAACTTTTACTTTATAATTAATCGTCAAAATCTTCTTAGTAATGTCCATCGTTTCAACAGCTTTTTTAATAGCCACTTGTCCTTTTTCAGCGTACTGTTTAACTTTTATTTCTGCGTGAGCCATAAAATTGCACCCCTGGTAATAATTTTGAACAAAAGCAAAAGCTTCATCAGGATCAACATTACCAGTAATAACTAAATACATATTATCAGGATGATAAAAAGTATTATAACAATCGTATAACATTTCTGGTGTCAATTTTTTAATCGAATCAACGTAACCAGCAACTGGATATTTGTGAGGATGAGATTTAAACAAACTCTTACAAGCTAAAAAATAAGCCATATGTCCAGGGTCATCAAAACCAGCTTTAATTTCTTGTTCAATTATTCCCTGCTCTTTTTCAATATTTTCTTTAGTAAAATAAGGTGTTGTAATACAATCAAGTAAAATTTTTAAATTGTCATAAAAATGAGACGCCCCAGTAAAATAATAACGAGTAACATTTGAAGAAGTATAAGCATTAGAAGAAGCACCGTTATTGGAAAATAAAATCATTGGATCAAGGCCCTCTTCAGTTGCAAACATTTTATGTTCCAAAAAATGCGCTGTTCCCGGTGGAATTTTCGTAAAATCATTTTTCCCTCTCGGTACAAATTCCAATACATCATTACCATACCTTACAACAATCGAAGCATGAGTATCATGTTTTTCCATCGGACAAATATAAACTAGCAGCCCATTATCTAGCTTGCCTTTATACACATCTAATTCTAAACCCTTAAGCTTGACCTTTTTCATTATTTTCCCCCTTAAGTAAATAAATTACATCAAAATTAATTTTTTTTGCTAATGCGACAATATCCTTCTTAGTAACTTTGTTTATTTCCTCGCGCCTTTTAGCAATATCATCAGCATCATTTAATACTTGTGATACTAATGTATTTAATATAGACAGTTGATTATCTTCTATTTCTACTAAAGAATTTTCATAAATTTGTTTAACCTGCTTCATATGATCTAAAGTAAAATCACCTTTGACCATTAACTGCATTTGTTCTTTAATTAACTTGCAAGTTTTTTCAAAATTTCCCGCATCAATTCCCGCATATATGTAGGCCACACTACATGTCATATTACGAAGTGCCCCAATATAATAACACAAAGAGTTCTCTTCACGCACTACTTGATTTAATTTAGAACTCCAATTCCCACCTAAAATGCTTATATAAAATATCGATACATAATTACGCTCAAAATCTGTTAAATCCGTAAATTTTAAACCAATCGCTAATTGGCTTTGCCCTGTTTGAGCGGGCTCGATAACTTTTTTAGCTTTACTACGAACACTACTAAAATTGATATAACGTTTTTTAGAAGACGGTTTAAAATCACCTTTTATTAGGCCATTAATAATATTTTTCATTTCTTCGTTATCAAAATCACCAATAATAAAAATATCTAACGAATTTTCCGTAAATAAGCTTTGATAGTATCGATATAAATCATGAGCAGTCATTTTTGAAGCAAAGTCAATAACTTCATCATTTGACATAACTTGATAATCACATACATTCATCTCTTCCCAAAGACGAGCTCTACTGTATACTCTTGGATTATCTTTAGAAGCTTTAAGTAACTCTACATAATCATGGCGGCAAATTTCAAAAGTCTCTTCCTCAAAAGCTTGGCCTTCTAATTTCGGATTATAAAGCATATCAAAAATAAATTTAATACTTTTTTCATTCATTCCCTTTTCCGTATATTTTTCATTGGCAAATTGCCCATTTAATAAGAAAGCACTTTCTTTACCAAAAGTGAGATTTCTAATCGTTACTTTCGGGTCATATATTTCTAGCCTCTGTTTATAATAATCATTTAACTTTTCATAGCCCGCAGTTCCTGCTTCCAAAACATCTTTTAAAATGGCTGAATACACACCGTCTTCTCGAGTATCTTCATGACAAAAATATGCAGATACTGAAATTGTTTTAAATTTATCAGTATTGATCAAATATAAGTTATAGTTCCCCATATTGTATAATTCGTAATTCATATTTCACCTCTTTTTATATTATGACGTTTTTTTGTTTTTATATCCTTAAAAGGTTTTCAAACCAAGTTATAACATTTTAAGTGCTTCTAAAGTCATTTCGATTGCTGCTCGCAGCCCTTTTTCGCGTTCTAAAGGTGATGCGCACATCTCTGTTCCAATAATATCAGTAACGGTAAGAACACAAGCCGCCTGTTTTTTAAATTTTTCGGCTAAATAAAATAACGCATAACTTTCCATTTCTCCCACCATAGGATCAATTTCTCTAGGTATTCTAGTCAAAAAACTTTTTTTATCTTCCATATAAGCATCAAAACATTCTGAACAAATAACATCACCTATTTGAACCGGAATATCCATAGAAATCGCTTTAGCAACTAATTTTTTGTTTAAATCTAATGAAGGATATACAATACTTATATCGTCATTTCCCGCTGCCATATCATAATTTGTTTCAGAATAAGTACGTCCAGCTAAAACAATGTCAAACAACTTCATATTGTCCTTATAAGCACCGCAAGAACCAATTTTAATAATTACTTTAACATCATAGTAATTAAAAAGCTCATACGCATAAATTCCCATGCTAGGAATTCCCATTCCGGAGGCCATTACACTAATCCTTTGCCCTTTATAGTGACCAGTATAAACCGTATTACCTCTAACTTCGCTAACGATTTCATAGTCATCAAAATAATTTTCTACTATAAATTTTGATCGTAAAGGATCGCCAGGCATTATTACTCTTTCGGCTATTTGTCCTTTTGAAGCTGAATTATGTGGTGTCACTTTATCACTTCTCCTTTTTTCTTATAAAATATTTCATGATCAAACATTCCCATTTTTTTCAAATGTTTTTCCATTTTGTTTTGCAAAAAACGGCTTGTTTTCGTTTGAATGTTATTGTGATTCGAAATCGGTTTTACTAAAATCGAATAAATGCCATATTCATTAGCGCCTTTAACATCACTCATCATTTGATCACCAACCATAGCCACATTTTTTTTATCACCATCTAGGATTTCTAAAGCCTTGTCAAAAGCTGACGGTAACGGCTTACATGCACTGGCTAAATAACTATCTAAAAGACCCAAAGCCTTAGCCACTGGCTCTACTCTGTCTTTACCATTATTAGAAACTAAACATATTGAAAATTGTTTATTTCGAAAAGTTTTAATTCTATCAATTAATTTCTCAGGTACATATATATCATCTGCTGGAAGCAAAGTGCCATCAATATCTAAAATAAGTTTATTAATTCCAATCCTTAATAAATAATCTTCATCTATTGTATATATACTCTCTTGATACATGTCCGGAATTACTTTAATGGTTTCTAAAGAATCGCCGCGCATAACTTTCATAAAACACTTTAACATTTCGATATTTTTACCCATCCTAGTTCACCTACTAAATTATAACATAATAACTAAATATAGCCTAAGTTTCTAACGTATACTTTTACGTTTTTTCTTTTTTCTTTTACACTTTTTCATAAAAACTAAAATGAAAACTAATAAAATTAATCCTATTAAAACTAATCTATATTCTTCAATAATTTTTATAAACGAAATTTCTAGTTTATCTTTTAGTGTAATTTCTACACTTTTTATTTTTTCATCTTTATAATAAATATCCAAAGTTCCTAATTTCGTTCCCTTTTCCATAAATGGGGTAATAAGTTTTATCCCTGAATAATCGAATTTTAAATCGTTTTTATTAAAATCATTAGGTAAATAAACTTTTAAATCATTATCTAAATAAAAATGAACTTGATTTTCTTTCGCATATTTAGTCTCAAGCGATAAAATACTATCGCTAACTGCCACTACTTTTTGATAATCATAGTTATCAATAAAATACTCATATATAGTTTTCGCATCTTCATAATTATGTGGACCTTTTTTATCATAAGGGGCCCCCGTGGTTACTAATAAAAAATTAACACCATCAGCTTGCGCAATGCTAGCTAAACAAAGGCCAGCTCCATCTGTTGTTCCTGTTTTTCCCCCTAATAAATAGGTACCAACATTATTATTATGACGAATTTTATTCTTTAAAGTTAAACTTCCATCAGAGGTTGTATAACTAACATCTGTAATAATTTTTTTAAAATCTTCATTTTTTAAAGCTTGCTTAAAAATTATCGAAACTTCTTTGACTGTTGAATAATTATTCTCATCATCTAAGCCAATTGGATTAGTAAACGAAGTATTTTTCAAATTAAGACTTTTCGCTTTTTCGTTCATAAGTCTTACAAATTCTTCCTCTGTTCCGCCAACATTTCTAGCCAAAGCTTTCGCAGCATCAGCTCCCGAAGGCAATAATAATCCATATAATAAATCACGGTAAGAAACCGTTTGCCCCACTTTGAAACCAGAAACGACCAAATTTTCCTCTAATAATCCTTTAAAATCTTCAGTAACTAAAGTTACCGTCTTATCTAAATTATCAATTTTTTCTAAAGTAATTATTGCCGTCATTATTTTCGTTAAACTAGCAATTTGAACTTTTTCATTTTCGTTTTTCTGATATAAGACTTTATTTTCATCCGTATTATATAAAATAGCATTACTAGATTGAATATCAAGATCTAAAGCTTGTACATTTGAAAATATAAATAACGAAATAATTAAGCAAAAAAAACATTTAAATATATTTTTCACATCATCACCTACTATATCAGTATAACATTTTTAATGAGTTATTAAAATATACTAAATTCAAAAAAATTGAATATTAATTAAAAACAGTAAATACCACAGCCAAATAAAACTTGCTAATCAATGATACCAATTTTTGATCATCTTGAATTTTCCAAACATTAAAAAAATACACATTCCTAATTATCGAATGCGTATTTATAAAAAGATAAAGATTTTTATAATGCTTTACTACTATAAATTACAAAGATCATCCATGTTCCCAAGCCTTATGAATATGGATTTTACACTCATAAACTTTAGTCTCTTGGAAATTGCTGGACTACCGCAACTACTCACCGCAATAAGCACTGCCATTGCTATTGACAATGCAACTAGCAATCGTAGTGGGATCATAAGCTCTGACACTACCATCAGAATAAGCATTTAAACCGATGGTACCAGCATAGCAGTACGAATTACTCGAATTGAAGGTGCAAGAGCCCGAAGCATCTTTA
>CALVRM010000022.1 GCA_944358695.1 uncultured Bacilli bacterium | reverse complement strand
TATGAAACTGAGATCCTTAGATTCTTTAACATCCTTGCTCATTAAATTTTTTCTTAAAAAAACAGTTAATCCCCTTATTTATATTGGCTTTTTAACTGTCTTTTCTTTTTTTCATGTTTTTATCCTGGACAATTAATTCTCGTTTAATTTACATTTAACAATTGTACTAATCTCGGCCATATCATAACGTCCTTTTACCTTTGGGGTAATTATACTCATAAGTTTTCCCATATCTTTCATGCTTTCAGGTTTTACTTTACTAAAGGCTTCTTCAATTATAGCTAAAACCTCCTCTTCTGTAAGTTGCTCTGGAAGATATTTTTCTAAAATTTTAATCTCGTTAGTTGTTTGAGTAATTAAATCTTCACGTTTTCCTTTTTGAAATTCAATGATTGATTCTTTTCGCGTTTTTATTTGCTTTGAAACAATTCCAACAACTTCATCATCAGTTAATTCACGTTTGGTATTTAATTCTTCCATTTGAATAGCTCCCTTTAACATTCTAATTACTGATAACGCTTCTTTATCTTGTTTTTTCATAGCTATTTTCAAATCTTCTAAAATTTGATTACGCATAGCAATTCCTCCTTTATTTATTTTTATTATAAATTAGTGTTTGTGTGCTGCATATATATGATTTTAACTTTATATTTATATATAATCAATATTCTTCATACTGATCTTTTTTGATTATTAATAATAAATTCTATTAAATGTTTTAATTATAATAGCTCAAATACAATTAGCTAAAAAGGATGAAAAATCATCCTTTTGTTTATTATTACATTTAATCACGATATTAATTTTCTCTTCTTGCTCTTCTTTCCCTTTTATGGGCATTCTTGATGCCTTCTTTTTTAGCATTGCGCTTCTTCACTCCGGGTTTCTGATAACCTTGTATTCTTTCTTTTAATTTAGCACGGGAGCCATCTTTATCAACTTTTAAGTTTCTAAGGGCACTTTCAACGTTACCATTACGTACGATTACCTTTGTCATAAAAATCCCTCCCTTCCTTGTTAAATAAATTATAACACTTATTTTGTTATATTTCAACAAAAGAACGACATTTAAATAAAAAACGAGATTATTAATCCCGTTTTTATTTAAAGTGAGCACATTTTACCTGAACTAATACGCCTAATAGCACTACCTATACCACGTCCTAATTCTAAAAGGGTGGTTATCCCTCGGGCTAAAGCATTAATAAAAGAAGCGGTAATAGCTCCGCCTGTTACGGCAAGCAACTGTTCTTTATTTAATATCATCAATTACACTTTATGGGCCTTAAAAACCCGTCAATAACTCCTGCAATAAAAGTAATTGCTGCCCCAATTGCTGTTAATAGTCCTAGATCAATGGCGCCCCCAGTTATTTGTAACAATTCGTTCTTGGTCAGTTCCATATTTATTCTCCTTTCTATATTGGTAATCTATTTAAAATTTGTTTTAATAGTTTTAGCCAAAATTTAAACATCAGTCCTCCTTTCCAGGTAGTGAACTATTAACAACGATTTGTCCATTATCTAGCTTAACAAAATGGTTAAATAAATCTAAGTTATCTAAACGATGAGATACTATAATTATCGTTTTATTCTTGTATTTTCGAAAAAGCTCTTTTAGTATTTTCCGTTCTAGATTAACATCTAAACCATTTAAACCTTCATCGATTAGTAAAATATCAAAGTTATGAAGAGCTCTAGCAAGAATAATTCGCTGGCGCTGTCCCCCTGAAATATTAAAACCATCTTCTTCTAAAAACACGTTATATCCTAGTTCATTACCATCAATAATTTCATTCACAAAACAAATTCTTGTTATTGTGTTTAAATCGTCATTACCCTTTAAAGTTAAATTATAATATAAAGTTCCAGTAAACAGTATTTCTTTTTGCGAAATATAAATAACATTTGAAGAAACGTTTGTTTTTTTAGATGCAATCGTGAATTTACCTTTAGTTGCTGCATAATATCCCTTTATTATTTTTAAAAGCGTACTTTTACCACTGCCACTTTTGCCAGTTATTAAAACTTTGCTATTTTCTTTAATTGTTAAATTGATGTTTTTTAATATATAATTTACATCGTTTAAACTGACACTAAAGTCTTGAAATATAAGATCACCATTTAAAATATTTTGCGATTCTTCATTCTTTAAATCAGTTAAGCTAAGTACTCTTTTTAAAGATTTAATAGATTCTTTGATTTCATAATCCAAATCTATAATGTTTCTAATAGGGCTTAAGAAAAACGAAACTAAAAAATTATATGTAATTAATTCACTTACAGTCATAACATTATTTTTGACTAAAAAAATACCAAAAATTAAAAGTAATGCTTGTCCACCTACATTTATTATGTCTTTAAATAACACTTGATTATTAATTAAATTATTTAGTTTTTTATCTTCTAAAATAAACTTATTATATTGTAGTTTAAAATTTTCGATAATTTGCTTTTCAATGCTTAAACCTTTTACGGTTTCAAAACCACTAATACTTTCAATCATAAATGAATTTATTTCGGCTTTTTTTGAAAAAACTTTATCTATTTGCAAATTTATTTTCTTATTATAAAAACATAAAATAAAAACGTAAAAGATAAAAATGATTAATACGATTAAAAACAAAGATATATTTAAGTATATTAAAATGGTAGCGGCAAAAATAGTTAAAGGTAAATCAATGAAAACGATTAAAATAATTTTGCTAACCATTGTTTTTAAGTAATTTAAATCGTTAATGCGACTAACAATTTCACCTGTGGTATGATTATGGTAATAACGATAAGGAAGGTTTACAATTGGCTTAAATATATCTTCGGTAAGATGTTTATCCAATTGACTAGTTAATTTTATTAAAAGACGAGAGCGAATGTACATAAGAAAAACATTAATAAATAATACTATTAAAAAGAATAATATAATATTATTTAAGTTGTAATTTATATTATCTATTAATTTTTGAAAAAAGAAAGAACCAACAATGGACAGTACTGTAACAAGTAATGATATAAAACCGATTTTTAAAATCTGAAATTTATAGGGGGTAATTAATTTTATAATAAATTTAAAACACGATTTTGATTTTTCTCTAACGATTGTTTTCTCGGGATACATTACTATATTAACCCCTGTCCATATTTGGTAGAATTCTTCATATGTCATTTTTTTTATTCCACTGGCTGGATCAGCTACTTTTAAAAAATTTGAATTGGCTTCGTATATAACTATATAGTGTTTGTAGGAGTTTTCTATAATAACGTTCGCAATAAATGGAACATTTGTACATTTTATTTTATTAGTTCTTATACCATGTGAATTAAAGCCTAATTCTTTTAGTGTTTCGACTATATGATAAGCAGTGGTACCAGCTTTAGTAGTTTTTAACATTTCTCTTAATTTTATAGTGCTTATATTTCCATTATAATATTTAACAATCATCCAAACACAAGACACCGCACAATCTTTTAAACCTTCCTGTTTAATAAATGGATATTTTTTTAACCTTTATCACCTCCTTGTATATTATCATACGAGGTAAATTATTTATTTCCTTCTTAGCACAAAAAAAATTACTTTTCAAAAATTTTTATTTTTTTTGATCCGTAATTTCTTTCTTTTAATATTTTCAAATTTGTTATAGGGCTTTCATTTTCAAATTCGCATACAACAATACCACCATCTCTCAGCACATTATACTCTTCAATATACTTTAATGCTTTATTTAATAAATTATGATTATATGGTGGGTCTAAAAAAATAATATCATATTTTTCTTTAGTTTGCTTTAAATATTTTTTATAGTCACTATTAATAATATTGATTTCTTCCTCGATACTTTCAGCATTTTTTTTAATTGTTTTTATAGCAATTTCGTTATGATCAACAAAATCACACATTTTAGCCCCCATGGATATAGCTTCTAATCCTAATGCTCCACTACCTGCGAACAAATCTAAACACTTGCTATTTTCTATTTTGGTTTGAATCATAGCAAATACAGATTCTTTTATTCGATCTATTGTGGGTCTGGTGCCTTCAATATTAAATCCCTGTAATTTTCTTCCTCGATATTTTCCACTAATTATTCGCATTGCCTTCACCGCTTATATTTTAGCACATTTATCTTAAAGTTGATAGTACTTTTTCGACCATTTCAATTGTATCTAAAGTTTTAGATATCCGATCAGCTCTAGTCAATTTATAAACTCTTTTTACTTCTTCTTCAAATGTTTTGAAATTATTAGGATTGCGATTCAATAATTTATACCATTCTGAATTTTCTCGTAGATATCTTAAATAGTATTTGTTCTCTTTAATTTTAAATTGTAAATCTAAAGTCATTAGTCCTCAAAATGTTTATATAATGGTCTTGGCTTTCTAGTTTCAGCTGGTGTTGCTTTCGAAGGAGACATATCCTGTAATAATCCTAAAACTCTTTGCATACTATTGACCCCTTCTTGAATACTATCTAAATCAAGATTTTTTAAAAAACCCATAAGATCAAATGAGCTGGTAGTAGCAGTTGTAACAGCGGCCGCTGCAATTGGAGTTAAATAATCTTTCCAAGCGTTTTCATCTTCACCATAAATATCATATATTTCATAAAAATTTTGCCATGTCATTTTTCCATCTTTGACATGCTTTAATAATATAGGATTTTTTTTCACAAAATCTTTAAACTTTTCTTTTGTATCCATTTCTATCACCTATATTAATATATTCAAATAAATTTTAAACAATAACAAAAAAATGCTATAACTTTTAATTAAGATATTTTATACAAAACAATATAATTAAAAGTTAATAACTATAAATATTTATAATTAGTCTATAAATTAAAAAGAGTAATTAACGTTTATAATTACTCTAAATTATTGGTATCTATGTTGATATAAATTTCCATTTTTGGGCACTAGTTTGATTACAAGTAAATATTTGAATATTAGAATTATTGGAAACAGATCCGTCGGCAATATCTAAACACTTATTACTTTTTTTATTTTTTATATAATAATAGCCATTACCTGCATTTGCCAAATAAAACCTTTGAGCATCACTGTAATTACATGTATAATAATCTACATTTGCTTTGTCGGATACACTTCCTCCTGAAATATCTAAACATTTATTGCCTTTTTTACCGACAAAATTATAATATACTATATTATTAACTATACTCTCAGGCGTTAAATACCATTTTTGAGCATCAGTTCCATTATAAGTATACAATTGAATATTTGTTCCGTCGGCAGTCGATCCATCGGCCATATCAAGCACCATAGAATTATTACCTGAGTTAGCAATTCTATAACCTATATTACTAAAAGCAGTTAAATTAGGAAGTGAAATATAGTCAGCAATTTTAGTTTTGTTCCCATTATCTACTTTAAAATTATTTCCGCTATTATTACTAACACTACCACCATATATATTTATTGTCGGTTCGTGAGAACTAGCAAATCCATTGAAAAGTGACCATATTCCAATACCAGTATTTTTATTTACACTACCGCCTTTGATAGTGAAAATACCATGTGAGTGAATTCCATCTCCACTATTTTCAGAAATTGTCCCACCTGTCATTTCTAATATTCCAAAAGGGGCGACATAAACTCCTCCACCATTTGAGGTAGCAATATTTTTATCAATATGTCCACTTTTTAAATAACACTTCGCATATTCACTACACATTAATCCTCCACCATAATCTGAATTATTATTGGTTATTGTAGCTCCATCTATTGTTAAAACTCCATTATTAGTGTAAGAAGTACCATCATTAATTCTAACTCCCGCGCCAAAAAGACCATTGCTAGAGTTCGTAAAACCATTTTTAATAGTTGTTCCAGTTAAAAGGTTTGTATTCGTTCCAGCTTCAGCAAAAATATTTCCATAAATAGCCGAAACATTATTACCATCGATAGTTATATTTTTAAAATTGGTAGTTCCAGAAGTTAAATGGAAGAAATAACTAGTTAAACTTTTGCTTCTAATAACAGAATTAATAGCACCCGTGGTTGAATAACTAGTTAAAGTGATTGTTTTAGCAGCATTCATGTTTACTGTACTTGTCTGCGTTATGTTATTCATTATATTAATCGTTGCTGTCGTATTGGCTGAACTATATGCTTTTCCTATCGTCGCATATGGTTTATTCTTCGTTCCATATCCTGTTGTATCACTTCCACTACTCGATACATATAAATCATTTCTTACTACACTATATGTACTTGCACTTACTGTATTTGTTCCATCACTTACTTTGGCTACCAATGTTCCAT
>CALVRM010000021.1 GCA_944358695.1 uncultured Bacilli bacterium | reverse complement strand
AAATATTCCCATTTTATTGCCAGAGTTTTCTTAATTAAGGGTATTATAAAAGGATGATTTTCTTCATCCTTCATTATAGTTACATTTATCAAATTAATGTTCACCAACACTATTTGACAAAGAACCTTTCTTACGACAGCATAGCTATGAATTTAGCTAAAATCGGGTTAGATTGCAATTTGTAAGTTATAGCTGCCTTTTCTTCTTCGGTTAGCTTATCAGATATAACATTTTTACTAACATCTTCTTTTTGAATTTTATTAGCTTCTTCTTCGGTAGTCTTAATTTTTAATGTTCCATTTACGACTTCTTGGTTGTTATTACTAATTTTAATGGTTAAATTTAAAGTTTTACTATTATCCGTTGTTTTATACTCAAAAGTTCCTTCAGTTTTTTCTTGCTTGCTTTTAATATCCACAAGATAATCATATTTATTTGGGCTTAAAGCTGTAATACTTATATTATCTATTTGATCGCGATTATTACCGCTTAGTTCTAATTTTACAAACTCATGGTCGAAGCCTTTGGTATATATGCTAATGGTTAAATCTTCCATAGTTTTTGATTCATTTTTCAATGATTTAAAATAATTATCTATTTCTTTTTTTATTTGGCTACTTTTAATTCCAAAGATATTACTATAAGCATTAAGGAATCTTGTGTCATTTTGTAAAGTATCATTAATGCTATCTAAAATGCTTCCAATGTTGTCTTTGTTAATAACTAAAGAAGCCTGGTAAGTTTTAATTTTTTGATCGGCAATCATAAGCTCTACTTTGGATCCGCTAAATTTTTGACCATCTAACGAATTAATAAGGGCAGCATTTAATGATTTTAAGATTGTTTTTAGATCTTTCGCATCATAATTTATTGTCTTATCATCGTTAGCAAACTCAATATATTTATCTAACAAATCTTCTGATTTAAAATATGTCTTACCTTCTTCTTTATATATGGTGGCATCTATCAAATGATTTTGTTCATAAGTGGTTTTTAATTCAACTTTGGAGATTTTGTTTATTGAGTCGGTAATATAATTAGCTTTTAAACCTATTTGATTTAGTTTCAAAGATGTATTATTTTTAGACTCAGAATTATAATTAATATCAATATTACCCTTAGTTATCTCATATTTAGGATCTTCAATACTCTCCATTATATTATTAAATATAACATCCATCGATCTAATAAATATAGTCTTAGGATTATTGGCTAAATACCAATAAATACCACTACTAAAAATTAATAAAATAAGAAAAACAGTAATGAAAATTGGTAATTTCGATTTCTTTTTTGTATTTCTTCGAATATTACCACCAACTACTTTATCAATTTCTTCTTGGCTTAAAGTATCTGGAGCACCATCTTTGGTTTTATCGATGCTGTTTAAAGTATCTAGACTTAAGACTTCTTCAGTTTCACCTTTAGCTTTATTAAATGCGGCTTTTACATCAGTGGCAATTTCGGCTTTTTCACTACTATTTAAAAGGTTATTTTTATCATCTTTGAATTCTTTACTAGCTTTATCTTCTTTCATACTGCACCCTCCTACTTTCATTATAATCATACCAAATTGATAGAAATTTATCAATTAAAATGAAAAAAATAATCAAATTTCATCGATTATTTCTCCGTCCATACTCCATGTTTTTACTTCGTTAATCTTAACATTAACAATTTGACCAAGTTTATCTTTAGGAGCTTTTACGTTAACTAACTTCATTGTATCAGTATAGCCCATAAGCATTTCAGAATTTTTCTCACTTATATTTTCTAATAATACCGGAACAATTTTATTTAAATAGTTTTCATTAGCTTCTCTAGCATATTTATTGATTAAATTGTTGAGAATATACAGTCTTTTTTCTTTAATTTCAAGAGGGGTATTATCAATCATCTTAGCTGCTGGTGTTCCTTCTCTAGGTGAAAAAATAAAAGTAAATGCCGAATCATATTTACAGGCTTTAACAACTTCTAAAGTATCATTGAAATCTTCCTCTGTTTCACCTGGAAAACCAACAATTATGTCTGTCGTTATAGCAACATTGGGTATTTCCTTTATTTTATTAAACAACTCTAAATAGCTTTCTTTTGTATAACGTCTGCCCATTAATTTTAAAATGCGATTACTTCCTGATTGCAATGGTAAATGAATGTATGGCATAACATTCGGATATTTTTTGATAATTTCAATCATACTATCTGTAAAATCCCACGGATGTGAAGTAATGAATCTCACTCTTTCAATCCCGGTCTTAGCGGCTTCACTAAGCAAATCACTCATATCATAGCCTACACCTAAATCTTTACCATATGCGTTAACATTTTGCCCCAATAAAGTTATTTCTTTATATCCAGATTTTTTTAATTCATTAATTTCCTTAATAATATTTTCCTTAGTACGACTCCTTTGTTTACCTCTGGTATAAGGGACTATGCAATATGTACAAAACTTATCACAACCATACATAATATTAACCCAAGCTTTGTATTTACTTTCTCTTTTTACCGGCATATTTTCAATAATATCGCCTTCGATACTATAAACTTCTAAAGCCAGTTTATTTTCTTTTAAAGATTGTGATAAGATACGAGGAAGCTCATTTATGTTATGTGTTCCAAAGACGATGTCTAACCATTTATATTTATTTTTAATTTCTTCAGCAATGATTTCTTCTTGAACCATACAACCGCACATGCCAACTATTATATTAGGCTTTGATTCTTTTAAATGTTTAATTCTTCCAATCATACCAAAAACTTTATTATGAGCATTTTCTCTAATTGCACATGTATTTAAAAGAATTAAATCTGCATTTTCCATAATTGGACTTTCTCTAAAAGACATTTGCTCTAAGATAGCTTTAATATTTTCAGTATCATGTTCATTCATTTGACACCCGTAAGTTTTAATAAAATAGGTTTTATTTTTACCTAAAGATTTGTAATCCTCTTTAATATTATAATTAATAGTCCTTGGGGTATTTTGGGTTCTCACTTTGGCTTCCTTTAAATTGGGCATTTGCATATTATCTCTCCATTTCTTGATTAAGGTCTTTATAGATAATACCATATTTATATATTTTGTTCAAGCAAAAAACTAACATGCTTATTTTATTAGCAATAACTATGGTAACGCTAAAGTACAAAAAAACTTTAGTTATTTTAGCTAAAGTTGAATATTATATATTTTTAACCAAAATCTAAAAATTTTTAAGTGGTTATTAAAGTTATTTCAGACACTTTCCAATTGTCACCATCTTTTACCAAACGAAAATCAGTAGCCTTACTTTCTTTAGTATCAGAACAGGTTATACTTGGAATAGTAGAACCGGCACTAACACAGCTAGTATCATAATTAGTGTTAACAACTTGAAAATAAAGTTCATTGCTTGTTTTACTCATTAATTTTAAATCAGCTTCTTTAAAGAAATAGTTATCAGTTTTTTCCTTTATCAAATAATAATCATTATTAACTTTTCCAATAAAGCCTTTTGGATACAAAATATTATTATTGATAAATTCATTAGTAAAATTATTGGTTATAGCTTCATCATAATTGCTGACTAATTGAACAGCAGAGTTCATGGCATATGTTTTAACTCCAAACTTATTTAGATTGTCAATAAGCTCTTGTTTATCTAGCACAACATCATTTGTTTTTACTAAATTATATATTTTATCAATGTCGCTTTTAGTATTAGTAACAGATGCTACGGCAATATAATATTTTTCGGTTGCAAGTTTAATAGCGTCATCGTCAGTCATCGCTTCATTTTTAGTTTTATCAACAATGTTTTTTTCTGTATCAGTTGGATCAGTAGACATATATTTATTTATAGCCACATAACTGATTACTGCTATTACTAAAAGGATAAATGTAATAAATATTCGTAAAGAACTTACATCTTTTTCTTCATGAATTGGTCGTGCCATGTTCTCACCTTCTTTTCTATTCTTCTGTATTTTCCATTTTTACGAGGACTTCTCTTGGTTTTGATCCATTTGCTGGGCCAACAATACCACGTTCCTCTAATAAGTCTATACATCTTGCGGCTCTATTATACCCCAAGCGAAATCTTCTTTGTAATAACGAAGCACTGGCTTTACCTTGAGTGATAACAAATTCAACAATTTCATTATAAAGTGGCTCTTCATAGTCATCTTGAACCATAGTAGTAGCTCCTTTATCTTCTTCGGAAATTGTCAAGGAATTATCATATTTAGCTTTTTGCTGTTTAATAGTATAATCAACAACTGCTTTTATCTCCTCATCACTAATAAAATTTCCTTGAACTCGAATTGGAATATTTTCGCCTTGCGGTTTTAAAAGCATATCTCCTTTTCCTAAAAGTTTTTCGGCTCCGCTCATATCTAAAATTGTTCTAGAATCAATACTGCTAGAAACAGCAAAAGCAATTCTCGATGGTATATTGGCTTTTACTACCCCGGTAATAACATCGGTGCTTGGTCTTTGTGTGGCTACTATCAAGTGAATGCCGGCGGCTCTAGCCATTTGGGTAATTCTCATGATTGAATCTTCAACTTCTTTAGCCGCTACTAACATTAAATCAGCTAACTCATCGATAATAACGACAATATATGGAAGTGGTTGTAATTGATTATCTTCTAAAGTTTCATTCTTCTTAGCTACATAAGCATTATAACCAGCGATATTTTTAGTTCGACTTTCCTCAAAAAGCTCATATCTATCCTCCATTATTTTAACAATTTTTTGCAAAACAATGTTGGCTTTTTTAGGATCTGTTACCACGGGAGTTAGTAAATGTGGAACACCATTGTACATAGAAAGTTCTACTTTTTTAGGATCAACTAAAACTAATTTTACTTCGTCGGGATTAGTTCGCATTAAAATAGATGTTATCATGCTATTAATGCAAACTGACTTACCGCTACCAGTACTTCCGGCAACTAATAAATGAGGTGTTTTATCAATCTCACACCAAATAGGATTTCCCATAATACTACGCCCCAAAGCGACTAAAAGCTTACTATCTTCTTTAGATTTTGGAACTTCTTCTAGTATTTCTCTAATGGCAACTGGACTAATTACTTTATTAGGTAGTTCAATACCAACCGTTTTTTTGCCAGGAATTGGCGCTTGAATTCGAACATCTCTAGCCCCTAATTCTAGGGCGATCTCTTTGTTAATACCCGTAATTTTAGAAACTTTGGTTCCTGATTTTAATTCTAATTCATACTGCGTGACTGAAGGTCCGATATTAGCCGCCACGACTTTTCCTTCAATTCCAAAATCGCTTAAAACTTTTTCTAAATCGATAACATTTTTCTTTATCGCTTCTTGATTTTCTTTAACATTTACTTTTTTAGGTTTTGTTAGGATATTAATTGAAGGTTTCTTATACGTTCCTGATGGAAGATTTTCAGTAAGCTCTTCCTCTTTTTCTTCTTTAACTTTAGTTTTCGGCAATTCGTCAATAGAAGAAATAACAATCTTTTTGTCTTCTTCATATTTTTCTTCGGCTTCTTTAGCCGCACGTTCTGCTTGAATGTTTGCTTTAAGTTCCTTAGCTTTTTGATGTTTTTCTTTAACCCATATTACAACATCATAAATAGAAATGCCAGTAAACATAATTAATCCACAAATAATTAAAGCAATACAAACTACTTCGGTACCATGTAAGGTGAGCAAACTAACAAACAGTACAGCGAATAGAGCTCCAAGCATGCCCCCACCTTGAACATCCACAGCCCCTTGAATAAACCCCATTAGATTATTAACCGTCTCTGTAAACATTTCAAGGCCTTCAATACCGTGTTTACTTAAACTTGCAATATAGCCAGTATGTGAAAGGATTAAAATACCTAAAACTAAAATATAAAAACCGATTAATCGCGAAGTTAAAAAATCCGGTGTTTCTCTTTTTACCATCATATAAACACCGCAAGCCCCAACCAAAATAAGTAATGGTATATACCAAACGCCAACTAAAAAGGCAGCAAATCCGCGAATTATATCGGCAACTATACCAAATGGACAGCATCCAATAATAGCGATAAGGATTAATACAATTCCCTTTATTTCAACGCTGTAAGCAGCACTTTTTTTCTCTGGTGATTTTCTCTTTTTCTTTTTGGCCATAATTCTTCCTCCATTATCTATTTCATTATAGCACATTTTAAGCATATACAAAACATTTTTACTCTACTTTTCATTGCTTTCATGATAAGTTTTTTCTGTATTAACGTGCCAGATATTATCTTTACATTTAACACCGTTTGAAATGTTTTTAACAGTCTCAAAAGCAGTCATCATTGAATGATCCATATTATTATAACGGTGCTGGCCATTTCGGCCAATACAATATAAATTATCAAATTTATTTAAATAATTGATTAAAATGTTTATATCTTTATACGTATCGAAATATGCTGGATAAGCTTTTTTTACTTTTTCTAAATGAGCATCAATAACATTGCAACCATCTATTATTCCCATTTTACTTAGCTCATTAATAGAAAAATCAATGCATTCCTTTGTGTCCATATTCCAAAAATTGTCGTTTTCATCACAAAAATATTCTAAACCAAGCCATATAGTTTTTTCAAAATCCTTAACCATATATGGTGACCAATTATTAAAAATTTGAAGTCTTCCTAATTTAATATTTGGCTCTTGGACATATATCCAACAATCAGGAATGATATTAGCGACAGTTTTTATCTTTGTTTCATTTTTTATATTTAATTTTTTTACCAATAAACCGACTGTTACAAAATCGCGATATGGTAACCCTTTAGCAATGTTGTAATATTTATTAGAAACTTTTGGACTAAAATTTATAACTAGATCTTTAAGAGGCATTGAAGAAATAAAAATATCGCCTTTTATTTCTTTGGCCTGCGACTTGGTTTGACAAACAACTGAAATTATTTTATTTTTACTACGCTTAATAGTAATTACTTCATGATTCTTTTTTATGTGCCCCCCCATTTTAATAAATTCTTCGGCAACAATTTCCCAGAAATGCCCTGGTCCATATTTAGGATACATAAACTCTTCAATTAATGAAGTTTCAGTTTCTGCTTTAATATTAAAGGCTTTATTCAGCATATCTGTTATAATTTTTTTAATTGAAAGTCCTCTTACTCTTTGACTTCCCCAGTCAGCGCTTATTTCTGACGGATGGCGTCCCCAAAGCTTTTCGGTATAATTTTCAAAAAACATTTGATATAGTTTTTGACCAAAACGATTTATATAAAAGTTTTCTAAAGAACTTTCTTCTTTTTTTAATACAATCGATTTTAAATAGCTAATACCACTAACAAAAGTTAATTTTAATCCTAAATTCTGAAAAGTTTGAAATTTCAAAGTAATTGGATAATCAAAAAACTTTTTCAAATAATAAATTCTAGATACCCGCTGACGCAAAAGCATTACTTTATCTTCAGTATTAGGATCTGGTCCATGTTGAACAAATTTTTTTTCTTTACCTAATAATTTATCGTCAACAGATGGTTTTCCTTGTAATGGCATAATATTTGTCCAAAAATCTTTTACATCCGAGTTTTTAGAGAAAAAACGATGTCCACCAATATCCATGCGATTACCAAGATAATTAATTGTTTTAGAAATTCCACCAATATCATTACTTTCCTCTAAGATTATTACTTCATAATTAGCATTATTTTTTAATAGTTCATATCCCGCCGTTAATCCTGCTGGCCCAGCGCCAATTATTACTACTGTCTGTTTTTTCATGTTTACACCTCAAACCGATTTTAAAAGTCTTTATTTTATAACAATTATACTTGATATAAACTTAATTGTAAATAATGACACAAAAAGTAGGCTAAGATAATAATAGCCTACTAGTTAAATAATTTCTATTTTCCCTTTCTTAAGATAACTAACTACATCTACTTTTTCTTTAACTTTATTAGAATGAGAAATTATAATTACACATTTTTTATCTTTGTGAGCTAAAGAAGTAAAAATGTTTAAAATAGCTGCTTCTGTTTCTTTATCTAAATTACCGGTTGGCTCGTCAGCTAAAATTATATCTGGATTATAAGCTAATGCTCTAGCAATAGAAACTCTTTGTTGTTCCCCGCCTGATAATGTTAATATTCTACGCTTTGCTTTATCTTCATCAATCCCAACTTTTTTTAAGAATTTTAACGCTTTATCTTCTTTATTTTTATCCTTAATTCCACTAATATCCATAGATAAAATAACATTTTCTAAGGCGGTCAAATATGGCAGTAAATTATAACTTTGAAAAATAATTCCAACATTATGGCAACGATAATAATCGCGATTCATTTTTGATAAGTTTTTATCTTTATATAAAATTTCACCTTCTTTACATTTTTCTAAGCCGGCCATTAAACTAAGGAGCGTTGACTTTCCCGCTCCACTAGGACCAAAAACGCCGTATAGTTTTCCTTGATCAAATTCAAGGTTTATGTTTTCAAGAACATATCGTTCATTGTCATACGTGAAATTTACATTTTTTAATTTTAAAATATTTATCACCTCTTAGTTTCTGTTTTGTAAAATTTTATTTGGTTCATATTTTGTTACAAAAAGTGCTGACACGCTACCACTGACTATTACTAATAAAATACTAACACCAAATAATTCTAATATAGTAATACCATTGAAAGAAATTTTTAAATCATCAATATAATTACTACTAGCCATTATTCCGCGATTTGGCCTGTCAAAGCCTTTACCGCCAAAATTATTTTCCGTTTTCATTTGTTCTTCTTGATAGCTATTAATTTCTTGTTCTAATATCTTATCGGTCGCTGGCTGACTTAATCCATAGCCAATAGCCGTACCTATAATAAAGGAAATTACAGCAATAATAAATAGTTCTAAAATTAATTGAGTTATTAATTTTATTTTACTCATACCGATTGACCTTAAAACACCAATTTCATATTTACGGTCACGAATATTTAACATATTAATAACTGTTAATATGATAGCTCCAACAATTAAAATAATTATAAGGAAAGTTAAAGAGAAATTACTAATATTTTGAATCGGTTTTAAAGTGGCAGTAATTTGGTCGATATTATTTGAAACTTGATAGTAATCGCTTAATCCCTTTTCTCGAACTTCCTTTTCGAATTTATCAAAGTCATCAGAATTTTGCAAGTAAAATCTAGCATTTAAACTATTGGTATTATCGTCATTCTCTAGGATTTTATTTATTGCCGTAACTGTTGTATAAATTTGGTTTTGACTATTTAAAGCCGACATATTCATAAAATTGTCATCACTACTATTACTTTCGGTTTCAAAAATACCAACTATTTTAAACTCATAAGTTTGGCTGGTATCTGATGGTGAATATAATGTTATAGTATCTCCAACTTCTAAATCATTCTCTTCTGCTAAATCTTCACTGATAATAATGTTATTTTCTTTATCTTCATTGGTAATCATACTCCCATCGACGATTTTTGAAGTTCCTTCTACAAAAGATTCATTATATGAAATGTCTGAATATGCTGTAATTTTAAAATCCCCTTGACTTGGCCGGCTATGATTTTCTTCTCCGCCATCTGGTTTATTACCATAATTATCGTCCGGTGCTTCATCAGATTTTTTGAAGATTTCACTCATATCAATAGCTTCTATATCGCCTGAAGATAGACTAGTCTCTAAGGTATAATAATAACTAGAAACATAATTTGAATCACCATATTTATTTATATCTTCAACTGTTAGCTTATCAATAGTAGTATCACTATTACTATTTTTATCTTGTCTAAAATTTTTCATATCGAGATTAAAACTGACTTCTAATTGATTTTTATTGACATAGCTATCAATTAATTTATTTCCGGAAGTGTTTATTGATATGGCTATACAACTGCTGGCAGTAACAACTAGAATAATAATCCCAATTAAAACGTTTCGGCCTAAATTTCTTTTTATATTAGTCCAAGCATTTTTTAAAATATACATTTCCTTCTCCTTTCTGTTATTAAGTATATGAAGCGTTTGTGAAAATAGCGTGCTGTTTTTGTGAAAAATATAAGAAAAAACATACATCACTGTATGCTTAGAATAATTTTACTTTTATAAGTATGTTTTTATTATATATTGTTTAACTTTTAATGTTTTTATAATTTCAAACCTGTGTAATCAATTAATCGTATAGGGATCTGATTGACTACCACTTCCACTTAAGTCGATGTTAGAATTTAAATAAAGTGCTGGGCGAGCCCCATAATTAGCAAGAACGGCAAATTTACTGATAGTATAATTAACGCGGTCTTGATAACGTATATAAGCAATTTTAAAAGAATCAGGAGTTAAAGTCCACCAATTGGCATTCTTATACATCCAAATTGTCGTCTGACAAGTTTTAATAATTTTATCTTTTGTTTTTATATTGAATAGTACTTACATTTTTTACTATTTATTTTAAGATTTAGCACCCACTAAATCTTTTCTTCTTACTCTTTTTTGTAATTATCTCTTGACAAATATCATTCAATTCCAAAATCTCACAAAAAAACCATAAAATGGTTTTTAATACTCACTTTATGGTTTATATTTTATCTAATATTTGCTTCTTTTTATTTTGATATTCCTCTTTTGTTAAAATTTTATCATCATATAATTTTTTTAAATTTTCTAATTCAGCTACATAATCTGTACTATCAACATCTTTATACATTTGATTATTTAAACTGGTTAATCCTATATAATAAATTAACCCTAGTATTCCAGAAATAAATGAGAAAAAAATGAAGAAGATAGACCATCCTAAAATTGATGATTTATAATTCACTACTTCATTATCTGGCATATTAGAATAATCATATAATTTGTATCCACCGATAATCATCGGGATCCCCCAAATTAAGCCAATTATGAATAAACAGCTAATGATTCCAATGACAATCCCGATAATTGCGGCAGCTTTTAACAAAGCTTTATCAGCCACTATTTAATCGCTTCCTTTCTGGATAAATTTAGTCTTCCTTTCTTATCATATCCTAACGATTTAACTAAAATTTCATCACCGACTTTAACAAGGTCGCTTGGTTTTTCTATTCGTTTAGTATCCAACTGGGAAACGTGTACCAAACCTTCTGTTCCCGGCCATAATTCTACAAAGCAGCCAAAATCTTCCACTTTGACAACTTTACCTGTATAAATAGTATCCATTTCTACTTCTTTAACTACGTCCTGAATTCGTCTGGCAGTTTCTTCGATAATTTGTTTATCACTATGATAAATAATTACTGTCCCATCATCTTCTAAGTCAACTTTAACCGCATTAACATCATTAACACTTTTAACATTACTAGTTTCCAAAATAATTTTGGTAATCATTTCGCCGCCTTTTCCGATAACTTCTTTAATTTTATCAGGATTAATAGTAAAGGTAAGCATTTTGGGTGCATATTCACTAACTTCTGGTCTTGGTTCGGAAATTGTATCAGTAATAACATCTAAAATTTGCAATCGAGCTTCTTTAGCCTGATATAATGCTTCTTTTAAAATTTCTTTACTAATACCTTTAATTTTAATGTCCATTTGTAAAGCGCAGATTCCATCTTTAGTCCCTGCTACCTTAAAGTCCATATCCCCCAAGTGATCTTCCAGGCCTTGAATATCAGTTAAAATAGTATATTCATTACCGGCAGTAATTAGGCCCATGGCGATACCAGCTACTGGAGCCTTAATTGGAACACCAGCGGCCATTAAACTCATACAGCCGGCACAAATACTAGCTTGAGAAGATGAACCATTACTCTCTAAAATTTCAGAAACGACTCTGATAGTATATGGAAATTCTTCTTCTGAAGGGATAACTTGGGCTAAAGCTTTTTCCCCTAAAGCTCCATGCCCGATTTCTCTTCTCCCTGGAGCACCATATCTACCAGTTTCACCAACTGAAAATTGAGGAAAATTGTAATGAAGCATAAACCTTTTTTCTGATTCTAAATCTAAACCATCTAAAATTTGATGTTCACCTAATGCCCCCAAAGTAGTTACTGATAAACTTTGAGTTTCCCCTCTAGTAAATAGTGCTGATCCATGGGTTCTTGGTAAAATATCGACAGCTGCTGATAATGGCCTTATTTCTTTCATTTTACGGCCGTCAGCACGTTTTTTTTCTAAAACGACAATTTTACGGAAAACCTCATACTCTACTTCTTCGAAAACCAAAGTTACCTTGGTCAACAATTCTTTTAGCTCTTCTGGTTTTAATTGTTCTTCGTTGGCTTCTTGATACTTGTTAATTAAATTAGTTTTGATTTCATCTATTTTCTCATACTTGTCTAGCTTATCTTTAATTCTTAAAGCTTCGTCTAATGGCTCTTTAATATAATTAACAATTTCGTCTCGAAGGGTTTCAGAAATTTCTAATTTTTCATACGCCATTTTGGGTTCGCCGATTTCTTTAATGATTGTTTCTTCAAAAGTAATAAGTTCTTTGATGGCCTCATGACCAAACATTAAAGCTTCAAGCATATCATCTTCGTTAACTTCCTTCGCCGAAGATTCAACCATGTTAATCGCTTCTTTGGTTCCAGCAACAGTTAAATCAATATCCGAAATTTCCGCTTGTTCAGTGGTTGGATTAATAATTAACTCGCCATTTATACGGCCTACTTTTACACTAGCAACCGGTCCATTAAACGGTATTTTACTAATTGAAGTAGCTAAAGAAGAACCAAATAATGCCGCCATTTCTGGAGAATTGTTGGGGTCAACAGACAAAACCGTATTAACAATTTGCACTTCATTTTTAAAATCCTCAGGGAATAATGGACGCATTGGCCTATCGATCATTCGAGCAGCTAAAGTAGCATTTTCCGTAGGACGTCCTTCCCTTTTAATAAATCCACCAGGGATTTTACCAACTGAGTATAGTTTTTCTTGATATAGAACCATCAATGGGAAGAAATCTGATAACAAATTGGCTGTTTTTGAAACTACAACAGTTGATAAAACGACTGTATCGCCATATCTTACTAACACAGCACCACTAGCTTGTTTGGCTAATTGCCCATGTTCAACAATTAATTTTCGACCTCTAAAATCTAATTCAAATGTTTTTTTCATACGTCCTCCTATATAAAAGACACCCAAAAAAGAGTGCCTACGTATTTTTATTATTTTCTTAAGCCTAAAGATTTAATAAGTTTGCGATATTCAGTAATATCTTTTTGCATTAAGTATTTTTGTAAACTCTTCCTATGACCAACTTTTTTAAGAAGTCCTCTTTTTGAATGATAGTCATGTGGATGAGTTTTTAAATGTTCATTTAACTCGTTAATTTCTTCGGTAAGAATGGCAATTTGAACCGCAGCAGAACCAGTGTCCTGTTCATCTTTACCATATTTCTTAACGATACTTGCTCTTTGTTCTTTTGTTAAAGCCACATCCATTCCTCCTTTTCTTATTTAATGATGCTTAATCCTAGAATAAAAGATGGAGTTCTTCTAATCCAAGAATAAGTACACTAATAATATACACTACTTTGATAAAAAATGCAAGAATTTATAAAAAAGTATTAATAAAGTTTATTAATACCTCGCAGTTTTAATCGCTTTATGAAACGCTTTGCCGAATTCAGTCTTAGGGTTTTTATCAGCCAACTTTTTATAAAATATAGCTTTGGCTTTTGAATTTCGAAAATCATAAGTTTTTCTATTTTTATTACTGCCAATTGTAAGTAAAGGAAAATTATCTGGTCCAAGTGTCCATCCAACCCCTTTATAACTAAACGCTACATCTTGTTCTTTAACTCCTTGTGCTCTTTGGTTCTGGTAAAATTCAATTCTTAGTTTTTCAATATAAACATCACGAAAAGCGTTAAAATCTGGATGATTATTTGCCGTGTCACCTATCAACTTGGCAACTGTTTCTTCTGGAAATAGCTCATTGAAAACTTTTGTACTTAATAGAGCATCTCTTTTAACTCGCCTACCATAATCCACACCTATACCTAATGATATAAAACCATCACGAATTTGGTTCTCATACTTTTCCGCACAATCACTTTTAGTGCATTGGACTTCTCCATCTGATTCATGAGTAAAACCAAATTGTCTTCTAATTGAAATCCAGGCCGGATGATATTTTATAATAAATGGATCTATATGCGGTCCATGATCGGAAACTTTTTCTAACCTTCTTCCCATTGATAATGCTTTTTGAACGTTGTGACTAATGCTTAACAATTGGTCTCTTACTTTGTCTGGATTTGAGTAAACTGCATTGTCAAATCTAATATATTCAATAGGCCAATTTAGATCATCGTTAAACTTAACATTAACACTATTTTCCGTAATATATCCAACATTTTCTACAAACTCTTGTTTTTTTGTTGCTAATTCCATAAATACACCTCAAGGATATATAATATATAAAAATACACATATAGTCAACAATTAAATTAAAATTTTATAAATAGCTACTACATCATCATTTTCTTTAAAGCGTGGTAATTTTTCTAAAGTTTGATCTTTCTCTTCAATTCGCTTTAAATGATTGTAACAGTATTTAACGCCTTGTTCCCCAGCTAAAGTGAAAAAATCTTTATCTTTTAGTTCTAAATATTTTTGATAATTTTGAAAACCCTCATTACAAAGTAATATAGAATGAACATTATCATAGTCTAACTCACTATAAAGATATTTAGTCTGATCATCAATATTAGAATATAACTTTTGAAATTTAATTTGCATTAAAGCTTTATTTTTTAGCTTAAGAAAATTATTTTGACTTTTAGCTTTAAGCTGCTTTAATAAATTATTTTTATAATCACTAATATTTTTATGTTCTAACAAATGAACATCATCAGTTTTCAAATAACATTTAGCACTATTAACTAAAAGAATCTCCAGTTTATCTTTGTTCTTTTTACAAACCCCTAGGCTAATATAAGGAACATTTCCATGAAAATTCTTATTGACATATTCACTAGCCTTAATAAGTGCTGCAACTAAATCTTCTGTCAATAAATATTTTTTTAAAGCCATTTTTAAATTTGAAACATACCATTTTACTTGAGTAGTATCTTTGTTAGCTTCTAGACTGCCGTCAATTATTAATGCATAATTTTTAGTATTTGCAATAGCTGTTAAACGATAATTCCCGGCTTTTTTATTTACTTTTTCCATTGTTCTCATATAGCATTTTCCACATCCTTAATTTGCCATTTTCTCTATGGTAAACTGCCAGCTCCTGTCCTTCTTGGTCGACGAATAAAATTTCTTCATCAGTGCCTTCAATTGGAACGCCATTTAAAATCTTAAATTTTTCTTCATTAGTCACTTTTTTAATTTTAATATCTAAAGCCTCTTTTATGGGAATTATTTGATAATTTCCTTTCCCTATTTCTTCGAGAGTTGAAGAGTTATCAAGCTTAAATTTCCCTTGAGAAATTCTAGTTAAAGCGGTCATAGTTCCATATGTATTTAAATAATAAGCGAGATCTCTTATTAAACTTCTAATATATGTCCCTTTACTAACTTTTGTATAAAATGTAAAAATTGTTTTATTATCTTTTACCTTATAAGATAATAATTCGTTTTTAAAGATTGTTACTTTCTTTTTTGGTAGTTTAACCTCTTCACCTTTTCTAGCATATTCATAAAGTTTTTTACCATTTACTTTAACAGCCGAATATTTTGGAACTTCTTGGTCATACGTTTTTTCAAAATCAGCTAAAGCCTTAATAATAACTGACTGATCAATTACAGCATTCTTTTCTTTTAAAATAGCACCTTCAATATCCAATGAATCAGTTTCTATACCTAAAACTACTTCAGCTTGATATTCTTTAGTTTGGCTTGTCAATATTTCTGATAACTTAGTAGCTTTGCCTAAAGTAACAACTAAAACACCATTGGCCAAAGGATCTAAAGTTCCAGTATGTCCAGATTTAGTATTTAATAATTTTTGTACTTGATTTACTATATCCCTACTTGTAGGTCCACTGGGTTTGTTTACAACTAATATACCAGTTTTATTATTTGCGTATTTCAAATTCAGTACCCTCTTTAGTATCTTTAATAATGATATTTTTGTCTAATAATTCTGCTCTAATTTCATCAGCTTTAGCATAGTCTTTGTTCTGTTTAGCTTGATTTCTTTCGGCGATTTTTTGCTCAATAAAAACTTTTAACTTAGGCGTTATTGTATCTATCTTTAATAAATCTAATCCTAAAACTTTATCGAAATCAGCCATTAAAAATAATTTACTTTTACCGGAAATATTTGACTTTAAAACATCATAAACCGTAGTTAAAGCTAAAGAAGTGTTTAAATCATTTGCTAAAGCTGCTTTAAATTGATTTTGAAAAGCATTGATTTTATTTTTTTCTAATTCACCATCTTCTTTAATATTTTTAATTTTACTAACTAATTTATTATAAGCTTCTTTAGCATTATCTAAATTATTAAAATCAAATAACAGTTGTTTGCGATAATGGGAATTTAAACACATGTATCTAAAAACTAACGGATTATAACCTTTACTTATTAAAGTATCCACCGTTAAAAAATCGCCTTTCGACTTGCTCATTTTACCGGTTGTATCATTTAAATGCTCTGTATGAAACCAATAATTACACCATTTATGCCCTAAATAAGCTTCAGACTGAGCAATTTCATTTGTATGATGAGGAAAAATATTATCCACTCCACCGCAGTGAATATCAAGATATTCCCCTAAATAGTTGATTGAAATTGCTGAACACTCAATGTGCCATCCTGGATAACCAGTTCCAAAAGGACTATCCCATTTTAATTCTTGATCATCAAACTTTGATTTTGTAAACCATAAAACAAAATCACCTTGATTATGTTTGCCTATATCTTCTTCGACACCTTCTCTGGCCCCAACTACCATTTCATCTTCTTTGTGGTTGGTTAAAGCATAATAATCAGACAATTTAGTTATATCAAAATATATATTGCCATTTGATCTATAAGCATAACCTTTCTCTAATAGTAGTTCAATCATTTTTATATATTTGTCAATGCAAGATGTAGCTGGCACGACAATTTCTGGCCAGTGAATATTTAATTTTTGGCAGTCTGATTTGAAGGCATCCGTATATTTTTGGGCAATATCTAAAACCGTAGTATGTTCCCTTTTAGCCCCTTTTAACATTTTATCATCACCACTATCAGAGTCACTAGTTAAATGTCCAACATCAGTGATATTCATACATCTTTTAACCTGATAACCCAAGTACTTTAAAGTCCTTTCTAAAATATCTTCAGAAATATAATTGCGCATATTACCGATGTGTGCGAAATGATAAACTGTTGGTCCGCAAGTATATAAAGTTACTTTTTCTTCGTTATGGGGGATAAATTTTTCTACTTTCTTAGTAAGTGTATTATATAATTTCATTCTTATCACCTTGCTTTATTATAACATATTACTTTATTTTATTCTAGAATATAAGAAAAAAACTAAAAATTACCTTAAAAACCTACTTGGTAACTACTATTTATTTAATCCTGAAAATTTTACAGAATTTTAAAAATAATTATTGCATAAAATAAAGTAATATGTTATTATATAAAGGTCAGGAGATGGACCCTTAGCTCAGTTGGTTAGAGCATCCGGCTCATAACCGGACGGTCGATGGTTCGAATCCATCAGGGTCCACCATTTAAATATGCGGGTGTGGCGAAATTGGTAGACGCACTAGACTTAGGATCTAGCGCCTTACGGCATGGGGGTTCAAGTCCCTTCACCCGCACCATTATGAAGTTATCCCTTGTAACCAAGGGTTTTTGTTTGCCTAAATATTTCATATTTATATCTCACTATTATTTTTTTATGATAAAATAATAGTGGTGGTAATATGGTAACTGGAAATCAAAGATTAGAACAAATAAAATATGTAGTTGATAATAGTGACGATGTAAAAATAAACAAAGATAAAATATATGATTATGTCGATATGTTAAAGGTAAAAGAAAATAATCATTATTGGCTAAATAAATATAAAAATAGCTTTTCGGAAAAGCAACTTATTTTATTAGTATTTATAATAGAATCAATAAATTTTTGTTTTTGGAAAAAACCATATATTGAGAAAGATTTTGATGGACATCATTATAGTCGTTCGACAGCAATGATTTATTCACTATTGGATAAAAGTTTAACTGATAAAAGTTTTTTAAATATTGATAATTTAAACAATTTAACAAAAGATGATTTATTAGATATTTTAGGTGGAGATAATGATTTACCTTTAATTGATGAAAGATATAATAATATTAGCGAAACGATAAATACTATTTATAATAAAGGTGATAAGTTTTTTGACGAATTATTTAACCTTAAAAGTTGTATGGAATTGTTAGAATATATTGTAACTAACTTCCCTTGTTTCAACGATGTAAGCACTTATAAAGGGCAAGAGATTTATTTTTATAAACGAGCGAATTTACTGGTTCGTGACTTGTTTGAAGTAAGTTTTAGAGTTAAAAATAATATACAAAATATTGATGATTTACTAGGGTGTGCGGATTATGTTATTCCAAAGATTTTTAGATATTACGGGTTAATTGAATACAGCAGCGAGTTAGCTAATATCGTTGATAATGATAATTTAATTCTACATAATTCTAATTTTGAAATTGAGATTAGAGCAAATATGATTTATGTTATTGAATTAATAAGGAGCGAATTAGAAAATACCGGAGTGAAAACAAATTCAATTTTGTTAGATAACTTTATATGGGTTACAGGAAGAAACATTGAAGGTAAACATCATTTAACAGAAACAATTTTCTACTAAAAAAGATTACCAATATGGCAATCTACTTAGATTTTTGACTTTAATCATTTTTAATTTCTCCTATCTTATGTAGTTTATATTAGCAATCATATTGTAATATATTTATACATGGTTATAGAAACTAAAAAAAGCGCAATGCTTTTATTTTTGAATCATATTTAATAAATTAATTTTAAACATATCTTTTTCAGCATGTTCTTTAGAAACCATAACTCCTTTATAAGTCCCTAATTCAGATTGATGTCCTTCGCTTAAAATATCTTCAGGACTTAAAGTTTTAAGAATAATTGCTTTATTTGCTTCGTCTAATATATAATGCAACTTCACTTCACCATGAACTTTGGTAAATAAGGCATCGGTTGGTAAAGAAATTTGATATTCTTCCGTTCCATCATTAAGAGTTACTTTTTTCCCAAGAAGAACACCACTTTTTAAAGTTGGATAAAACTCAAAATACAATTTTTTAAAAGCAAGCATATTATATTTTTTTAATGCGCTTTCTAGTTTTTTAAATTCATTCTCGTTATTATAAGCGAAAATATATTTATCTGCTTGTTTTGGCATTGGTGGTCTTCCTTTCTGTCTATTCTCCTACTATAAATTAATAGTATCATAAAAATAAAATAAAAGTCAATTGATTAAGCTTTTCTTTACATTTTATTGGCAAAGAAAAACACGTAAATACGTGTCATCTAGTGTTACCAGTCGCAGTATAACCTTGGCTAATGAGCGTGCTATCGTTGCAACTACTCCATTTATAAGAATTATTATTATTTTTGTATACGCGATCACGATATCGATAGTAAGTAACATTTTTATAAGTATCTTTGGTCACATAATTCGGCATTGTCTTAACGCAGGTAACGAAATTATTATAGCTTCCACCGTTATCAAAATCTGCTGGACAAACATATATTATTTGTTTTCGATCATTTTTGGTAACAGTCACTTTTTTAGGATTTTGTGTATGTTTATAAGTACCTACCTGCTCTACTACCGTACCGGTTTTAATTTTTTCAACTTTAGTTTGAATTTGCCTTGAATTTGACGAACTTATTTTATTAGTAGTCCAAGTAGACCAATCACCATAATTTGTCCAATAACCACCAGATGTTTTAACATATTGGCACTCATTAGAATCTTGGGTGGCTTCGGTAGTGATAGTTTCTTGGGCGTTAACAGTTTGTTCAGAATTATTTTCAGTTAATTTTTTTTTTTCGCAAACGTCACTTGTACAATATGCGTAAGAACCAATATAACTATTTATATAATCAGTCTTATCAGTACAGGCTAAGTTTACTTTTAAACTGTAATCTGTTTTATTTTTAGTAACCTCAACATATGATTTTTTATTATCACAGCTTTTACCATTACTATCAGTAAATCCAACTAATAACTTTTTATCTAACATTTCTTCTAAAGTAAGTTTTTCAGACTTTCCTTCTTCTTCTGGTAATCTTGACCCATTAAAATATGTTAAAGCAGCTTCTTTCATTGTTTGAACATTGGTGTTAAATATTTGATCGGCAGAAGTACCGAGTTTTTGCTCAATTAAATTTTTTACATAGTTTTTAGTAGGAAATAACCAAATAACTATGAAGATTAGTAAAACGATAAACAAAAGCTTTAAAATTATATTTTTAAATGCAAATCCACTTCGTCCTTCTTCGTACATACAAATCTCCCCCTTTAAAATATGCCAATTATATTAGCACAATCATTAATATTTGTCAATTTTAAAATTATTTTTTCTAAATTATTATTAGTTTACTAAATCAACAAATGATAAATACAAAAAGACCTATTTTAGGCCTTTTTAGAATTACCTTTTAATTGTGACTTTGTTTCAGTTATTTTATATTCAATGCTAGTGATAACTTCAGATTTTAAATTAGTGTTTAGTTTTAATGGTTCTGGCATATTAGCAGGTATGTAGGCCTCTTGAACCGTGGCACCCCCTTCTTTTTGATTAATCGTTAAATCAATTATATAGGCTTGGTCTTTTTTCACATCATCATTTCGAATAACAATAATTGCATTTTCACCATTTCTATCTAACTCTATTTTAAATCCTTTACTATTAATAGTTTCCATACTTCCATTATTTACGGTAACTTTTGTCACTTCATCTTTAGTTTTATTATCTTCCGATGATGAAGACTTAGAACACCCACAACCAGTTAGTCCAATAACAATAATTAAACAAATGATTATTTTCTTTAAAGCCATATTTCCTCCTTATTACCAATAACTTATATGGAAACGAACAGTTGTAGTATAACCTACATTCCCTACATTATCGACACTGCGTAACCCCCAAGTAATCCAGGTCGCATAATTATAGCTTCCGCTATCTGCCGCCCAGTTACCACAGCAGCTTGTTGACCAATCTGGATAGTAGTCTGAACTACTACCATTATGTGTCCAATAGTTTTGATTATATGATATACCACTACCTCCGGCATCGGAATGTGAATATGAACTATCGAACCACCAAGTGCTATAATGCCCCGTAGAAATATAAACATCACATACAGCATTGGCTTGGCCGCCACCAACATTACTACAACTGTTACCAGTAACATTTAAATCACCACCCAGCCAAAGTGATCCAATATAAGGAGCATTTGGTGGTGTTTTATCAATCTTTGTAATATTGATAGCTGAACGAGTATAAATGTTGCCTACGGCATCTCTTACTTTAACAATAATGTTGCTCGTATTAGCTGTATAAGTCTTTTGATTACTTGTTTGCCATGTTGCTCCATTATCAAAACTATATGCTGAAGCAGCTAAGCCTGACTGACTATCTTTGGCTCCATTTACAGTTAATGTTACACTATTTTTAGTCCATGAAGTTGGGTTGCCAGTAACACTGGTTATAGTTGGAGCAGTTTTATCAATCTTTGTAATATTGATAGCTGAATGAGTATAAATATTGCCTACGGCATCTCTTACTTTAACAATAATGTTGTTCGTATTAGCTGTATAAGTCTTTTGATTACTTGTTTGCCATGTTGCTCCATTATCAAAACTATATGCTGAGGCAGCTAAGCCTGACTGACTATCTTTGGCCCCATTTACAGTTAATGTTACACTATTTTTAGTCCATGAAGTTGGGTTGCCAGTAACACTGGTTATAGTTGGGGCAGTTCTATCTATCCGCTTAACTGGATATTCATCTTTTATTACAGTTGGGCCTTCCATTCGCGCCATAACTTTACCATCAGCAGTAAAGTCTTCCGTTTTTTTACTATTTCCGACAACAACTTTCCACGTTTTTCCGCCATCAACACTGTATTTATTAACATATCCTTCACCCATATCAGGATACTTAATAGTTACATATTTACTAGTTGTCCATACACTATTATCTTTAGGTCCAACAGTAAATACGATATTTTTATATTGTATTTCATTACAAGAATCTACATTTTCAAATATGCGATTGCCATTTTTAGATATAGTCACTTTGATTACTCTTTTTTTTATATTTTCATCTTTTGCTGTGACATCTTTTAGTTCTTCAGTTATTTTACCATTATCGATTAATGTTTGAACTGGTATACAATAAACATTATCCGTAGTGTTCGGAAATAAATCTTTATTATCGTCCATATAAAGATTAGCGGACTCTTCAATCATTTTATCCTGTGCTTGTTTAGTATCACTTTCGCTCGTTCTAACTCTATTTAAAATAGTTGGAACGATAAGTAATAATAAAAGCCCCAAAATAGCTATGACACCTAATATTTCAGTTAATGTAAATCCCTTTTTACTTTTCATACATCTCACCTATTATAATTATATCTTATTTAGTTATTTAGTCAATACTTATTACAATGCATTGTGATTATCAAGCGAAAATTTCCTTTCTATTATCAAGCGAAAATTTTTCATGCAAAATTATCCATTAATTATTTTTCTTTATTTGGACGACTGTACATCCATTATTATAATAATATAATTTATAATCGATCACGTTTTTGTTTTCCCTTAAGGTTTTATGGGTTTGCTTTTGCAAAACTCCTGAACCAATTCCGTGAATAATAATAATTACTTCATTCCCCATTTTTTGATTATCTCTAATAAAATCCTCAATGGCGACTCTTGCTGTTTCGCGATCATAACCATGTAAATCAATGGATGGATAATTATTTATAAATACAATCTCATTTAACTTCGTCATAAACTTCCTGCATTTCTTCTAGAGTTGGTATCGAACGATAACCCCCAACTCTAGTTACCGATAAGGCTCCTGCTATATTAGCAAACTTAAGCGTTTTTTCATAATCAAAATTGTTTGCTAAGCCATAAACAAAGGCTCCATGAAAAATATCCCCAGCTCCAGTTGAGTCAATCGTTTTAACTTTGATTGAGGGCATTATTTTAATCTGCCCTTGATCACGATATAAACAGCCTTGATTTTCTAGAGTAATAACAATGTTATTTTTAAACATAGTTTCCATCTTAGTATATACGTCTACCAAAGTCTGCTTATAATTGAAGTCAATTTTAAGGCCGGTTACTTTTTCTGAAAACTCTTTTGAACAAACGACATAATTGACCATTGAGGCCAACTCAATAATTTCTTTTTTATCACGACCTGCATCTATAACACTGATTGCTTTGGGATACTTTTTTAAAAGCTGTTTACTGGCCTCATATTCATAGCCATCGATTAAAATAATGTCTGGAGCTTTTTGTGGAATAAAAACTGGCATATTGTTATGCTTTGGTGTATAAGTCAAAATTGTTCTTGAACCATTGCTTCGGTTGGCTAAAACAACACTGTTTGAAGTTGAAATATCATCATTTAAAATTAAATTTTCCGTATTAACTCTATTTAAAGCAAATTCTTTCTTTATTTTTCGGCCAAAATCATCATTACCTACTTGGCCGGCTATCTCAACATCTTGGTTCCATTTTCCTAAAAGAAAAGCAGCAATACTTGCCGGACCACCGGCACATTCCTCTTTTTCATGATATCTTGTTTTAGTATTTTCAATTGGAAAACTATCACACGGAAAAGTTATATCATAAGTTACATGACCAACACACAAAATACGCATTATTTGGTCTCCTTTATAGCTGCTCTAGCTGCTGCTAAAATGGCAATCGGTACACGATATGGTGAACAAGATACATAATCTAAACCGATTTTATGAAAGAATTCAATACTTTCTGGATTACCACCATGTTCTCCGCAAACACCTAATTCAACATTTGGATTAGTAGCTTTAGCTAATTTCATAGCCACCATAATTAATTTACCAACACCCTCTTTATCAATTATTTTAAAGGGGTCTTTTTGAAAAATACCTTTTTCGTAATAATCATTTAAGAAAGATCCAGTATCATCTCTTGAAAAACCATATGTCATTTGCGTTAAATCATTAGTTCCAAAACTGAAAAATTCCACTTCCTTAGCAATTTTATCAGCCTGAATTGTGCTCCTAGGAACTTCAATCATAGTTCCCAATTCATAGCTAATAGTTTGATTTTTTTCTTGCATAACCACATTTGCTTCTTCAATAATAATGTTTTTTAAGTATTCTAATTCTTTGACATCACCAATTAGAGGGATCATTAATTCTGGTAAAACTTTATGTCCTTGTTTTGTAACTGTAATTGCAGCTTCAATTATAGCTCTAGTTTGCATTACAGCAATTTCTGGATAAGTAATAGCTAAGCGACAGCCACGATGACCCATCATTGGATTAAATTCTTTTAAACTGCCGATAATTTCTTTAAGGTAATCTTCGGTTACTTTAAGGGCTTTGGCTAGTTTAGATATTTCTACTTCATTTTTAGGTAAAAATTCATGTAAAGGTGGGTCTAAATATCTAATCGTGACTTTTTTCCCACTCATCATTCTAAATATTTTTTCAAAGTCATCACGCTGAATGGGTAATATTTCTTTTAATGCTCGTTTTCTTTCCTCTTCATCAGTAGCTAAAATCATTTTACGGATGGCAAAAATTTTATCTTCTTCAAAAAACATGTGTTCAGTCCGACAAAGTCCAATTCCTTCGGCCTTAAAATCTAGGGCAGTTTTAGCATCTTTCTCTGTATCGGCATTAGCTCTAACACCAAGTTTCTTGATTTGATGGCTCCATTCCATAATGGTTTCAAAAGCTCCATTTATTTTGAAATCCGCAGTTTTAATTACACCCATATAAACTTTACCAGTAAAACCATCCAAGGATATTTTTTCGCCTTCTTTTAAAACTTGACCATTGCAACTTAAAGTTTTATTTTCTTCATCAATTACAATTTCATGGCACCCACTAATACAACAGCGACCTATTCCGCGAGCAACTACGGCAGCATGGCTAGTCATCCCGCCTCTAACAGTTAAAATACCAACAGCACTATTCATTCCTTCAATATCTTCTGGCGAGGTTTCAATTCTAACTAATATTGGATCTTGCCCACTATCTTTGGCTTTAACTACATCTTTGACGGAGAAATAAATTTCACCAGATACGGCTCCTGGTGAAGCTGGCAAACCGGTTGTTAACACTTTGGCCTTTCTCAATTCTTCTTCATTAAAAGTTGGATGTAATAGATCATCTAATTTCTCAGGTTCGATACGCATTAATGCTTCTTCTTTAGTAATTAACCCTTCTTTAACTAAACTGGTGGCAATTTCTAAAGCTGCTAAAGTGGTTCTTTTCCCATTTCGGGTTTGTAACATGTATAGTTTCCCTTTTTCAACCGTAAACTCCATATCTTGCATATCTTTATAATGACGTTCTAAAATCTTAGAAATATCTTTTAAATCTTTATAAATATGTGGGTAATCACGTTCCATAGCCTCAATCGATTTAGGTGTTCTAACCCCTGAGACAATATCTTCGCCTTGCGCTTTTTCTAAATATTCCCCATAAAGGTTATTATCACCAGTTGAAGGATTTCGCGAAAAGGCTACTCCAGTTAGTGAATCATCAGTTAAATTTCCATAAACCATTTCTTGAACATTTACTGCTGTTCCTAATTTATCACTAATACCATTCATCTGACGATATATTTTGGCTCTTTCAGTATTCCAAGAACGGAAAACGGCTTTAATAGCTTCAACCAGTTGAACAATTGGATCCTCTGGAAAGGCCTCTTTGGTTAATCTTTTGTAAATCTTTTTAGATTCCATCGCAATATCGTACATGTCTTCAGCAGTTAATTCGATATCAGTAGTTACACATCTTGAAGCTTTTTTATCTGTTAAAAGCTTTTCAAAGGCTTCCTTATCTTTTCCTTTAACTACATCAGCAAACATCATAATCAAGCGACGATAGGAATCGTAGATAAAACGAATACTGTCTTCATCTTTAGCTAAAGTTTTAGCAATTTCATCATTTAATCCTAAGTTTAAAATAGTATCCATCATACCTGGCATACTGACGGGAGCTCCACTTCTTACAGAAAGTAAAAGTGGGTTTTCTGGATTTCCTAGTTGTTTTACAGTTACGGCTTCTAAACGTTCAACTGCTTCATTTATTTGATTGAGAACTAATTCATCTAATTGTTGATTTTCTTCATAATATCTTGTACAAGCTTCGGTGGTTACCGTAAATCCTTTGGGAACTGGTAATCCCATATTTACCATTTCAGCTAAATTAGCCCCTTTACCACCTAGAATACTGCGCATATCTTTGTTTCCTTCACTAAATAAGTAAACGTATTGTTTCATATATCCGATCGCTCCTTTTATTCTTTTATTATTATATCAAATTATGGTTTTTAAAAACTAATAGTTTTATAATCTTTACAATTTTTAACGTTTTTTTGCCCTAGGATGCGTGTTTAAATAGACATTTCTAAGTCGTTCATTTGAAACATGGGTATATATTTGGGTTGTTGATAGGTTTTCATGGCCTAATAAATCACCAACACTTTTTAAATCTGCTCCCTCATTTAACATATGTGTCGCAAAAGTATGTCTTAGAGTATGGGGGGTTACATGTACTTTAATCCCAGCTATTTTAGCATTGTTATCGACTATCATTCTAATAACTCGGTCATTTATTTTCTTCCCATGTTTATTTGGAAAAAGGTATGTACTGTCTGGCAAAATCTTGCGACCATCATTTATATATAACTGCAATAAATCACGGCAACGACTGCCATAATAAACATATCTTTCTTTGTTACCTTTTCCTAGAATCAGAATTGTTTGTTCACTAAAATTAATATCACCTAATTTTATATTTGTTAATTCACTAACACGAATACCAGTTGAATAAAGCATTTCTAAAATCAAAGCATCTTTTTGACCACCTGGAGTATTTAAATTTGGTGCTTTTAAAAGTAGTTCTAAATCGTTATAATTTAAGAAACTTGGAAGTTTTTTTTCTTGCTTAGGATTACTAATTAAAGCCATGGGATTGATTGTAATTTTATTTTCGGCTTCTAAATATTTAAAAAAACTTTTTAAAGCACTTATTTTCCTAGATATAGTTTTATTACTATATTTTTTATCATATAGTTTTCGTAAAAATTTTCTAATGTCATCTAGGTTAACGTCTTTGACTTGTTTGTTTATATTTTTGAAGAAATCACAAAGATCTCTTTGATAATTTAAAATAGTATGCTTAGAAAAACGCTTTTCATATTGTAAATAACCTAGAAAATTTTCTATTTCTTTCATAAACCTCACCTTATTATCAATTATACCACGAAAAAAAGTAATTTTTTATTACTTTACATTCGGCTATAAGTTGGTGGTGTTTTTACTTCAAAATCAAAATCTATGGCCATTTGTCCTGGAATTTGCTTGCTTTCAATTTTTGTTGGCCTCATTGGAACTTTTAAAATTGTAATTTTAGAAGTATTATCAGACGATTTAGCTGGGGCGGATAATTCTGGCGGAGTTGTTTCTAATATTGATGATGTCGATAAACTCGATCTTTCAAATTCCCTGCCCGTTCTTTCATTAAAGGGAACCATATTTTTATTTATTATAGGCTCGAATTTATCAAAAAGAGTATGAATAATACAATGTGTACGGATATTAGGGTATAAGCTAGTACTACTAAAATAAGCTTGATCTTCCCGGTAATCGGGATCATTATTTTCTCTTTTGACTGCCTCTATTAATGAACGATTGTAATACGGTAAGTATCCACTATGAATAAATCTGCGAAACTCAGGGGCAATATTATCACTCTTCTTAGGTCGCGGCCTAAATAACTGTTTTATTTCTTCATTAAATTTATCGACAAATGGATTACCAAGTGGAAAATAATAATTAAAATTATTTTGACGTATAAAAGAAACTAAATGTGTTTGATTGCTATACATAATAGCAATTGGTTTAAAATTGTTATAACGGGGATATTCAATAAAAACCCATAGATCTTTATTTGGAATATGAGGATCAATATTTAAATAGCCATTAGCTCTAATATCATCTAGTAGTGCTTCTTTAGTTGGAAATTGTGTCGTATACGCATCAATGGCCATCCATAAAGTTTGCTTACCCAAACTTTTTCCGAGGTTTTTGGTGTCGGGAATATCCACCGAATATTTTTCGCTTTCATAAAGATTAGTCATCGTGGCATTTAAAAAGTCAAAATACTTGTGAAGATGTGGAGAAACATGATTAAAACTGGTAAAATCACCCTTTTCTAAATTATTTAATTGGTCAATTGATAGGCCTAAATGGGTGGCAGCTTGTTCAATACTTATAGCTGACTTTTCTCTAATAAGCCCTAGTTGCCTGGCAACAACTTCACGCGGAGCAACTATTAAACTATATCTTTTTTCATCTTGACCTTTCCTTTTTGCTTTACTTACCATACTAGCACACATAATCTAATCATGATCAATTCGATCTATATTAGATCCCTTTCTATTTATATTTTAATATAACGTGTAACATAATTAAATGTGTTTAAATTGCATATTTCGTTAGTATTAATATTTCAATAAATGTAAACACTGTTAACTTTCATAAAAAGGTAACCTTAATTTTTATAATTAACCACATCACTACTTTTATTATACATTTTTATGATAGTTTGTCAAAATAAAAGATAACCGATTACTCCTTTTGGTTATCTTTTATATTACAAATTAAACAGCTTTATTTAGTATAATCACAATTACTGCATTTTATTTTATCTTTTTTTTCCGTCAGCATGCTTCCACATTCAGGGCATTTTTCGCCGGTTGGTTTATCCCAGTAAGCTGTCTTACATTTTGGATAATTATTACAACCATAGAAAATTTTACCGCGTTTGCTTTTGCGCTCAATGATTTTACCTTCTTCACAATTTGGACAGTCACAAACAATAGTCTCTTCTCTAGGCTCTTGTTTAATATACTTACAAGTTGGGAAATTACTACAAGCAACAAATGGTCCGTATTTTCCTTTCCTAATAACTAATGGATGACCACATTCAGGACACATTTCGCCAGTTTCTTCTGCCTCTTTTTTTGGTAATTTATCGAAGGCTTCTTTAACTGCTGGCTCAAATTCTTTATAAAATTTATCTAAAACTTCATACCACACTTCCTCGCCTTCAGCAATTTTGTCCAGATCTGTTTCCATATTTGCAGTATATTTTACATTAATTAAATGGCTAAAGCACTCTTGAAGTTTATCAGTAACTTCAAAGCCAATGTCCGTTGGAGCGAATTTTTTTTCAATTAAATCAACGTAGCCTCTATTTCTAATATTGTCAATAATAGTTGCATAGGTACTCGGACGTCCGATTCCTAATGCCTCCATTTTTTCAATTAATTTAGCTTCTGTATATCTTGCCGGAGGTTGGGTGAAATGTTGATCTTTGGTTATATCATTAGAAACTATTATTTTCGAATTATAAGTATCAAAAGGTGGTAAAATATTATCTTTAGTACTTTCATAATCAGCATAAACTTTTAAATAACCGTCAAAAACAATAATTTGACCAGTGGCTTTAAATTGGTAATCATTATTATTTAAAATAACCGTTGTTCCTTCCACTTTTGCCTCTTTCATTAGACTAGCTAACGCGCGATAATAAATTAAACGGTATAATTTAAATTCATCGTCAGTTAAATATGGTTTAACGCTTTCTGGCGTCCTTTGAATACTAGTTGGTCTAATAGCTTCATGAGCATCTTGAACATTATCAGACTTTTTACTGGCTTTTACACGGCCTACATAATCTTTACCATATTTTGTTTCGATAAACTGATAAGTGCTTGCAACAAATTCAGCAGCTAAACGAGTTGAATCAGTACGCATATAAGTAATTAATCCAACTGTTTCATTGGCTAAATCAATTCCTTCATATAATTTCTGGGCAATCATCATAGTTTTTTTGGCGCCAAATTTTAATTTATTAGAAGCTTCTTGTTGCAAGGTACTTGTGATAAATGGGAATTTTGACTGTTTTGATTTTAATTTCTTATCAACACTTTCGATTTCAAACGCGTTTGATAGTTTGTTTAAAATCTCATTGGCTTCTAATTCATTTTTAATTTCGATTTTTTTATGTTTATATTCAAATAAATCAGCTTTAAAATCTTTAAAATCAGCGGTAATTGACCAATATTCTTCAGGTATAAAAGCCTGAATTTCTCTTTCGCGATCAACTATTAGTTTTAAAGCAACACTTTGGACACGACCGGCACTACTGCCATCAGTTTTAGATTGAATAAGTTTGCTCAAACGAAAACCAATGATACGATCTAAAATACGTCTTGTCTCTTGACTATGGACATAATCCATATCTAATTTTCTTTCGTGCTTAAATGCCTCTGTAATGGCTTTTTGAGTAATCTCATTAAAAACTACGCGACTATAATTATCGGGAGTAAGGCCTAAAACATCATAAATATGCCAAGCAATGGCTTCACCTTCACGGTCTAAGTCAGTAGCAAGATAAACTTTATCAGCTTTTTTGGCTTCTTTTTTTAATTCATCGATAACGCTCTTTTTCCCTTTGATAGTTTTATAATCGGGTTTAAAATGATCTTCTAAATCAACACCAAGACCATATTGCCCTTTAGTAGATAAATCTCTAATATGCCCTTTACTTGATGAAACTATATAATCAGGTCCTAAATATTGACTAATATTTTTTACTTTTGTCGGAGATTCGACTATCACTAAATTCTTTCCCATAATTCACTTCCTTTTTATCAAGCTAATAACACTTATACACTAATATTTAATTTATGTCAAATATTTTATATATATGTGTCTATATAAATACTAAATATAAAAAAGCCTTTTAATATTTTCCGCATTTACTGCCCCAGGAATCAACTAATTCGTTATTTCGATATATTTTTAATAATTCACAATTATTTGAGCATCTTGTGCATTCCATTGCTTTAGTATCGAACTTCACATTACTTAATTCTAAAGAATATGTTTTTCCTACCTTATTTTTTCGCGCTAAAACGGCAATCCCAATTGCTCCCATCAAATGACTATTTTTATCAACTATAATGTCTTCATTCAATACTTCCTTAAAGTATTTAACTACTCCTTCATTTTTAGAAACGCCACCTTGAAAGATTATCGGTGCTTCTATTTTTTTCCCTTTACCGACATTATTTAAATAATTTAAGACAATGCTTTTACACAATCCAGCTACGATATCTTCCTTAGGATATCCAACTTGGGCTTTGTGAACTAAATCTGATTCAGCAAAAACAGTACATCTAGCAGCTATTTTAACTGGATTTTTAGATTTTAAAGCATATTTCCCAAATTCATTAACATCTAAGCCCAGTCTTTTAGCTTGGCTTGAAAGAAAGGATCCGGTACCAGCTGCGCATAAAGTATTCATCGCATAATTAGTGATAATTCCATTTCTGATTAAAATTATTTTAGAATCCTGGCCACCGATTTCGAGAATTGTGCGAACATTTGGATAAAAAGTTAAAGTTCCAACGGCATGGGCGGTAATTTCATTTTTTACAATATTAGCTTTTAACATTAAACCAATTAACTTTCGAGCACTGCCCGTGGTCCCAATGCCTTTAATTACACAATCCTCTGGTATTTCTTCTTTGATATTTCTAATTAAATTTCGAACCGCTTTTACCGGATTACCCTCAGTCCATATATAACAAGATGTAATAATATTATTTTCTTCATCAATAATTACACCTTTAGTTGAGATTGAACCAATATCTACCCCTAAATAACAATTTCTCATTTTCCTCGCCTCATTTCTAACATATCGTAAAATGCTTCTAACCTTGTTTTAATTCCAGTTTCTGAGGTGTTGGCATCAAAACTAAAAAATAAAACTGGAACCCCATAATTATTAGCTATTTTATTAATTATCGGCATAGCGCCTATTTCTGGAGTACAAAATGATGACTTTATATGAATGATACCATCATACTTATGTTCACAAAGATATTTTGTCCTAGCTATATTGTCACTCGCATCTGCTCCCATTTTATATTTAATGTATTTTTTGGTATCTTTAAGATATTTTCTTATCTTAAAACTTTTTTCGAATAATAAATAGTGAACATTTGTAAATCTTTTAATTTCAATATGATTTTGCGCTAATTCTTTTTCTAAAAAATAATTAGAAAAAGGTTCCATTATTGTATAAAGTTCACCAATAATGCCAATTTTCAAACAATCATCTGGTTTATGAACTTTAATGTTTTTAAATTCTTTAAGATAAAAATGATATTTTCTATGTAATTCACGATAACTTTTTACTTTTTGAAAATCCCGCAACATTTTAAATTTTAAAGATTCAAAAGCGCCTTTTTCAATTTCAAAGCCAATATTAGATCTTATATATTCGTCAACATGATCCATATATTTAACCATTTTTAAAGTAATAAAAGTATAGTATAATGCCTTTAAGCGGCTAAACTTAGGATCGATTTTCTTAAACTCTTTGACAATTCTTTTAATATCGGTTTTTCCTTTAGTAACTAAATTTATCAAAGTAACATTATACCCTAAATCACTTAAAATTTGCGCTTGTACTTCTCCATAATAGCCATAACGACAACCACCACCCATTTGAACTAAACAATTCGCACCTTTTTCGATTGATTCTAACATCGTTCCAAGGGTGTATTTGAATGGAGTACATACAAACTCTGGACTATATTTTGTACCAAGTTCAATTGTTTTATTGGATATTGGCGGCGGCGTTATTATGTCAATTTTTAAAACATGGGAAAGTAAAAACTTTGCGGGAATATGATAATCGCCCATTAATGGATAAGATAATTTATTCATGGATATCCCCTTTCAACATATCGACAAAACTTTCTAAACGAGTTTCCGTTCCGGTAAATGATGAGTTATCATCTAAAACTAAATTTATATATGGAAGATTAATCTTACGCATTGCTAATTCATTAACTAGAGAATCTGGTCCGCATGGGAAAGCTGATAAAAATATAACGCCATTAATTTTACCTTTTGTTAGTTCCAGCGCGCCAATATTGTCTTTAGAATATTTAAAATATAAGTCTTTTGATATTCTTTCACTAAGTTTATTAGTGAGATTTTCATCAAGCTTATCGCTAAAAATAATTTCTACATCGTTTTTTTCCAGATATTTTATGATATCTTTACCGATTAAGTCATCATAGGTATTATAAGGATGACTTATCAAAAGAATTTTCACTTTGCTTGAATTTAATTTATTAAAATTCAGCATTATTTCGGATTCGCGTTTCTCTTTATATTTTTTCATTGCATACTTATAAGCTTTTACTAATTCAGAATGTTTTTTGTTTAAAATCTTTCCTATTTTAATTAGTCCTCTTTTTAAAGTTTCATGTTTTTCAAGATCAATGTTATAATTCAAAGTTTTTATATTAAAAGTGTTTTGAACTATATCGTAAGCACTCAAGAAATTTGTACAAGTTTGATTGTCCAAGCCGAAGTTATCGATTCGCGGTACTAGGATATAATCACATTTGTCTTCTAAATAACTAACATGACCTAAATATGTTTTTAACGCTAAACACATTTCGTCATTTGAATATTTGGTTCCTAAAAGCATAATCTCCTTATTAGTACTAGGGCTTATAATATAAGGGATTTTTAAATAATCAAAGAAACTTTTCCAAATATCCCCATAATAATAATAAAAAATACCGCGTGGAATACCAACTTTGTCCATATTATCACCAATATAAATATATTAAGATACCCCATTTTTATGAATACTATGACAAAATATGACCAAAATAATATTGGAGGTAAATTATATGGCAAAACAGACAATTAAATGTAGCGTTCATGACTGTGAACATTGTAATTGTGACAAGGATTGTTGCAAACTAGAAGAGATTAAAGTATGCGATTGCGGTCATGAATGTAAAAAAGAAGCGACTATGTGTGATAGTTATGAGAAATCAATGGAAAAATAGGCCTAGACATGGCTTATTTTTTTAAAATATGTTATAATATTGGCATATGAGGAGGCTTAGGTAATGAAGATAAAACAGTTAACAAATGCAGAATTTAAAGCTTTTAGCGAACAATTTCGCCCTTCATCAATGTATCAGACTATTCAGTATGCTTTTACAATGAACGAAGAAAATTGTGATACTTTTTGCTTAGGCTTACTAGATGGTAATATTCTTAAAGCAGCTACTTTAATTATTGTTCAAAAAATTAATGGATTCAAATATGCTTTAGCCCCTCGCGGATTTTTAATCAATTTTAACGATGAACAATTACTTGAAACATTTACAAAGCAAATAAAAAAATTTTTAGGCAAACGAGATATTGTTGCGATTAAGATAAATCCACTTATTATTAAAGAAATATATAATAAAAATGGAAAGGTTATAAACCAAAATATATATTATGAAACCCTCTTTGCCCGCTTAAAAAAACTGGGATACTACCATCTTGGATATAATAATTTTTTTGAGGCGTTAAAACCACGATTCGAAGCTATTGTAAATATTGATTTACCATATACGCAGATGTTTGCTAATATTGAGAAACCTTTTAGAACTAAAATAAGAAAAGCGACGAAAGATGGTATAAAAATTTATCATGGCAATATAAATAATTTAGAATATTTGTATTTGCAAACAAAGAAAAAATATCCTAGAGATTTAGAATATTTTCAAAATTTATACAGGTTCTTTGATAAGGAAAATTTAATTGATTTTTATTATAGCAAATTAGATACAACTGAATACTTAAAAATATCACAAAATTTATACGCTAAATACGAACGTTTAAGTTCTGAATTAAACAATAAATTAATTTACAGTCACGTCAATAATGATAAACTCATGAACGATAAAATTGCCGTTGATCGAAAGTTTGAAAAATACAAAAAGCAACTAGTCATAGCAACTAATTATTTAAGAGATTTCCCCGATGGCATTATTTTATCTTCAGCCTTAGTAGTAAAATGGCAAGAAGAAGTTTATTTAGTCATGGATGGCTATGATGAAAATTATAAAAGTTTCAATGGAAAGCACTTATTATTATGGAAATTAATGGGCAGATACTCAAAATTAGGATTTAAAAAATTTAATTTAGGTGGCATCAGCAATATCCAAAAGACAAATGACTTATATAAAGGTTTAAATGAATTTAAGCTTAGTTTTAATGCTATGGCGGTTGAATACGCCGGTGATTTTGAATTAATTACAAATTCACCATTATACTTCATGTATCGTAAATCGACTAATTTTAGTAACATGTTAAAGCCTGGCAGATAGCTAGGTTTTTATAATTAAAGGGTGATTTAAATGATAGGAATTTTTGACTCAGGAATTGGAGGAACGACAGTTTTTAAAGAAATTTTAAAACTAACTCCAAATCAGAACTTTATTTATTATAGTGATTCAAAACATAATCCATATGGTGATCTAGCCAACGAGGAAATTTATAAAAACGTTAAAGAGGTCGTTGATTATTTAATTTCAAAAGGATCATTAATAATAGTTATTGCCTGTAATACAGCTAGTATGGTATGCGTAAAAAAACTCAGGGAAGAATATCCAAATGTTACTTTTATTGCCACTGAGCCGGCATATAAAATGGCGCATGACTATGCCTTTGATAAAGAAACTTTAGTAATGGCAACTAAAAGTACTATTCAAAGTGAAAAGTTTTTAAATTTATATCATAAATATGATAATAATATTACTTATCTATATTCATGCTCTGGACTTGCCGAACTAATTGAAGATGGTAATAATGAAGCAATAAATAATTATCTAATTTCACATCTTACAAAGTACAAAGGAGTAACTAATGTAGTTTTAGGATGTACACACTATCCATTAATTAAAAAAAATATTAGCAAAGTCTTAGGTAAAGTTAATTTCTTTGATGGTAGCTGTGGAATAAGTAAAGAACTTAAACGAAAACTAATAGATAAAGGTTTATTAGATAAAGGCCAAGGCAAAATATATTTTATTGATTCTAATAATGATAAACAGAAAATAAAACGTTTTAGCGAAATTTTAGGCAAGGATTATTTAATTTTAGATGCTAGTAAGAATGAAGATATTTAATAAACCCGGCTATATTAGCTTAAAACAACAAAAACTTTAGTATTTTTTTACTAAAGTTTTTTAATTAAAAGAAATGACTTACGCCATTTCTAATATATTATAAAATTATTTAATAACTTCTGAAACGTTACCAGCGCCAACTGTTCTACCACCTTCACGGATTGAGAATTTTGTTCCGTTTTCGATAGCAATTGGAGCGATTAATTCTACTGTCATTTCAACATTGTCTCCAGGCATTACCATTTCAACACCTTCTGGTAATTCAATAACACCGGTAATGTCTGTTGTACGGAAGTAGAATTGTGGACGATAATTACTAAAGAATGGAGTATGTCTTCCACCTTCTTCTTTGCTAAGTACATATACTTGAGCTTTGAATTTTGTATGTGGAGTAACGCTTCCTGGTTTAGCAATAACCTGACCACGTTCGATTTCATCACGAGAAATACCACGTAATAATACACCAGCATTGTCACCTGCCACAGCTGTATCTAATTGTTTTCTAAACATTTCGATACCTGTAACAACTGACTTTTTAGTAGGTTTAATACCAACAATTTCGATTTCATCATTTAATTTTAATTCACCACGTTCAACACGACCAGTGGCAACAGTACCACGACCTGTAATAGTGAATACATCTTCAACTGGCATTAAGAATGGTTTATCTGTGTCTCTGGCTGGAGTTTCAATCCATTCATCAACTGCATCCATAAGTTCACCAATTTTTTCTTCGTAAGCTGGATCTCCTTCAAGAGCTTTTAAAGCTGAACCTTTAATAATTGGAGTATTATCTCCGTCGTAACCATATTCACTTAATAAGTCACGAACTTCCATTTCAACTAATTCTAATAGTTCTTCATCGTCAACCATATCACATTTGTTTAAGAATACAACCATACGAGGTACTCCAACTTGACGTGATAATAAGATATGTTCACGAGTTTGAGCCATTGGTCCGTCAGTAGCTGCAATAACTAAGATAGCTCCATCCATTTGAGCAGCACCCGTGATCATGTTTTTAACATAGTCAGCGTGCCCTGGGCAGTCTACGTGAGCATAGTGTCTTTTATCTGTTTCATATTCAATATGAGCAGTATTAATTGTAATACCACGTTCTCTTTCTTCAGGTGCTTTATCGATATTTGCATAGTCTTGGAACTCTGCGTATCCTTTTTTTGATAGATAGCTACTAATTGCAGCTGTTAATGTAGTTTTACCGTGATCCACGTGTCCGATTGTACCAATGTTAACATGTGGTTTTGAACGGTCATATTTTTGTTTTGCCATAATATTATTCCTCCTCTTATCTATTTCATATAACATTTTAGCAGAGCTAAGCTAAAAATACAAGAGTTTTAGCTTAGTTTCCGCCATTTTTTTTAATTATTTCTTCAGCAATGTTTTTTGGAACTTCCTCATAATGATCAAATCCCATAGTGAAATTTCCACGACCTTGGGTATTTGAACGAAGGCTTGTTACATAACCAAACATTTCTGAAAGTGGTACCATTGCATTAATTGATAATGCATTTCCTCTTGACTCTTGACCAAGGGGTTTTCCACGACGAGATGTAATATCTCCCATAACAGCTCCTAAATATTCATCTGGAACTATTACGTTAACTTTCATAATAGGTTCTAGTAGCACTGGATCACATTTTGTTTTAGCCGCTTTAAGTGCTAAAGATGCTGCTACTTTAAATGCCATTTCTGATGAGTCAACATCATGGTATGATCCATCAAATAATGTTGCCTTAACATCAACTAATGGATAGCCGGCTAAAATACCTGTTTGCATTGCATCTTGAAGGCCTTTGTCAACAACAGGGATGTATTCTCTTGGAACAACACCACCAACAATTGCATCAACAAATTCATAGCCCTTTTCTGGATTTGGTTCGAATTTAATCCAAACATGTCCGTACTGTCCACGACCTCCTGATTGTTTAATATGTTTACCTTCACAATCGGCGGCGGTTTTAATTGTTTCACGATATGAAACTTGTGGTTGACCAATATTGGCTTCAACGCCAAATTCTCTTTTCATTCTGTCAACGATGACTTCAAGATGTAATTCTCCAACACCGGCAATAATAGTTTGCCCTGTTTCATGATCAGTAGAGGCTTTAAATGTTGGATCTTCTTCAGCTAATTTTTGTAAAGCTAAAGCCATTTTATCTTGATCGCCTTTTGACTTTGGTTCAATTGCAAGTTGAATAACTGGTTCTGGAAATTCCATATTTTCCAAAATACAAGCGTGTTTTTCGTCACATAAAGTGTCTCCAGTTGTCGTATCTTTTAAACCAACTGCAGCTGCTATATCACCAGTATATACTTCGCTAATCTCTTGACGATCATTAGCATGCATTTGTAAAATACGACCAATTCTTTCTTTTTTGTTTTTAGTGGCATTTAGAACATAAGATCCACTAGATAAATGTCCTGAATAAACCCTAAAGAATGTAAGTTTCCCAACAAACGGATCGGTCATTACTTTAAACGCTAAGGCACTAAATGGTTCACTATCACTTGGATGTCTTTCAATTGGGTTATCATTTTTATCGATTCCCTTAATAGATTCAATGTCAGTAGGCGCTGGCATATAATCAACAATTGCATCAAGTAATAATTTAACACCTTTATTTCCTAAAGCAGTTCCACATAGTACAGGGAAGAATTCCACAGCAAGTGTTCCTTTTCTGATTGCCTTTTTAATTAATTCAACAGAAATTTCTTCACCCTCTAAATATTTATTCATAAGTTCATCATCAAATTCCGCAATTGCTTCAATTAACTCTGTTCTTTTTTCATTAGCAATGTCAACTAAATCAGCAGGAATATCGATAACTTCTGGATTTTCCTCTTGTTTACCATCGTAACGGTAAGCGGTCATATTTACTAGGTCAATAATGCCATTAAAGTCGCTTTCCGCACCTATTGGCCATTCAATGGCCTTAGCATTAACTCCTAATAATTTTTCGATAGTGCCTAAACTGAACTCAAAATCAGCACCCATTTTATCCATTTTATTGGCAAAAATCATTCTTGGTACTTTATAATCATCAGCTTGACGCCATACAGTTTCAGTTTGGGGTTCGATCCCAGCTTGAGCATCGATAACGGTTACTGCGCCGTCTAAAACACGTAAACTTCTTTGAACTTCAACAGTAAAATCAACGTGACCTGGGGTATCGATAATATTAAATCTATGCCCTTTCCAATAAGCGGTTGTTGCTGCTGAAGTGATAGTAATTCCACGTTCTTGTTCTTGCTCCATCCAGTCCATTTGCGAAGCCCCATCATGGGTTTCACCAATTTTATGGATCTTTCCAGTATGGAATAGGATTCTTTCGGTACAAGTAGTTTTACCAGCATCGATATGAGCCATAATTCCAATATTACGTGTGTTTTCTAAACTATATTCACGAGCCATAATTGTTTTTCCTTTCTTAAATTACCATCTATAATGAGCGAAGGCTTTATTTGCTTCGGCCATTCTATGAGTATCTTCACGTTTTTTTACCGCTGCTCCAACACCATTTGAAGCATCGATAATTTCATTGGCTAAGTTTTCAGCCATTGAATGTCCACCTCTTAAACGAGCATATTGAACTAACCAACGAAGACCTAAGGCTTGACTTCTATCAGCTTTAACCTCAATTGGCACTTGATAGTTAGCGCCACCTACACGTCGCGATTTAACTTCTAACGCTGGTTTAATATTAGTCATAGCTTTTTCGAAAACGGCGGTTGGTTCTTCGCCTGTTTTTTCTTTAATCATATCAAAAGCATCGTATAAAATTGTTTGTGCTGTTCCCTTTTTACCATCAATCATAATTTGATTAATTAATTTTGTAACTAATTTTGAATCATAAATTGGATCAGCTAAAACATCTCTTTTAGTTGCACGTCTTTTACGCATCTATAATCCTCCTTTCGTTTTATTATTGATGTTTTAATTACCTTTTGGTTTTTTAGTACCGTATTTAGAACGTCCTTGACGACGTTTATCAACACCAACAGTATCCATAGTCCCACGAATAACGTGATAACGAACACCGATTAAGTCTTTAACACGTCCACCACGAATTAAAACTACACTATGTTCTTGTAAGTTATGTCCTTCTCCTGGGATGTAAGTATCAACTTCTTTACCATTAGAAAGCCTTACACGAGCGTATTTTCTTAAAGCAGAATTAGGCTTTTTCGGAGTCTTGGTTCCGACACGAGTACAAACACCACGTTTTTGTGGAGAATTGGTTTTAGTGGTTTTATTATCTTTACTATTTAATCCAATTCCTAACATTGGTGATTTACTCTTTTTAGTTTTATTTTTTCTTCCTTTTCTAACTAATTGATTTATGGTTGGCATATTTGTCCTCCTTTCTTCACACATATCCAGGCGTTTCATTTTGTTTCTTAATTAAAGATTTACAATAAATGTAAATCTAATTAAACGCATTAACAATATACCATCTTATTATATGTTTGTCAAGTATTTTTATGCTATTTGACTGGCTCATCATATTTGGCCTTATATCCAACCGTTTGATAATTGTCACCACATTTTAAATATGGTTCATAAGTTGTTTTGCCATCTTCTTTTTTAAAATAAACATATCCTGAACAGTGAATTTTATTATCTTTAAGATCAATAATGTTTTTTAAAAGTTCTTCCCCCTGCATATCTCTCACGGTAACTCTATCTTCATCGCCGTCTTCTAAGGCTTTATAATAATAATTGTCAGTATAAGTGTGGGCCGTACTTACCAAAATATCTTCAATATCATTATATGTTTCATTCTCGGTTTCAGTAGAACTATCAAATAAATCATTAAATCCGCGATTATACATCGCCATAGTAACTAAGACTGCTAAACAAATAACGACAATGAAACCTAAAAATTCTCTTAACCCCCAACCTTCTTCGTTCATTCTATGATACTCCTCTCCCCTAGATTATCGCTAAGTTGATATAATTCCCCAGGCCTTCCAAGTCCTCCAACATTTTTAATACCAGTGGGTTTGACAATATTTTGAGTAATCATTTTCTTACGAAAATTGCGGCGGTCTAACTTTTTATTTAAAATGTTTTCAAAAAAAAGTTGCAACTCTGGTAAAGTAAAATCACTTGGAAATAATTTAAACAAAATATCGTCTTCATTTTTTAATATTTTATGATTTAATTTTTTCATATTTGCTTTAATAATAGCGTCATGGTCATAACCAAGTTTAGGTAGTTCATCTAAATTAAACCATTTTAGTTGATGACGACCATCATCACCTTTAATTTCAACTAGATCTTTAGCTGATAAAGTAGTAAAAGTGCAAGCGATAATCCGATCATCGGGATCTCTATTTACATTACTAAAAGTCTTTCCTTGCATAAGAAACAAACTAGGTAGCCCGGTAACTTCTTCGATAACCTTCTTAGCGCTATCTTCAAGGCTTTCATCATTTGATAAAATTTTCCCCGGTAAAATCCAATATCCCTTATAGGGATCGGTCATTTTACGTTTAAGATAAATTTTAAGATGACCGTCTTCGGCCGCACAAATACAGACTAAAGTTTCTAATATATTATAATATGATTTAGCCATTTTTCACTTTCCTTTATTTTTGCGTATTTTTGATTTTATCATAAATAACCGCTACACCATAACGAAAACTTTTTTCTGTTTCAATCTTAGTCATTAATTCATCATATCGATTGTCCTCAAGCGGTTCTGAAAAAATACACAAATCCTCAGCTGGAATATTTTTACCATATCTTACCATGGCTTCAATAGTAGCTACATCGGCAGTTAACGCATCGTATATATCAGTACCTTCAAAAGATTTAATTGTTTTAATCATTTCAAAAGTAATAAGTTTATGGTTATAAGTTTTTTCAAAGTATTGGGCCAGTAACTTAACTTGTTCGCGATAATCCTCATCAGAAGTTAAATACCCAAAGTCGTCTTCGTAAAGTGCCATAACTAATTTAGCAATATCGTATTTACCATAATGATGTTTTTCGGCAGTTTTACTAATAGCCTCACCCATCACGTCGTAAACTGGATTAGTAAATTCTTGATCAATGCGTATATTTTTTCTGTTTTCTATTTCTTTGGCCATGATATCACCCTTTTATTCGTTTAAATTATAACATTTTAATAATAGGGAGTCAAATAAAAAACGCCCATCAAGCGTTTTTAATCTACTTTAATTGTTTCCATAGTTTTCTCGTTAGCAACTATTTCAACCTTATGATAATTCATATTACCGTAATTGTATACTTTATTATCTTTAAGGTTTTCAATAAATCGTTTATATTCTTTTTTAAACGTATTAAAGTCACCTTGATAATTATTGATAATCTCGACATAATTATAAAGCGAAGTATCTTTACAGTGCTGATAATCTTCATATTCATCTTCATAATTATAATAGTTGGCATCGTCATAGTCATAATCGCAGTGATCACTAAATCTAAAATTATCTGTTTGGCTGAACTCTATTGTTTGATTTTCTTTAAAATAAGAAACATTAACGATGAATTGTCCATCTTTTAAATCATTGTTAACAGTTCTGGTTATTTTGTCGTCACTATATCCATGGGCTTGCAGATATACCGGCTTATCAGTATTAAACTCTTTAGTTTCAGTTTGAAGTTTAACATCACTTGGCAATTCATCATAATAATCAACACCTATAATCATGTCAACAAATAGGAAACTACCAGCGGCTATCATAATAACACTGGCAATAACCGGTAACAAATGTGGTTTTGACTTTCCAAACAATAAACTAAAAATAATTTTTATAATATATGTAAGCAAGCTAACAATTCCCAATAATAGTAAACTTAGTCCAAAAAGGTTAATACCTTTAATCCAATATACTACACTAAATACTAACCCAATAACGGCTAAAGAATCAACAATAATCAGCGGAATAATTACATAAATAATAACTAAGATTTTAACAATTAATAAAATTACATCACCAGCGGTTGTCCCTTTTTTTGTCTTTTGTGGGGCATTTGGTTTTGCGCTATTATCTTTTGGGTTTACTTTCTCGTTTGTAAGCGTATTTGGAGCAGCTTTGCTTAAAGACTCATTATTTAATACCTCTTTTTCATCAACGTTATTACTATAAAAATATTGTTTAAACATAGCGATAACGATCATTACCAGTAAACCTATATATAAGGCAAATAAGAAAATGCCCCAAATAGTCGTTAAAATAGTACCTAATGGTTCAAAGAACCCCCTAAATAACGAATTACCTAATTCATGAAAAAGGTTGAATATTTCTTTAGTTATAAGTAAAACTATTAAAAGAATAAACACTTTAATAACTATTTCAAATACAAGTTGTAAATTTATTTCTCTATTTGAAGATTTAAACTGATTTATAAGCGTACTGGTGCTATCGGCAATTTTTTCAGATAAATTTTTTATTGCTTTTTCACCTTTGCTGGCTAAAGTTTCTTCTGATTCTTCAAAATCAGGATTAATTTTATAAGCTGTTAATATTTCTTTTACTAAGTCATCAATATTTCCAAAATCTTTGACAGCTTCTTCTTCTGTTTGGCCATGTTTTACTTTTTCGTTAATCGTATCAGTATATTCACTGATTATATCTTGCTTTTCTTGTTCGTTTAAAATCGATAGTTTTTTAATTAATATTTCTAGAAATTCCTTCTTATTCATTATTTTCACACTCCTTTATAAATTCATTGACTGACAAAGAAAACTCTTTCCAATTCTTCTTTACCTCTTTCAGTCTTTTTTTCCCTAATGTTGTTATTTTATAATACTTTCTGGACGGACCTTCCGTTGACTCTACTAAATAAGTGTCAAAGTATTTTTCATTTGTTAATCTTTTTAACAAAGGATACATCGTTCCCTCATTGACATCAACAACTTTAGAAACTTCTAATATTAATTCATAGCCATACATATCGCGCTTACTAATAGATAATAATACTATTAGTTCTAAAACGCCTTTTTTGAATTGAGAGTTCATATATCACCTCTTTAACCATATTGTATATCAACTACTATGTATTGTCAAGTACTAAAATTAAAAATATAGTCGTATTTTGTCAATATTTTGGTTTACGATTGAAAAACGACAATTATTATGATAGAATTTATTTAGAATTAGGAGGCGGTAATATGGAACATAAAGAGGATGCTTTTGAAGAATTAAAAAGCAAAAATCATACCAATTTAAATAAAGTACATTTAACTACTGAACCAGAAGTAACAGATATCTTTAGTGAATTTGGTGAGCTATATGAAATTGATAGCTCTGGCAATGATGTTCCCGTAGTTTCTGAAAACATTTTGTCACGAAGTGACTATCAACATACTCAAAACAAAGAGGCAATCATAAATTATCAGGAATTAATCGATGAAGCTAAAGCTAAAAAAGCCGCCAAAGAAACACCTAAATTAAATATGAAACCTGAAGTTTTAGACGTCGCAGTTAATTATAAACGGGTTACCCCAACCTATAATAAAACCTCTACTTTACCGGAAGAACAAGCAACGTTAAAAGATGAAGAAATGAATTTAACTAAAAAAATTGATAGTTTAACTGACGAAAAACTAGAAAATTTAGCCGCTTTAAATAATCAACAAAATGATAATTTCATGGAAGCATCAGACGTGAAAAAAAATGAACCAATGTCTTTAGAAGCTGCATTTGTGAACTGCTCTATTTTAGGTTTCATTACAATGTTTATGGGATTTGGAATGTTATTTTATATTTTGAACAATATTTAACAAATAAATATACTTATTTGTCTCAGACTGTTGACAAAAAAATGTTAATAGTCTTTTTATTTTAGGAAAAATAGTATATAATGGAAATGCGAGATGACTTATCATATCCAAATTTAAGTCACATATATCTCGCTTTTTTTATGGAAATATGAGATAATATAAATGGATATGATAAGGAAGTGATAAAAAATGGCAATGACAAAACAAAGTTATAAAAAAGATTGTATAATAATGAATACATTAAATGAATTAGTACCTAAGGAACACTTAGTAAGAAAATTAGATAACTGTATAGATTTTAGATTTATAGAAGAATTAGTAAAAGATTTATATAGTCCAATCGGAAGACCAAGTATTCCACCAGTGGTACTTTTTAAATTGATATTTATAAATATAATATTTAGAATAAATTCAATGAGAAGAACATGTGAAGAATGTAAGGTTAATATTGCATATAGATGGTTTTTAGGATTATCGATGTGTGATGATATACCAAACTATTCAACATGGAGTCAAAATTATATAAGAAGGTATAAAGAAAGTGAAGTATTTAATCAAATATTTGATAGGATTTTAAAGCAAGCAATAGAATATGAATTTATAGATGTAGAAACAGTATTTGGAGATGGAAATCATCACCTAATATTGGCTTAATTAAGCCTATTTTCAGAAAAATATTCCAATTTCTAAATTTTATCATGAAAAAAGTAGTATATCCAATTTGAGTATACTACTTTGTCAACAATCTGAAATAAATATACTTATTTGTTTTTTTATGTTTAGTAAGTAGTTTTCAACTAAGATAGTGTGATTATAGTCTACTTTGTAGTAAATCAAAAACTATTAATAATATTATGTTTCCAATTAATTTTAAACATCAAGCCTGTCTATGGCGTTTAAAAAGAAAAATCACATATACTTATTTAGGAGTGTGATTTATATGATGAATTTATTAAGAAAACTATTTAAAGATTTTTATATTTTTACAGCATCTTATTCAAACAATGTTTTCCCTGATCCGTTAACTAAGGAGGAAGAAGAAGCCTATATTGAAAAAGCTAATATGGGAGATAGCGATGCGCGAAATAAACTGATTGAGCATAATCTACGTTTAGTAGCTCATATTGTAAAAAAATACGATCATCGACGAGAAGATATTGACGATTTGATCAGTATTGGAACTATTGGTTTAATTAAAGGTGTTGATAGTTACTCTTTCAAACACAAAACAAGACTAACAACTTACTGTGCAAGGTGTATTGAAAATGAGATATTAATGCATTTTAGAAGCGATAAAAAAAATAACAAAAACATAAGTATTGATGAAGGAATAGGTTTTGATAAAGAAGGAAATGTTATTACTTTTCTCGATATTTTAAAAACACCAAAACCAGATTTTGCTTTAGATATTCATAATCAAGATAGTTTACACCTTTTAAAAGAATATTTTGCGGTTTTAACAGACCGAGAAAAAGACATTATAATTAAAAGATACGGGCTTGATGGAAATGACGAAATTACTCAAAAAGAAATTGCTAAGGAACTTGGAATATCTAGAAGTTATGTTTCAAGGATTGAAAAAAGAGCTTTAACGAAAATTTTAAGAGAATTTATTAAAAATAAAAAGCAGTAAAAGTAAACTATATTCATATGGCAAATATGTTAAAATCAAGGGCTAATATTAAAATTTACTTCGTTTACCCTTGATTTTATATTTACCATTTTACACTACGGTACCATCCTACTTTTATTCTGTTTTAATTAAAATATGTGGGTTACTATCGGGTTTTAGCCAATTTAAAATATATTTTAGGTTTTCCTCAGTGGTAGCCACGCAACCAGCAGTATAATTTTTAGTTTTAATATGCAAGAAAATTGCCGACCCTTTATTATTTCCTTTGTTTATTTTATCATATTGGTTTATGGTGTTATATTCAATAATAAAAGCTAACTTATATTCCTTATGTTCAATAAGATGTTCCGCACTTTTCCATGTATGCGTACTTTGACTATCGACTTCAATCCATTTATTATAATCCGGTGACATCGAATCATCTATCCAATAACTATTATCAGTAATCGTCAAATATGGATAATCCGCTTTAATATCGGCTATTCCAAAGGCTGAACCTAATTTAAATAATCCTAGTGGCGTTTTTAAATCACCTTCTTGTTTATTCGTAGTAGCACCTTTTTCCCCAATAGCAACATCTTCTAAAACCTTTTCGGTATGCCATCCATCGTTCCAGTTTTTTAGCTCGATTATTGGCTTTTCTTTAATACGTACAGTAATCAATTGTTTAATATTCATATTTAACCTCCAATTAAATATATGAAGGTATTTTTTTTATATCAACGAAAAATTAGCGTTTAATTATAAAAATTAGAATATATAAAAAATAAGCAATTGCTTGCCTATTTTTCATCTATAACATCATGGCAACGAGGACAAATGTTGTCAATTATATCTAGTTCGTCGAAATAATTCCAGCATCTTTCACACCTAACCCCGTTAAATTTATTTATTTCTACTTCGCAATAATCGTATTTAGTTAAATCGTTAGTACTCATAATAACATCCGAAACAATTAAGAGTTGTTTTAATTTTGGTAATATTGGCGCTAGAGTTTCTTTATCTTCTTCTCTTAAATGAAGGTACACTTTAGCTTCCAATGATTTACCAATAATTTTTTCATTACGAGCCTCTTCTAAAGCTTTATAAACGTCATCTTTAATATTGAAAAATACACTCCATAATTCTAAAATATCTTCTTCATCTTTGTAAGTAATAATATCTGGGAAAAGCTCAAGATGAACACTTTCTTGTTTAGTACCAGGGAGTAATTTATAAACTTCTTCACTGGTATATGGTAAAATTGGAGCCATTAATCTAATTAAAGCGTAAAGTGTTTCATATAAAACAGTCTGAACACTACGTCTTTCTAAACTATTACTTTTATCAATATAAAGTATATCTTTGGTAAAATCTAAATAGAAATTTGATAATGAAGATACATAATTATTGATTAATTTATAAATCTCGTCAAAATCATACTCATCGTAATTTTCTCTAATTTCTTTAACTAGATTGTTTAAAGTAATCATCATATATTTATCAGCTTTAGGCATTTTGTCATAAGAAATCTTATCCTTATTAGGATCAAAGTCAAATAAATTTCCTAACATAAAGCGATATGTATTTCTAATCTTACGATAACTTTCTTTAACCTGAGCTAATAACTCGTCGCCAAATCTAACATCCTCGGTGAAATCAACGCTTGCTGCCCAAAGTCTTAAAATATCAGCCCCGTGTTTATCAACCACATCCATTGGCGCGACCACATTGCCAATACTTTTGCTCATTTTAAGTCCTTTACTATCTAAAACAAAACCACTAGATAATAGTTTTTTGTAAGGACTTTTTCCTTCGGAAGCTACACTACAAATTAATGATGAATTAAACCAACCACGATATTGGTCAGAGCCTTCAAGATAAACATCGGCCGGGAAATTCATATTTCTTTCTAACAAAACACCGGCAAATGAAGTACCTGAATCAAACCAAACATCCATAATGTCAGTTTCTTTAGTAAAATTCCCGTTTGGACTATGTTCATTGGTATAACCTTTTGGCAACAATTCTTTAGCCTCATGTTCAAACCAATAATTTGATCCATGCTCTTTGAATAATTTAGATACATGCATCATGACGTCATAGTCGACGATCTCAGTGCCATCTTCATTGTAAAAAATTGGAATTGGTACTCCCCATGCCCTTTGCCTTGAAATACACCAGTCACCACGACCTTCGATCATATTACGAATTCTTGTTTTGCCCCATTCAGTGTGAAAAGAAATGTTTTCATCAATTTCTTTTAACAGATCTTCTCTTATTTTATCAAGACTACAAAACCATTGTTTAGTCGCTCTAAAAATAATTGGTTTTTTAGTGCGCCAATCGTGTGGATATGAGTGAGTAATAAATTTGAGTTTTAATAAATAACCATGTTCATCTAACCAAGTGGTAATAGCCTTATTAGCATCTTCAAAAAACAAACCATTAAACATCCCTGATTCTTCATTTAAAATGCCATGATCATCAACACCATTAACCATTGGCAGATTATTGTTTCGCCCGACAATAAAGTCATCTTCACCATAGGCCGGAGCAGTATGAACTAATCCAGTTCCAGCATCAAGATTAACGTGATGTCCGATGACCACAGGACTAATTCTATCCATAAATGGATGTTTATATGTAAGACCAATTAATTCAGTTCCTTGAGCTGTTTTTTCTACTTGATAATTTTCAAAATTAAATTCTTCCATTAATGGTTTCACTAATTCACTGGCGACTATATAAGTAGTGTTATTAGCATTTACTTTTGAATACTGCAGGTCTTCTCCAACGCAAACTGCGGTATTTCCTGGAAGTGTCCATGGTGTAGTAGTCCAGATAACTAAGTTATCACCTTTTTCAGCAAAATTATTCCCTGCCTCTATTTCAAAAGTAACGTATACAGAAGGATCTTTGCGATCTTTGTATTCTATTTCGGCCTCAGCTAAAGCAGTTTCACTGCTTGGAGACCAATAAACTGGTTTTAAGCCTTTAAAGAATAAGCCCTTTTTAGCCATTTTAGCAAATACTTCAATTTGTTTAGCTTCATATTCATTAGTTAAAGTAATATAAGGTTTCTCCCAGTCACCAATAATATTTAAACGTATAAAATCTGACTTTTGCTTTGCAACTTGCTCTAACGCATACTCTTTACATAATGCACGGTAATCAGCTGCTTTCATTTCTTTGCGTTTAACACCATTATTAGCCATTGCCTGTTCAATTGGAAGACCATGGGTATCCCACCCTGGAACAAAATCAACGTAATAACCTTCCATCATTTTTGAACGATTGATAAAATCTTTTAAAATTTTCTGAAAAGCATGGCCAATATGAATATTTCCATTAGCATATGGGGGGCCATCATGCAAGACAAATGGTTTGTTACCTTTGTTTTTGGTTTTCATTTTTTCATATAAATCCATTTCTTCCCAATCTATTCTTTGCAGTTTTTCATTTTCTGGTAAATTTCCTCGCATTTGAAAATTTGTCGTTGGCATTAATAATGTATCTTTATAGTTCATCTTTCTTTCCTCCTTAATTATTTTCAAACTTTTATAATTGAATCTTATAACAAAAAACTCCTCCTTTAGTTAAGGACGAGCTTTGCCGCGGTACCACCTTATTTTATAAAATATACACCTCTATAACTATAACGCGTTACCGTTCTTCCCTACTGTTATTTCAAAAAGAAACATCAAGAGTGATCCATATATTAAATGTTTATTAGTTTACACCAACCACTAACTCTCTTTTAAAACATTTTTAATATATCGTCTCTATCATTTGTTTTTAAAGTTCTACTTTATCAATCTCATCAATAATCTCTAACTGCGATTCAATAATATCTTTTAAACGTCGTTTAAATATATTAACATTTCTCTTCAAAGTCATCGCATCGTTTTCAATTCTTTCAGCCCTCATTAACGCCTCATTTACTATTCGGCTGGCATTCCTTTTAGCATCTTCCATCATTATTTCGCTTTCTCTATGAGCAGCCAATTTTAATTGATCAGATGTTTTTTGAGCCATTAGAATAGCACGGTTTAATGTATCTTCCATTCTTTCATATTGTTCAAGTTTTTCTCTTAAACGTTCAGTTTCGGCAAGCTTAGCTCTGAGTTCTCTAAGTTCTTTATCTTTTTTGTCAATTTCAGAAACCATCTTTTCAACTCTAGCAATTATCTGGTCCAGAAATGAATTGACTTCCTCTGGGTCATAACCTCGAAGTGTACGATTAAATTTATCCATAATCTATACCTCACCTTTTGGTGCTACATATTGTAACACAAATTTCCATTTTTTTAAAGTCTTTTACCACTCAATATTTATATCATTGTTATCATGAATACCTTTACCATCGGTTTCACCAGTAATTTCGCCTTGAACACTAACGTTATTTGGGGCACACAAGAAAATGCCACCACCTATTTTTTGGATTTTTCCATTTATAGCATAAATCGTTCCGCCCAAAAAATCAACGATTCTCTTTGCTTGTTCTGGGGTAACCCTTTTAAGGTTAACAACAACGGTATTTCTCTTTTTTAAATGATCGGCGATCTGTTGCGCTTCAGAGTATGCACGTGGTTCTAAAAGAATCATTTTAGCCCCACCTTCATCAGTAAGAGCATCCTCTGATTTTATATCGTAGTATTCTTCTGATGATGAGAAAACGTCTTCCTCCTCACCCATTATTTTCTTCATAAAACCCATATTTATCCTCCTTATAGTGACATTTTCGCACTTTACTATACTACATTTTATCATAGATTGGATAAAAATAAAATATCTTTTTTTCTGATTTGACGAAATTAAACAAAAAGTTTGTAAAATGATGATTTTTCGACATGGTGATTTTTAATTATTGTACGTAATTATACTTGATTTATGATTTAAAATATTTACTTAATAAGTCTATTTTTATAATTTTATTTGTTCTTTAATATAGTCTACTATGTCGTTTACTGGTATAGTGATTTGTTTCATTGTATCACGGTCTCTAATTGTTACGGTTTCATTATTCAAAGTTTCGTCATCTATTGTTATGCAAAAAGGGGTTCCGGCAACGTCTTGTCTTCGGTATCTTTTTCCAATATTCCCAGTCTCATCATAAATACTCATAAATTCTTTTGATAAATTATGATATATTTCTAAAGCCTTTTCACTATGATGCTTTTTTACCAACGGTAATATGGCTAATTTATATGGAGCTAAGAAAGGATGAAAACTCATAACTTCTCTAGTGGTGCCATCTTCTAAAACTTCTTCTTTATAAGCTTCTGTCAAAACAGCTAATAACATTCGATCTAAACCAACTGCTGGTTCTATAACATATGGAATATATTTACTGTTTGTTTCAGGATCTAAATACTGTAAATCTTTTTGAGAGTGTTCCATGTGTCTATTCAAATCGTAATCGGTACGATCAGCAATACCCCAAAGTTCACCCCAACCATGTGGATATTTATACTCTATATCGGTTGTGGCTTTACTGTAAAAAGATAGTTCTTCTTTTTTATGATCACGAAACCTTAAATTATTTTCCGTTAAACCAATTGACTTTAAAAAATCCATGCAATAAGTGCGCCAATAATCAAACCATTTTAAATCTTCGCCTGGTTTACAGAAAAATTCCATCTCCATTTGTTCAAATTCACGCTGTCTAAAGATAAAATTGCCTGGCGTAATTTCGTTTCTAAAACTCTTACCAATTTGTGCGATACCAAATGGTAATTTAGCTCTAGTGCTTCTTTGAACATTTAAAAAATTAACAAATATTCCTTGAGCTGTTTCTCCTCTTAAATATACTTTACTCTTGGCATCCTCGGTTACGCCAATGTGAGTTTCAAACAATAGATTGAATTTTCTAATAGCGGTAAAATCATTCGCCCCACATTTTGGACAAGTGATGCCTTCTTTAGCAATAAATTTTTCTAGTTTTTCATTACTCCAACCATCACCTGTTTCTTTACCGTTAGTATAATCTTCAATTAACTTATCCGCGCGGTGACGGCTTTTACATTTCTTACAGTCAATTAAAGGATCAGAAAAACTTGAAACGTGACCTGAAGCAACCCAAACTTCTGGATTCATAATAATCGCTGAATCTAATCCATAAACATTTGATTTTTCTTTAATAAACTTCTGCCACCAAGCTTTTTTTAAATTATTTTTAAGTTCTATGCCAAGAGGCCCATAGTCCCAAGTATTTGAAAGCCCTCCATAAATTTCACTTCCTTGAAAGATAAAACCATATTGTTTACATACGGCGGTTAATTTTTCCATTGTAACTTTTTCCATAATTTCTTCCTTTCTAGATATAAAAAAGAATCCTCCTAGATCGTAAGGACGAGTTATCCCCGCGGTTCCACCTTACTTATTCTAAAAGAATCCCTTAAAAATACATGACTCCAGGTTTCCAAGCCTATCTTCGTCTCTAAATATATTTATATTTTATTCTTTTTTCATCAAATTGTCAATCTTAACTTCTTCTTTGAGCGTAAACATTAGTCTTGGCAGTAGAAGGTAGTGAATCGCCACCAATAAATAATTCAAAACTTATTTGACTAGTTTCGTCTAGCTCAGTTAATTGTCTATAAAAAGTAGCAATGGAATCTTCTAAAGCTTTTAGACTATTACTAGAAAGATTATCAAGGCGCGATTCTAGTGATTCCATCGTTAACGTGTCATTAGTCTCTGGTTGTAAAGGACTATTTTCTTTTAAACGTGGGCTCCAAATCATATTAATTGCTTCTAAAGCTTCTTGGCGTTTCGCAGGCATTTTCCCTGATTTATAGATGGTTCTTTGATTATTAATCCACTGCCCAATTTTCACTTTTGTACCATCTTCTAAAACAACAACTTCGCTCCTTGGAATTAATAAGTGACCATGGGTAGCATAAAAATCTTTAGCGCATTTATATTTACCATTCCATCTAGCTTCTTGACTAAGTCTTTGATCTTTAAAATTATGTTTTTCCATACTACATGTAATTTCAGAAGGAAAATTAAGTTCATCTTCTAAGTCACTAATTATAGATTCAAAGTTAACCGGTATACCATTTAAATCATCTAATGAATTTTCGCCAAAAATCTCAGGTAGTTCTTCTTCAACAAATGGGTTTATTCCACGGTATTTTTCAGGTAAAAAGTAATGATCTTTTACCCCTAAAAGACGTTTAATTTCATCTTTATGAGTGAAATCATAAATCATAAAATACGTATCTAGCTTACTCATACGGTCAGAAGGAATGCGATTTATTTTATAATTATGTCTTTGGCTACAAATCCAAGTATACAAATTAAAAGATTTCCCATTTTCAGATATGATTTTATATCCTACTGGCACATCTAAATGTCCATGTTCTTCAAAAAAGGCTTTCGCTTGTAATAAATGTTCTATCCATTTAGCATACTGTTCATCACCATATTTAATTTCTTGTTTAGTTCGTTTACGGTGGTAATTCCATTCGGTCGACCATTTCATATTCAAATCATCTAAGAGCTTAAATTGATTAGCGGTTAAGCTTTTTCTGAATTTCCTCTGGCTTTCGATCCAATGGCCTAATGGGTAACCATCAATAATATAATCAAGTGGTACTTCTAAACTATTATGAAAAATATAATAGCGATAAGCAAGGTTCAGCCCTTGCATCCATTCATCACAATATTGTTTTTCAAACTCCTCGTATGTAAGCTCTATCCCTTTATCTATCTGATTAGTGTATTCATTTAGCATAGCTTCGGCTACTGACATATAAAATCCCCCTTTTCGATGGAGGTTATTATATCACGGCCGCTTTTTCTTTGTCAAGTTTGTTTCCCTGCAAGATTTTGCCATAAAAAAAGATATATTCAATGTTCTATTTTTTGTAAATCTCTAATAAATTTTTTACTTTTTAAATATAAACCAGTATATCTATCATAGTAGTCATTCAAAAAAATATTGATCTCATTTTTAGCTTGACTACTGAGTTCTAGCTTTGATATTTTAAAAATGTCAACGTAATAAAACATTCTAATTAATTTTATTGTTTTTTCGCTGACCATTTTTTCATTAGTGTAACAATCTTTGCATACATAGCCACCTTTATAGCTAGATAAAGTTACAATGTTTTCTTTTTTACCACAAATAGTACAACCATCTATAATCGGCATAACACCTAAGTAATCTAAATACTTTAATTCTAAAATATTCATAATAATTAATGGGTCAAAGCCTTCATCTATCTTAGTTAAAGCGGCTATTAAAAGTTTTAAAATATCATTACTATTATTTTGTTTATATACTTGTTCAGCTAATTCTAATAAATACGATGCATAACTTATTTTAGTTATATCTTTTTTTATATTTTTAAAAGGATTTATAATACTTGCTTCGGTTAAAGTAGAAAGCTTACCTTCTTTATAGTAAATTATAAATTTTCCATAAATCAGTTTGCCAGAAACACTTCTAAGTGGACTTTTTAAACTACGACATCCCTTAGCAATCACCCCAATCAAACCATATTCAGCTGTAATAATATTTAATATTTTTGAGGTCTCACTATAATTAGTTTCGCTAACAACTATGCCTTCTACTTCTTTCATAAATTATCTTCCTTTTTTCTTAGATTCTTCTTTATATTTTAAATAATATTCAACTTTTCCTGTTTTTTCAAATAAATTCCAAAATAAATTCATCTTTATCACGCTCCTATTATTATAGTGAGCGGATTAAATTTTTTTTATTCAATTTTTAATTGTTTATGACAATTAAGGCTTGGCGGATAAATTATATCCAATTCTCTTTTGATATCTTTATATAAAGCATCTTCACTACTAAAAACAGTATAATAATCTACTTTTTGGCCTTCGGGATTTTGTCTAATAAAATAATATTTTTCTTGATATATCGTTACAGATAATGTCTCACTTAAATTGATGGTCGGTATTGATAAATTTCCACTATAAGAAACATTGTCAGTTTCCGGAAGAACGCCAAGAAAGGTCAATAGTGAACTATTTAGACGATCTTCAATATCCATTAAGTCTAGCGGACTAGCGTTTGTGTTATATAAGTATAAATATTCATCTACATAATCATTAAAAACCGTATGTGCCACATTTATTACAGGATCACTCTTATTGGCTTCCATCTTTGTCATTTTTTCACCTTCTATAAATTATATTTTGTTAATAATAAAATATTAAGTTTTTGTATAGAAAAACAGCTAATAAGCTGAAACTTTTTATTATTTCCTAAAAAAAACTTTTGTTTTGCCATTTGAGCTTTGCCTACATTCATCTTGCCAATCAGCCAATTCAGTCAATTCACACTTCAACAAATCTATTGTATATTCAAGACCTTCTTCATCATAACCTTCTACATATTGTCTAAATGATTGATCTTTGTTAGTTTTATCTTCTACATATTGTCTAAATGATTGATCTTTGTTAGTTTTATCTTCGACAATTAACTGCGACCTTTTACTGTTTGCTTGTTCTTCACACTCAATATAACCATTTGGTGGATAGCTAGATAATTCTAAATTATAAGGGTTACTTTTGCCTTCTAAGGCGAAAAGTTCTTGTGATATTTGTTCTATCTCCTTTTGGATATCTGCCTGTGAAATTTCAAAAACTGATAAATCCGGCTCTGAGTTCATAATAGAAATCATATCAATAAAACTAGGTCCACCGTTACTCATTGTTCCCATCGTAATTTCCCCCCTTCTTGTTTACATATAATATTATTTATTTAAAAGTTTGTCAAGTTATCTTAAAAAATCGTTATAACCTAATTCGGTTAAGTATTTTTCTTTATCACGCCATTTTTTGATGGTTTTTACATAAAGATCTAAATATACCTTAGTTCCTAGAAAATTTTCAATATCTTTTCTAGCCAAAGTTCCAATTTTTTTTACCATATCACCGTTTTTGCCAATAATAATTTTCTTTAAGGAATCCCTATCTACAATAATAGCGGCATTAATGATTGTTTTATCATGATTTTTAATCATTTGCTCAACAATACAGGTGATAGAATGAGGAACTTCTTCTTTTGTTAAATCAAAAACTTTTTCTCTAATTAATTCGCCTATCATAAACTCTTCGGAATAATTAGTGACTTGTTTATCATCATAGTATTTTATATTATCTGGTAAATAACTTTTTAAAACTTTTAAAAATTCTTCGGTATTTTTATTTTTTAAAGCTGATACAGGTACAATGTCTGACCAATTATATAAATCTTTATATTCGGTGATTTTTTTTAATATTTCTTCTTTAGAAAGACCGTCAATTTTATTAATGACTAAAATTACCGGCTTATTTAAATTTTTAAACTTGTCAATAATATATTCGTCGCCTTTACCAAGTCCAGCTTGTCCATCTACTAAAAAAGCAACCACATCAACATCATCAATACTATAATAAGCACCTTTATTTAAAATTTTTCCAAGTTTATGATTAGGTTTATGAATACCTGGAGTATCAACAAAAACAATCTGAGTATCATCCTCGTTATAAATTCCTTGAATTATATTTCTGGTTGTCTGAGGCTTCGCTGAGGTGATAGCGACTTTTTTACCTAAAATATTATTAAGTAAAGTTGACTTACCAACATTTGGTCTTCCCACTAAGCTTACAAATCCACTTTTCATTTTTGACCTTCCTCCAATTTTTCTTTAATTAATTCAAATCTGTTATTTATCTCAAGAGCCATCTCATTAATATTATAATAGCCATAGATATTAGAAAAATAAGTATTTAAGTCGTTATGAGGCTCATATTCTTTTATATCCTTTAAAATATTATAAATCCGAGATTTTAAAGATTTTAATTCTTCATATAATGGTTCTTTTTCACTTAATTTATTCATTAAGCAAACAACTTCATCTTCTAAATTTTGAAAACAAAAATAAAGTTCTTGAGTTTCCGCTTTTACTCTCATAGCTAACCTCCAATTAAAACAATTAATTTAGGTAAAAAGATAAATAGTGCTAAAAGAATGGCAACTATTGCAAAAACCATAACAGCGGCAGCAGCGGTATCTTTAGCGACTTTGGCCACAGGATCAATTTCTTTACAAGCTAAATCAACAACCGCTTCAATACTTGTATTGATTAATTCGGTTGCAATAACTAAACCAATAATTAAAATTACAAATAGCCATTCAATCAAACTAATTTTAAATATTATCCCCATGGCAATTACTAAAGTGGTCGCTAAAATATGAGCAAGCATGTTTTGTTCATATTTAAAAGCATATTTTAAGCCGTCTTTTGCATACTTAAAACTTTTACCAAATCTTTTCAATCCTCTTTGTTTTAATTTAGCGCGTGATACCATATCCATCTAAAATCAACTCCTGCTCTTTAAACATTACTTCTTCGTCTTCTTTGGTCATATGATCATATCCTAGCAAATGTAATAACCCATGAATAGTTAAAAACGCCATTTCTCTTTGCTCACTATGACCATATTCTTTAGCTTGCTGTTTCATTTTGGAAACAGATATATATATATCACCTAAAAGCCGACCAAAATCAAAAGTTATATCTTTGCTGTCTTCTAAAGCAAAGCTAATCACGTCAGTTTCTTTATCAATTCCTCGATACTTTCTATTTATATTTTTAATGGTTTCATTGTCGACAAATATAACGTTAAATATAACGTTTTCTAGTCTTTTATAATTTAAAGCATATTCAATTATTTTTTTTTCTTCTTCTAGATCTATTTGTTCATCCGTTTCATTAAAAATTTCAAATTCATTCATTTTATACTCCTAACTCTATAAATCCACTTAAATAAATTACGACAATCACCAGTAAACTTACCATTATTATAGTATAAATAACGGGGTTTTTCAAGATCGAAGGAAGTTTTTTATTTAGCTTATCTAATAGAAAATAAATATAAAATCCGAATAATCCTCCAAAAACATTAAGAATAATATCATCGATATCAAAAACTCGGCCAATTAATAATTGCGTTGTTTCTATTGTCGTTGAAACTAAAAAGGATAGTCCCAGAATAGAAGTAACATTTTTTAACTTTAAATAATAAGCAGCAAAAAAACCATATGGAATAAATAATAATACATTACCAATGACATTTTTAATAAATAAATGACTACCAAATTCATATCTAAACATTTCTTTAAAAAGGATAAAATTAGAAGTATTCCAACTAATATCTTGAAAGGTAACAACGTAAAAAAGGCATAAAATGTAAATAATAAACAATAAAGTTAACAGTTCTTTATATACAATTATTTTATGGTGATATTTTATTAAATAAACAATCCGCATGCTAGCAACGATTACTATTGTAATAACAATTGTTGGCCATGTTTCACCGAAAATATTTAAAACCGTATTTCTAATCATTCTATCACGCTATTTCTTGATAATCCGTTATATCTTCGTAAACAGCGAAGAACATTTCTACCTCTATTGTACTATCTTTCATAGTGCTTTTTAAATATTTACTGCGAATTATATATTCGTCTTTTTTTAAGGTTGCTTCAACTTTCTTTATTGATAACTCTTTAGCTTTTAAAAGTGCCTCATCAAAGGTTAAAATATCATTTTTAACTGTTACTTCTTTTTGATGTTGTTTAACTAATTTTATTGGTAACAATGGATGGGACAAGACGGTTTCTTCATTTATTTTTTTATTTTTAAATTTATGGGTAGTAAATTCAAACTCTTTTTCTAAAAACTTTATGGCATAAACGTCTTTTTTATTCCCAGTTTCTTTTTCCTCGTGATAAACAAAAGGATATTCAGTTTTTAATACATACCAAACTTCACCATAGGCTTTTCCGCTGGCTTTAACTTTACCCATTGATTTTTCATTAAGCATAACCTCACCGTTTACAATAATGTCCCCTTTTTTTACATAGTCATCAGTATTTCTTAATATATCGCCTTTGCTGGCTGTAACTTTTTTTAAAACGGCATCTTTTTTAGCAACAAGATTTCTTGGAACGATATTTTCTTCTTTCGCAATGATTTCGCGTTCTTCAACTCTAACAACATATTTAGTGCCAACAGTTTCTATTTCTAACCACTCTATTTTATCAGGATGGTCGTTTAAGATTTTGTCTTTTATTTTGTCTAGCTGTTTAAAGCTTTTTTTAAAGGTATATTTTTTTATTCCGTTTTTATCTAATTCCTCTTGAATTAAATGACGAATTTCTTTATTAGAATGAACTACTTCAATATCAAAAACAATGTGGGTTAAAATAATAAAAATAATATATCCGGCTATAAACATAAATACTAGATGTCTGTTTACTTTAAATACTTTTTTGATTTTTAAATATCCATAAACTTCTTTTTCTAAAACATCATAAATGCTTTTTATTTTCAAGACAGTTTCATAGTCTTCTTTATATATAATTATTTCTATTTCATTTTTATTTATATATTTTAATGACAAAATATTGATTTTTCTAGTGGTTAGTTTTTTGATGAAACGATTTATGTTCTTGCCCTTGACATTTAGAGCAATTTTGCTTTTAAATTTTTCAATCATTTCAACTCAAGGCTTTTGATTATTCCTGATATTAATATTTCATCATTTAATAATTTGGAAATAATTAAATTTTCTCCTTTAATTATTACCATACCTTCACTATATCTAATCATTACTTTATCATCACTAAAGTGATCAATGCACTCATAATTTACGATGTTTAATTTACCAAGTACATAATTAATTCTAAAATCGCTTTCTAATATGTAATTTCTTAAATCCTTAAGCATTATATCACCTAAATAATTTTATGGCAAAGATAGGCAATTTATGTAGAAAAATAGCGAAAAGAAAAAGACTTAATTTCCAAGTCTAATTTCAATTTTATCATCATAAAGATGATATTTACATACGCCTTTAACTTTCATTTTTTTCACCGGTTATATTATAAAAAATATTTTTTACGAAATTTGTCAAATATATCAATTTAGAATAATTAAACGCCAAAGTTATATTTTATAATTATGGTTAAAGCACTTATCAATTTGCTTAATAAAAAAGCATACTCGTTTTATTGTGAATTTTGCTGATTATGTTCTTTTATTTCTTTGGAAGCGGATTTACTTAGGTCAATGCCTGCTGAAGCGGTAATTGTTCTTGTTTCATTTGGTTTTAAATCTTCACCAATGTATCCTAATAAAGTTACTTCTACTTCTCCTTTTTTGTTTTTAATTGGAATATCTACTTGCGTAATATTACTAGTCTCAGATGTTGTATTAGTTACATCCATGGATAAAGTATAAGTTTCTGTATCTTTAGCCTTTATTAAAGTTATGTTGGAAAATTTTAACCCTTTATATTCTTCCTCTTTTATGATCCCGGCGTTGGTATTAACGATAAGCTTGTCTTCTTTCTTTTTGTTTGAAGTACTACCTTCATTGTTATTAATCACTAAAGTGACAATAGCAACGATAAAAACTATTAAAATAATTATAATACCGATGGAAACTTTTTTATGGTTTAGAACAATTTTTTTGAATTGATTTAACTTCTTTTTCATTTTATCTCCTTCTTTATTGTTATTAATACAATTATAAACAAATTTTGATTTTTTTTCAATAAAAACGAGACAATTAACAGGATAAAAACATGAAAAAAAGAGATATAAGTATTGACAACGTTTGTTTATCAGGGTTATAGAAGATAAAGGAAATAAAAATATTGATAATTTTGCTGAAATTTTCGTAAAATACCTGTAAAATATTATTGGGTGTTGTTTATGAAAAAGAAAAAATTAACTAAAGCGGAAATAAACGAAAAGTTATTAGATAAATATAAAGTCAATTTAGAGGAACTAAATTATGATGCTCTTAGGCAATTTAAAGAAAAAATTAAAGATCTATCTGATACTAGACAAAAAGGTAAGGTCAAATATAAAATATGGGATATTATTGTTGTTAGTTTTTTGGCTATACTAGGTAATTGTAATGATTGGCAGGAAATTAGAGAATTTGCTATTGCTAAAAAAAGTTGGTTAAAAAATTTTTTAATGCTTACTGGTGGAATTCCTTCTGCTATCACTTATAAAAGAGTTTTTTCTATTATTAAACCTGAAGAACTTGAAAATATTTGTGTTCTTTTTGCACAAGATGTTTTGAAACTCTTTTCAAGCAAAAGAGATATTATGAATATTGATGGTAAAACCGATAATCGTAGTAAAAGAAATGAAAATGATATCAGAGATAAAATCAAATCTTTAAATGTTTTAAACGTATATTCAAATAATTTAGGATTATGTATAGCTAGTGAAAAAATCGAAGATAAAACTAATGAAATTACTACTATTCCAAAAATATTAGAAAGAATAAATGTTAAAGGAAATATCATTACTTGGGATGCTTTAAATACGCAAAAATCTAATGTTGAAATGGTTATTAATCTTAAAGGTGATTATGTTGTACCGATTAAGTTAAATCAAGAAAACTTTTATAATGACTTAGTACTATACTTTAATGATACGCAATTAGAAATAATTAAAGCCAATGGTATAGGAAAAGCATATACTAAAGAAATAGAAAAATCACATTCAGCTATTATTACTTATGAATATTTTCAAACTGATGATATTTCTTGGTATTATGATTTAAAAAATTGGAAAGGTATTAAATCGTTTGGCGCCGTTAAAAAAACGATTGAAAAAAACGGTAATAAAACTATTGAGATGAGGTATTATATATCTAGTTTATATATAGATATTGAGACTTTTTCTAAAGCAATTAGACAACATTGGAATGTTGAAAATAAGCTTCATTGGCACTTAGATTTTACCTTTAAACAAGATGATAATTCAACCATGGATAAAAATGCTCTTTTAAATTTACAAATATTAAAAAAATTATGTTTAGCTTTTCTTAATGATGTTAAAAGCATTTATAATCGTAGTTTAAAATTAATAAGATTTAGATTATCTTTATCTTATGAAACTGAGATCCTTAGATTCTTTAACATCCTTGCTCATTAAATTTTTTCTTAAAAAAACAGTTAATCCCCTTATTTATATTGGCTTTTTAACTGTCTTTTCTTTTTTCATGTTTTTATCCTGGAAATTATTTCTTATAAACGATTAATTGATCTGGCACTAAATAAATAGTATCATTTTGTTTAGCTATATTATCAGCCGTAGTTTTGAGATATCTAATCACACCATTTAATGTGTCACTATCACCAGTAACATAAAAACTAGTTCTTGATTTTGGAATTAAAATTTCTTGTTCCGGATAAATATACTCGTTTTCACCTAAACCGTTTAATTTTAATAGTTGGGTAGGTGCAACATTAATTCTTCTAGCTATTTCATAAATTGTGTCACCCTTTTTTACAATATATTTATCAAAAAGAGTATCCCCATTAGGAACAACTATATAACTATTAGGAGTTAAAATAGCACTAACGTTTAGCCCATTTAATGTGGCTAAAACCTCAGGACTAACTCCCAGTCTGCTGGCAACAGAAGCCAAAGTATCACCATTTTGAACTTCGTATATTCTATACATGCTCTCACCTCTAAAGCATTATATGCTTTTGTAATAATTATGGGACTGTTTAATTATATTAAAATAAAAACAACAGCTTATACCTTATTCTTTTATATAAAAGGATAAAGGTCAATTTTATCATTTAATAAATACGTATTTAAAACTATACAAAAAACTAAAAATAAAATAAATAAAAAAACAAACAATAAACGTTCGTATAGTTGTCATTGACACTATTTACTTTACACCATTATCGTTTGTTTTATTAATCATATTTAATATATATTTGATACTCTTTGCTTAAGCTTTTAAATGAATAACGATTTATTTTACCTACATGCAAGATATTAAATCTTAGATTTTAAGATTTTTAGCTGGACTACCGCAACTACTCCTCGCAACCCGCATTGCCATTGCTGAAGACACGGCAGGCGACGCCAGAAGCATAATCGACAGCAGCAACATAGCCGCTGGAAAAAGCATTCAAGTACAGATCACCAACATAGCAGCCCAAGCCATCCGAATCGAAGACACAAGATCCCGAAGCACCTGT